>NZ_RJJY01000001.1:5157548-5515097 GCF_003751085.1 Micromonospora sp. Llam0 | reverse complement strand
AGACAGTGCACGCCACCGCCGGTCGACGTGTTCGTCACGCCACTGGGCGTAGGTGAGCCGGGTGCCGTAGTGGCGGTCGGGGGGTTGCCAGTCGCGCCAGACGTCGACCTGGGCTTGTTCACGGGTGTGGGCGTGGTCGAGCCGGTGGTGTTCGGTGGGGGTGAGCAGGCGGGGCCGCGCGAGGCGGGTGGCGGCGGTGTACCAGGCGGGCCGGTCGCCTCCAGTTGCGGTGAGGTGGGCGAGTTGGTGGACCTGATGGGACCAGGCGGTGTGGTGCGCCCGGGTGAGCGCGGTGCGCAGCGTCTTGGCGGTGGTCGGGTCGTCGGGTTGCTGTCGCCACCAGTCGGCGAGCGCGGCCAGAACGCTGCTGGTGTCGAGGTCGGGGGTGAACGGGTTGCGGGGGTCGTGGTCGCGGTCGAACAGGTAGGCCAGCAGGTCGACGGCGGCGGGGCCGAGGTCCGGTTCGAGTTGCTGTGGGTGGCGGGCCAGGGTGTGCAGGGTGTGGGAGCGTTGGCGGGCGAGTTCGGCGGCGTGTTCACGGTGGTAGGCGGGTTGGGCGGCGGCGGTGACGGTGGCGCGTTCGTCGAGGACCGCTGTCAGGGTGGTTTCGGCGGCTTCGGGGTCGGTGAGGTTCCAGGCGTGGGCGGTGACGGCGCGGGCGGGGTCGCGGACGAGGCCGGTCGCGGCGACGATCAGCCGGCCGTGTTCGGCGATGAGATCGCCGTCGGTGACAGGGCGTCGACGGTAGCGGCTGGGGTTGTGTTCTTCTCGGAGGTGTTTGGCGGCGTTGCGGGTAAAGGTGACGGCCCGGTGGGCGGTGGTGGTGAACAGCAGTAGGGGCGGGCAGTGCGGGAACCGACCCTGCCACGCCTGGTCGCGGGTGTAGGCGCGGTAGCGGTCGAGTTTGGCTCTGAGCTGGTTTTGGGTCATGGAGGCGAGGTCGATCTCCACGAACGCCGCCGTCGTCCTGCCGTCTGGCAGGGTGGCTTCGTAGACGGCGTCCGGGGTGAGGCGCTTGGTCGTGGTGCCGCCCCAAGCGGAGGTGGGGCCGTCCCATTCCTGCCAACCGGCCCGGTCGGTCGCCCAGCCGGTCATGGTGAGTCCGGCGGGCGGGCCGTGGTCGCGCAGGGCGAGCCACACCTCGGTGATGGTGGCGGCGTGGGCGGAGAACATCGCGGACGGTCGGCGGCCGTCAGCGGCGGCGGTGCCGGTGATCAGGCGTGCTCCGGCGGGGCGGAGCCACCAGTGGTGGGGTGCGCTGCCGGTGTGGCGGCCGGGCCGGTCATAGTCGACCATGCCGGCGGTGCGGAGTTGTTCGAGCCGGTACAGCACGGTGCGGGCCGGGGTGGCAGTGGCGCGGGCGAGTTGGTCGGTGGTCATGACCCGGTGGTCGTTGAGCAGGAGCAGGAGTTGTTCGCTGGGGCCGCCGGAGGCCCGCAACTGTTGGGTGGTTCCGGACGACATCAGCTTTCCTTTCGCTGTAGCGCTGATAAGCGCATCCCCGGGGGAAGAGTTGACATCTATGTCAGTCGCCGGTCCATGAAGGATGCGCGAATTTGGGTTGACCTGCGTGTTCACGCCGTGTTGGGTTGCGGATCGGGTGCAGAGCAGTTCGCAACCCCTGACAGCCGCACCGCGCCGGGCACGGACCCACACCCGGACCGGGCACCTTCTGTCAGCGCCTGAAACGGGGTGAACCCCGCGAAGGCTGCTGTTCAACCTCGAACCATCCTGTTCAACTACTAATCGGACACTCTCTGTCTGTGGTGGACTTCTGTCAGGCGCGGGTTGTGGCAGACACCGTCGGGGACCTGACAGCCCCGCACTGCCACCGCCGCAACGAGGTTGGGTGTTGGGCGGGTGGTGGGTGTCCGTTGGGTGGACAACAGCCCCGGCACGAGCCGCACCTTCACTAATGGGATTACAAAACCGGGCCGCCGATTGGAAAACCGCAGGCCACAGCCGTTCCCGCCGAAGCGTGATCAGTCAGATTGATCCCGGTACGCGTCGTACTGTCAGCCACCACGGGACGACCTCGGTCCTCTACCTATAGAGGGGAAGCGTGGGTGGTCGAACTTTCCGTCCGCGCGAGAAAAATCTTGGCCACCTGCGCGCGTAGGTGCGTTGCGCCGCCTCGCTGTTGTCAGCGGCGAGCGGGGCTTCGCGTAGATTGATCGCCGCTCGTCGGGCGACCAGGGCGGCCGGCTGGTGGTCGAGCAGTTCGCTCCGGGACGCTGCGGCCCTGGTCATCTGCTGTCCTTGGTGCGTGACGGTCCAACCCGGACCAGGCCCCGCTGACCGCCCGGCATCCCGCTCTTTCACATCCCAAAAATCTGCCCCTTGACGGGAATAGACCATCGGTGCTAGCGCGCTGGCCTATCGCGCAGCCGCGTTCCATGCGGGCAGTCGATCGTGAGGAGCTGATTTGACCAGCGTGGACTTTCACGCCAGGTGCGAGTCGTACGTCCGGATCTCGATCAAAGACCTCAACGGCAAGTACGGTGGCTACCTTGACACCGGCCACCCTGACCAGCGCAACTACCCCGGTGTGAAGATCGCCGCGTGCGAACTTGCCGCCGGTCACCCGGGCGAGTGCGAGATGTTCGTCGAGGGCGATGGCGGCCACAACGGCGAGCCCTACCAGGGGCACTGGCTGGCCTGGCACCACCGCAGCAAGTACGACGAGCTGCAGAGCACCTACCGGTGGACCAGCCACCCCGAATGCTGCCAGGCGCAGAGCCCGACCGGATGGCACTGCAACCGCTACGCGAAGCACCGTGGTGGCCACGCCTTCATAGTCGAGGATAGCGACGGCACCGGGTCCGGCCCACCGACCAACCAAAGTCGGCGGGCCGGACCCGCGCGTCAGGCAGCTCCCTACCAGCCGCGCCGGGTCTGGTAGGGCGGCAACTGGTCCCGCAGCACCCCCGCGCGGCACACTACCGAGGGCAACCGACAGGAAGTGCTAAGCGATCCACGCTTCAAACTGCCCCTCCACCCGACAGCCCGATGAAGGGCCACCCGCTGACGCTGGCAGCAGAACGGGCCGCTGAGCAGTGACATCCATCCGGCACCTCGCACGTAGGCTCGTCACCACGGTCAGGAGCCACAGTCCGCTCCGGTGGTGAGCAGCGAAGGACGGGGTCAACGGGATGCGATCATCGCGCCGTACCGGCAACCGGTCTCGCTGACAGGGATCCGCCGTGCCCGCCCCGCACCAGCCGACCCCACTGCCCAACGCCGGACTGGGACCACCACGACGACGGGCCGACCTCACCGTCCTCGGCCAGATCGAGACCCAGGCCCGCACCCGCATCACCCTGACCCTCCCCAGCAACGTCATCGACCCGGACACACCACCGACCCCGCTACCCATGGTCGACTTCCGCCTCCACGTCATGCGCGCACCCGGCCCCATCCGGGACCGAGCCTGGCGGCACCTCGCCGACACCGCCCGCGCCCACCGCGGCGACTGGAACCTCTACGCGCTCGGCGTCGCCTACCCAAAACTCCGCGCCCAAGCCAACAAACTCACCGCCTACCTCCCCCCTGGCCCGGCCGCCCAGGCCCACTACACCCTCGCCATCGAGTTCCTGTTCGCCCTGCACCGCCTCGACCTGACCACACCGCAGCTCTTCCCCCGACTCACCGACGCCGCCTACACCCACGCCAGCGGACGCAAACGACAACACCCACCACCCACCTACGACCTCGACGCACTACCCGACGACCGCATCCCCCACTCCGAGCACGGCAACCCGGAACACGACGCCCACCTCAACGACGCCAACCAGGAAACCGTCCACGACGTCCTGAACCGCCTCGTCACCCACTCCGGCCGGCAGACGATCAGCGACACCCAGGCCACCCTGATCCGTCGCACCTACCTCAACGGCGAAGCCCTGCGCCATGTCGCCGCCGACCTGCACCTCAGTGAACCCAGCGCCTCCAAACAACGCTCCCGCGCCGCCACCACCATCGCCAGACTCCTCGGCCGACACGACCTCACCGAGCCCACACCCATACATCCGGCCGTTCGGCACGTCCCGCCAGAGCGGAGATAGCCGCCACGGTGCCCGCCAGGTCAATCCGGAGGCAGGTCGCCGTCGGCGGTCAGCGCCGCCCTGGTGCCGAATGCCAGCTCGATCCCCGTTTGCAACAGGGACAGAGCCTCACTCGCTGGCGGATCATCCTCGGAGATCCACATACAGTGATCTTCCAAGTCGTCCACGCACACCAACACCGGCCCGGCGAACGGCTCCCACGGAACGACCATGCTCCAGTCGTCCATCCCGCCCTCGAAGCAATGCACGTACAGGACCACACCGCCACGCCCAGCGACACGACCAAACTCACCGCCAAGGGCAATCACACGCGGCGCTTGGTCGAAGGCAACCTGAGCGTCAACAGCGGAAGCCCATCGGACCCGCATCGCCGCCGCCGCCACGAAATCACTCAGCCCATCACGCGGAGCCTGGGGGTCCGGATGCGCCAACTCCCACGCCAACCGCTCTGCCAACCTCCGCCGACGCCCCTCAGCTCCCCGTGACTGGTCAACGTCAGCCACGGCGGGCACCGGTGGTTCGTCCGGCAGCGGCAAGCTCCATCTCCACAGCTTGACACCCAGGCGGTTCGTGGCGCGAGCCACTGCTGAACGACGCTCGGCATGAGTACGTGGGGTAGTGGGCCGATCGCCATCCTGAACCGGCTCAGCGAAATCGCGCGACCGCAGTCACTGCGACACGGGCCAACTGCAGGACGGGCCATAGTTCGCCTTCGCGCCTGGCTACGTGCCGATGGTTGACCCCTCGATCCCGCACCGCATTGAAGTTTTCTCAACAACGAATGGTTCGTTGAATGGTGCGACACGCACATAAGGGGCAATAGCGACGATTCTTGTGGGACGTGAGGTCCTCCGATAAACCGGTCTCACCACAAGAATCCGTCACCAAGAGGACCCCACGTGATCACTTATCGTGCCACACTCGACGTCCCGAGGGAACTCGTCTCCTACGTGGCGAGTCTGCTACGCGCCCACCGGCGGTCGCTGGGCACACGCAGGAAGACCCGACTGCTCACCTGCTGGCGGCAGGCGGTGTTCGGCCTTGTCTGGTTCCGTAACCGCGGCGTGGACATCCCCCAGCTCGGCGCCGGGTTCGGGCTGTCCCGGGCCACCTCCTACCGCTACCACGACGAGGTCTTGGCGGTGCTGTCCGCGCAGGCGCCGGATCTGTCCGAGGCCCTCGACCGGGTCGAAGCCGAGGGCTGGTCACACCTGATCCTCGACGGCAAGGTCGTGGACAGCGACCGGTACGCGGAGAAGACAGCCAACAGGAAGGGCGAGACCATCGACGCCTACTACTCCGGAAAGACCCACGACTTCGGCGGCAACGTCCAGGCGCTGATGCGCCCCGACGGGTTCCCGGTATGGGTCTCCGGTGTCGCTCCCGGCTCAGTCCATGACCTACGTATCGCCCAGGAAGAGGTCCTCGGCGCGCTCTACGCGGCCGCCGCTCGCGGACTACCCACCTTGGCGGATTCCGGGTACGAAGGTGCAGGTCAGGGCGTACACACCCCCGTGAAGAAGCCGACCAGTGGACACCGGCTCCACGTCGACAACCGGACCTACAACATGCTCCTGCGTGCGATGCGGTGCCTCGGCGAACGCGGATTCGCGCTATTGAGCCAGAGGTGGCGCGTCCTGCAAGGTGTCACGACTCCGCCGACGAAGATCGGCGACATAGCGAAAGCCGCCCTCGTGCTACTTCACTTTGAACATGGTTACAGATCTTGTTGAGATAACTTCATTGAGCCATTCCGGGTAAGGCTGCAGGTACAGAAAGTAGCCGTCCGAAGTGTGTTGGAAACGCCCGTTCCTGGCTGATCGCGATGCGAAGACGCGGAACTCCGATACGAAGTGGTCCTCTCACCGATCACCCGCCACCGGAGTCCCGCGCACCTATGAGTATCACGTACACCGCCGCCCTGCCCGTCCGTGACGAGACCGTGCTGCGCGTGTCGGCGCTGCTGCACGCCGAACGCCTACGCCGTGGCACCCGCCAAGGCCGCCGGGCACTGACCTGCTTCCGGCAGGCCGTGCTGGTCCTGCGCTGGCTCCTCGACGGCACCCGCATGCACCAACTGGCCCACGACAACACGATCAGCAACTCCACCGGCTACGACAACCTGCACGAAGGCATCACGGTGCTGGCGGCCCAGGCTCCCGGCCTGCACGCGGCCCTGCTGGCCGCCAAGACTGCCGGCTACGACTACATCCTCCTCGACGGCACCCTGATCGAGACAGACCGGATCTCCACGCCCGGCCCCACCCCCGGCGTGGACCTGTGGTGGTCGAAGAAGCACAAGAACCACGGCGGCAACATCCAGGTCGTCAGCGCCCCGGACGGCTGGCCGCTGTGGACCTCCCCGGTCCGCCCCGGCAGAGAACACGACACCAGATGCCTGCGTACCCACCCCGGCATGCTGGCCACTCTCACCGAGATCCGCGACGACGTGCGCACCCTCGCCGACCTGGGATACGAAGGAGAGGCCGACACCATCGCCGTCGCCTTCAAGACACCGCCCAACGGGCAACTCACCGACATCCAGCAGCAGTTCAACCGAGCCCACAACCGGCTCCGCGCGGTCGGCGAACGCGGCAACAGCCTCCTCAAGATGACCTTCAAAGCCCTGCGCAACGTGACCCTCTGCCCATGGAAGATCGGCGACATCGTCGCGGCAGCCCTGGTCATCCTCCACATCGAACACAACCGAACCACGTGAAACGGACACTACGCGCAGTCACGCGTCGTTACCCGGAAAGGCTCATTGAGCCACAGGCCAGCCGAGGCCAACATCCTTGAGCGTCACCAATCCCGACTGTGTCGCCCTGGCCTACCGGTTCGGGCTTCAGGCGGTGGGCTGAAGATATTATCTCGGTATGCGCGCTCCGGGACAAGGCGCCGACCAGCCTGAGCCTTCTTGAGCCAGTCGACAAGTTCGAGGATGTCCTCCTCGCGTACGCCTTCTTGGCGTAGCTTCGCCGCAAAGGCTTCAGGTGCCACCCCACGCCACCGGTCACGGGCGTTCATGAGGTCTGCCTTGAACATGGCCTGTTCGTTCCACTTCAAGTGGTTGTCGTAGCCCTTGGCCATCATGGCGAGGTACTCGGCGATGCTGGCAACGCTGGATGGAAGGTCTTCAGGGTGAGTCATGGGCGAGTTGTATCATGTAGGTACGACATCGCTCAGAAAGCTTGACTTCTGGGCAGCGGCGCGGTGGTCCAAACAGTGCCCGTGCCGGAAGAGGTGAATTTAGTGATGAGACACCTGCACATAATGGACGAGGCATTTGAATAATGGACGCCTTCGAACAACAAGCCGAAGCGATCAAGGCAAATCCGGGTGCCTATCGCAAGGAGAAACGGATCATCTGTGACCGCTGCCAGCCGCACCGCACGATCGCCGTGGTGTATGTCGGTGTGGACGGACGCCGGTGGCTATGGACGCCGGCTGGTCGCGGCCCGGTAAATCGTCCAGGGCAGAGCAGCGACGGTCCAGTCACTCCGGAACGCATACCTGCGCGAGCTGTTCCACTGCCCCGTGAGCTAGGGGATCTCGTCCAGTCTGCCGTAGCGACATGCCGACGGTGTCGAGCAGGGCTCCTCCTCATGCCCCAGATGGGTCGTATCCTCGCTGTCCCACTGGGCGCGCCGACGTGGGCGCGGGTGACAGAGTAGCCGCCGCCATATGGTATTTTTGGAGCAGAACTTCATTGCCTGACCGGGATCGGCGAACCTGGCTCGCGCGCCTTGGCCGCCGCGAGACTTGGCCCCGAAGGGGGTTACCTCGCCGTGTCCGCGCTCGAATCGTATCTTTCCGCTGGGCCCTGGGTACTGGTCATTGTCGCCTTGACCTTCGTCGTGCCCCGCCTCGTAGTCGCGTTGGTCGCCCTGTTCAGGGTGGACGCGGACAAGCTGCCGGCCGTGCTTCGGGCTCTGGCCGAACTCTTTCGCATCCGGCGCTGAGGGGGTCAGCAACGGCGAGATGAAGACCTGCCTGGGAGGAGCGGCTTCGACGTGGGTCAGGTCTTGGGGCAATGCCGTTCATTTAAGGGTGTTTGGGCAGGCCAGGTGGGGTGTGGGTGGTCCGGGGTGGCGGGTGTCGCGGTCGGTGGGGCGTTTGACGCGGTAGGAGTTGTGGCGGGCGCGTTTGATCGCGCGGGGGCAGGTGCGGTGTCGGCGTGGCGGGAGTCGATGACGCAGGAGTTCGGCGATGGTGTCGGCGACAGCGGCGTTCAGGCGCTCAGGGGGTGATGGCCGCCTGGTCGGTGACCTGGCGGCGGACGACCCGGACGCCCTGTATGAACGACATGCGGTCCGGGTCGTAGCCGGCCGGGTCGGCGGCGTCGACCAACAGGGCCCGGATGGCGTAGTGGGCCAGCAGCAGTCCCCACATCTGTTGTTCGACCAGGTCCGGGGTCTTCGACCGCAGGACCTCGCCTCGGCCGCGTAGGTCGGTCTTGATCTCGCCGAGGGCGGACTCTTCCTCCCAGCGTTGCTGGTAGGCGGCGGCGAGGTCCAGAGCGGGTATCTCGTAGGAGTCGAGGACCGTGGTCACCAGGGTGATCAGTTCACCGTCGGGGTTACGCTCCGGCACGGTGTACTCGACCACCCGCACCAGCCGTGCCACGTCCGGGTCGATGTCACCGCCGGCGCGGGCCAGTTCGACCAGACGACGCCGTCGGCCGGCGCTCAGTCCGGGCCGGTAGACCAGGGCGAGGTAGGAGCCGTCGGGAAGCCAGCGGACGTGGCCGATCGACACCGACGCGCCGACCCGCCAGGCCAGGTCCGCGCCGGTGTCCGCGTACCGGTTGAACAGTTCCCAGGAGTAGAGGCCGGCGTCGGCCAGGACCAGCATGTCCGGCTCCACGATGCCGGTGAGGTCGGCGGCCAGGGTGCGTTCCCCGGTGCGGCACGGTCCCAGCACCGCGCCCACGATCGCGTGGGTGCCGCACTCGGCCAGGGCGGCGACGTGCAGCTTCGGGTAGGCCGACGCCTTCGGCCCGGAACCCGTCCGCCCGAACCGTTCCACATTCGCCGGGGTGTCGGCCACGTCGAAGCTGGTCGCGTCGATCGCGCACAGCCGGCGGCGGGCCAGCCACGCGCCTTTGGTGCCCGCGTTCGCCAGCGGCACGGCGGCCCGCTCGAACAGCGCTTTCATCGGCTCGGGCCCGAGTCGTTGCCGGGCCTGGGTGATCGCGGACTTGGTCGGGACCTGCCAGTCGTCGTCCCACGAGCCGAGTGTGCGCAGGTTACCGACCAGCCGGCGCATCACCTCGTCATACGACTCGGCGAAGAACAACCCCATCGCGATCACGTACCGGACCATCACGTGCGCGGGCAGCCGCCGGGTGCGTTTCTCCCGCCGCTCGGTACGGTTCAGGACCTCTTCCAGCAGGTCACGACTGAACCGGGCCGACACCACACCCAGCCCGATGTGGTCGGTCAACCGGCCCCACGGCCGTGATCCTGTCTCGACTACCGATGACGTCACGGCCAGCCACCGTACCGGCCCACCCACAGCCGAGGTCAGTTCACCACGCTGACCTCGCCAGACGCCCTATCTGAACGGCATTGTTGTGTCCCGAACGCGAAAGGACAGGAATATGTAGGAATATCTGTCTTGCGGCGATGCTGTACGGAAGATGAAGGTTTGGCCCTTCGGAGTCGCTCTGCTGGGGGAGGCTTCAAACCACCTCATGCTGCATTAGCTGAAGACTGTTGTGGTGAACGATGGGGAAAAGGCATCCATTCGAGATGTCAGGTGGGGGTCGGGAAGGCGAGCGAAAGCGAATCGCTGATGACGTGTCGAAAATTAGAAGGCGACATCGAAACCGGGGTGTCAATGCGATCCCGGGATGAGTCTGGCGGGGACCAGTTTACTGGCCAGGCGGTGTCCGGCATACAGGCGACGCGAGCCCGACCTGCGGCTTTCGTGCGGAACGGGAGAAGGCGTGTGAGGAAACTACCCGCCGCTGCTGGGGCGGGTGAGAGGGAGCGTTCCGGGCGGCCCGAAGCCGTGAGGAACTGAGTACCGTTGCCGATCGCGCTGGCGGACCGACTCGTAGTAGTGGCGAAGCTCCTGTAATAGGGGTGGAGCGAAGGGGTCGGGTCGTTCGTGACTGGTTTACTCGATCAACCAGCCTTGTGGTTGGGAGGAGTCGCGTGGATGAGTTGAAAGCACTGGGCAAGCCGTTCATGATTTCGAAGCGGGCTGTCTGGGAGGCGTACGAGAAGGTGAAAGCGAACAAGGGTGCCCCGGGCGTGGATGCGGTGTCCCTGGCGGACTTCGAGCAGGATCTGAAGAACAATCTGTACAAGATCTGGAATCGAATGTCGTCGGGAACATACTTTCCGCCTCCGGTGCGTGCGGTGGAAATTCCCAGGACTGGGGGAGGCGTCCGGGTTTTAGGCGTGCCCACGGTCGCGGACCGGATCGCGCAGACGGTGGCAGCGCGGGAGCTGGAAGCGCGGGTCGAACCGATCTTCCACCCTGACTCGTATGGCTACCGGCCTGGGCGGTCGGCGGTCGACGCGGTAGCTGTTTGCCGTAGGCGGTGCTGGCAGAACGACTGGGTGATCGATCTGGACATCCGGAAGTTCTTCGACACGGTTCCGTGGGAACTGCTACTAAAAGCAGTCACCGCGCATACTGATAAGCCCTGGGTTCTGTTGTATGTGGGACGCTGGTTGAAGGCGCCACTGCAACTACCCGACGGCGTGCTACAGGAAAGAGATCGTGGTACCCCGCAAGGGTCCGCGATTTCACCGGTCCTGGCTAATCTGTTTCTCCATTACGCGTTCGACGCGTGGATGGCCAAGGTGTTCCCGGTCGTCCGGTTCGAGCGTTACGTGGATGACGTGGTCGTGCACTGCGTCAGTGAACGGCAAGCTAAATACGTGCTGGCCGAGATCACGAAACGGATGACTGGGGTTGGGCTTGCTCTACACCCGGAGAAGACCCGGATCGTCTACTGTCAGGACGACAACCGGCGTGCAGATTCATCCGAGCACACCGAGTTCGTTTTCCTCGGCTACAGCTTCCGGAGACGCTCCGCGCGAACAAAGGAAGGAGCGATGTTCCTGTCGTTCCTGCCGGCGATCAGTAGCCAGGCCCTGAAGAAGATCAGTGCCCAGGTGCGGTCCTGGCGGCTGCACCATCGCACATGCCTAACCGAAGCGGACCTCGCCGATTGGATGAACCCGATCGTACGGGGTTGGATGAACTATTACGGGGCGTTCTACCGATCGGCCCTGTATCCCCTCCTGGAACGTATCAACGCCTACCTGCTGCGGTGGGTCCGTCGAAAGTACAAACGGTTGCGGGGCAAGAGGAAAGCCCGGTCGGCATGGAACAGAGCCGTTCAGAAACGCCCGAGGGCTTTCGCCCACTGGGCGTGGGTCACCCACGCTCCCACGGTCTGGTGACCAGAGCGACAAGAGCCGTATAACGGGCGACTGTTACGTACGGTTCTGTGAGGGCCCGGGGGTGAGATTCCCCCGGGCTACTCGGCGGTCTTGGGGTGCGGTCCGACCACGGCCACAGGCGGGCGCGCTTCATGGAATCTCATTGAGGAGTGCTCCCACGAGCACCGCTGGCTGCCCTCGGTACCTGAGCTGCGGCCGCGCCTTCCCCGGGGCTGTCCGGCGGATTCGGTAGCGTACGTCCCTGTGACAGCTTCCGTGCTTGCCGAGGTCGCCGCTCTCGACCTGGCTGCCCAGGACCTGCCGTTTCTGGTCGACGTGTACCGGCTGAAAAAGGTCGATGAAGTTCGATATCTGCCCGATGGGTTGATGAACCGCAACTGGCAGCTTCGCACCACCGGTGGCGCATTTGCGCTGAAGCTGCTGTTGGACGCGCCCGTGTCGACCGTGCGACGCAATCTGAGCGTCGCTGCGGCGCTCGCTGCGGCAGGGGTCCCGGCGTGTCCGCCGGTGCCGACCATCGGCGGTGATGTCGTCGCCGAGGTGGATGACCGCGCTTACAGTCTGTTCGGCTGGCTGGAGGGCGAGCACATTGCGGGTACCGGATTGTCGGCCGGTCAAGCACATCACCTTGGCGGTGTGGTTGGCAGGCTGCACCGCGAGCTCAACGATCCGGGCCTGCGGAGGTGGCTGCCGGCTGCCGGTGCCGTCACGGCCACGGTGGCAGCGCCCGGTGAGGCGGTGGCCGAGGCTGACCGGTATCTACGCGCCATCGGCGCGTTCGCTTCGGCGGCACCGTTCGATGTCCAGACGGTCGAGTTGCTGCGGCGGCGCAAGGCGCTCATCGCCGAGTATGGGCATCTGCGCCCGGCCACTGGTCAACCGGCTGGCCCTGCCGGATACACCCATGGTGATCTTCAGCATCGCAACATCATCTGGCGTGATGGGGTGGTGGCCGGAGTGATCGACTGGGATCGGATCAGGGTTCGCCCGTTCGGCGAGGAGATCGCCCGGACCGCCACGCTGCAGTTCGGTGGTGAGGCGGGCGAGTTGGATCTGGAGTTGGTGGCCGCGTTCGTCGCCGGGTACCGTGCGGTGGTCGCGATTAGTGATGCCGAACTGGCCGACGCGGTGGACCGCCTATGGTGGAAGCGGGCCTCGGACTTCTGGCAGCTGGTGTTCCACTACGACCGAGGCGACCACTCCTGTGACCACCTGTTCTTCTCCGGTGAGACGTTTCTGCACTGGTGGACGGCAAACCGGGGTCAGGTTCGCGACGCCTTCGCGGCGCGACTCTGACTCTCGCTACTCGCAGGGCGATGTGCTCGATCTTCCGGAGCGGAACTCTAGGGCCGCTGCGGGTCCGCGCTGGATGAGGCTAGAAACGGATCATGGATCGGATGCCTTGGCGTGCTTCGGCGTCGGCCATCGCCTCGTTCACGTTGTGCAGCGGCCTGTTGCTGGTGATGATCTCCTCGCTGCGCAGGATGCCCCGCATCGCCAGATCGGCGTAGCGCGGGATGTCGAAGCGAGTGCGCACCGATCCCATCACGGTGCCGGTGATCCCGCGACCGTGCCGCAACAGGGCCGCTGGCAGGCGAATTTCGGCGCCGGGCGGCATCATTCCCAGAACGGTGGCCTGCCCACCGGGGCGCAGTACGGCGAACGCCTGCCCGGCCGTCTCGGCCAGGCCGACCGCCTCGATCGCGGCGTCGACGCAGCCGGGCGCGATCGCGAGAATTTGCTTGGTGACGTCGCCGTCGGCTGGATCGATGGTGACGGTGGCACCGAGCTTGGCGGCGATCTCCCTGCGGTGCGGCTCCAGATCCACGGCGATCGTCTCGGCAGCGCCGCTGATCCGTGCGGCCTGGACGGCTGCCAGGCCGACCCCGCCGCAGCCGAACACGGCCACTGTCGACCCCGGTGCCGGGCGGGCGACGTTGAACACCGCCGCGAGACCGGTGGTCAGACAGCAACCCAACAGCGCTGCGGCGTCGAAGGACAGCCCGGCGGGCATCGCCACGAGTGCGGCCTCGTCGACGAGCATCAGCTCGGCGAACGCGGAGACACCCAGGTACTGGCGTACGAGCCGCCCGTCGATGGTCATTCGTGTTTTCTGGCGCTGCTTGGTGCCTGAGTCGGTGCAGTAGACCATGCGTCCGGTCAGGCAGGCCGCGCACCGTCCGCAGAAGGTCTGATCACACACGATCACCCGGTCGCCGTCTTTGAAGCCGCTGACTCCGGCACCGACGGCCTCTACAACACCGGCGGCCTCGTGCCCGAGCACGGTGGGTACGGGGAAAGGCATGGTGCCGCGGGCAAAGTGCAGGTCGGTGCCGCAGATCCCGGCCGACACGGTGCGCACCAGGACTTCGCCGTACGCGGGCTCGCTGAGTTGGATGTCTTGTAGCTGGAAGGGCTCGCCGGGCTTGTGCATCACTGCGGCGCGGCAGATATAGGTCATCGGTGGACCTCCTGGGGCGGTGGGTCAGGAACGGTGGGTCAGCACGTGAACCAGGGCCTGGCCGACCTGGGCCATGTAGTCATCGGCGGCCACGGTGGGGATCTTGAGGATGAGGGTGCTGCGGCGTGCTTGCCGGTAGTGGGGGAACGCGCCTGGGTCTGGGGGCCGCCATGGGCTGTGTTGTAGGTGTGGCCAGTAGCGGTGCAGCAGCGCCGGAGTGTGCAGCAGCGGGCTGGCCAGCCAGTCCGGGTAGATGCGCCGTACGGGGATGCCTTGCGCGGCAAAGGTTTCGTGCAGCGCTTCAGCGTCGGCGCCGGGCTGAAGAAGCCGTAGCGGGGTGCCGTACCAGCCTCGGACGCTGCCTGGGCCGGGATCGGGCACGGCGATCGGGGCGGCGTGGTCGTGCAGTACGTCACGCAGGATCGCGAGGTTTGCCTCGGAGGCCGCCATGCGTTGTGGCAGGCTCGCCAGCTGCTGCCGGGCGATGACCGCCGACAGAGCCGGCATCCGGTATTTGTGTGCTGCGCCGGTGTCGGCGGTCGCCACCAGTTCGGGCAGGGTCAACTCGGCCTGCAGGCGGTGAGGATGATGCCCGAGGCTCATAGCCCGTTCGTAGACGGCCTGGTCGTTGGTGGTCAGGATGCCGCCCTCGCCGCCGGAGACCGACTTGGCCTCCTGCAAGCTGAAGCATCCGGCGGTGCCCCAGGAGCCGACTGGGCTGCCGGCGTGGCGTGCCCCGTGGGCGTGGGAGCAGTCCTCGACCACAGGGACTGCGGCGACTGCGGTCAGTGTTTCCATGGCGGCGGGTAGGCCCCAGGCGTGCGTGACGAGCACCGCGCTGACGTCGCCCGATTCCGTGAGCGCGGATGTATCGAGGTTGGCCGACTCGGCCCCGACGTCGGCAAATACCGGGAAGCTCCCGGCCTGGAACGCAGCGGTGATCGGCGAGATCCACGTCATCGGTGACATGAGCACGCCGGCGTCTGGACGGGCACCGACCGCGTGTAGGGCGGCCTTGAGTGAGGCGGTGCCGGAGTTGAACGACAACGCGAAGGCGGTGCCGGCTAGGGCGGCGAAGGCGTCCTCGATTGAGGCGGTCGCCGGGCCTCGGGTGGTCTCCGACAGGTGTCCGGTGTCGAGCAGTTGCAAGACGGCTGCACGCTCGGCTGGTCCGTACTTCGGCTGCTTCGGGAACGGAAGTTTGACTAGCGGAGCGACGGCGGTCATCGCGGCCCGCCTGCGGCGACGACCCGTACGGCGTGTTTGATCGCGTCGTGTTCGGTGCGGTGCAGGTGTGCGCCGCTGCCGCCTGGGGCCGGTGGCAGGGACAGCCAGAACACGCGCAGCTCTTCGGCGACGGCGATCACGTCGTGGTCCAGTCCGGCGGCGGTGAAGATGATGTCTCCGGCCGTGATGTGATGCTGCTCGTCGCCGACCTGGACCGTGCCGGTTCCTGCGGCGACGAGCCAGAACTCGTCGAAATCGTGGTAGTGGCGGTCGAAGGTGGCGGTGCCGTCGGAGCGGATGACGAACATCCCAGCTGATTGGACCGGGAAGCCAGGCGGTCTGCTGTCCGGGGTGATCCGCTGGCGGGCAGCGGTGTGGATGACGGTCATGTGGTTCCCTTTCACATCGGTGGTGCGGGTCAGATGGCCAGGCGCGGGATCGCGCGCGGAGCTCCGTGGTGGAGGTCGTCGAGGTCGGCGGCCAACTGCGCGGCGCGCAGGCGTACCGTTTGTGGGTTGCCCTGGCGGGCGTGCCAATGCAGCAAGGAAGTGGCGATACGCAGGCGGTATACGGTGAGGCGGTAGCGGATCTGCAGGCTCGGCGGTTGGTCGAAGTAGCCGTCGAACAGCGCGGTGGTCAACTCGGGCGGCTCCTGCAGCGACCAGCCCGCCAGGTCGGTCAGCGGGTCGGCTCCGCGCACGCTCTCCAGGTCGACAAGTCCGGTGACCCGGCCGGCGTCGGCGATGACGTGCCGTGCGGCCCAGTCGCCGTGGACCAGTCGCGCGGCAACACCGTCGCAGTTCCTGGCGTGCTGTATCAGGGCGCGGCGCGCCCGGGCCTCCAGCGTTGGCAAGCTGACGCCGGCGATCCGCGAAGGGATCGCGCAGGTGCGGCCGCCGAGTAGCCAGCTGCGCATCGACGGATGTCGGCCGTGTCCGTCGGCGTCGAGCTGCCCGAAACCGTCGACCGCGGTCGCGTGGACGCGGCGTAGCAGCCTGCCGGCCTGCCGGGCGACGGCAGTATCTGCGGCGGCCAGGTTTACGTCGCCCGCCGGATCGGCGAGCGGCAACCCAGGGCACCGGGTCTCGACGCAGCTGTGCTGGTCGAACCAGAGAATGCGGGGCACGAGGACGCCTGCCGCCGCCAGGGTGGCGCTCGCCCAGGCCGCGACGTCGTACCGTGCGGCCTGGTGCCGGCGTAGTTTGATCATCACTGGGCCGTGGGCGGTGGTTGCCGAGTAGAGCCGGTTGTCCGCGCCGCCGCACAACAGGGTCAGCCCGGCCCGGTCGGCTGCCGGCTCTGCCCTGGCCAGCGCGGCACGAGCTGCGGTGTAGGAGTCGCTGCCGATCATGACCGTTCCCACGCCGGGGCGACTGGGGCCGGGCGGCCTGTGCGCGCCGAGGTCAGCGCAGCGTCGAGTAAAGCGATCGGGGCCAGCGGCGGCGGTGCGGCGGTTCCGGCGTGCAGCGCGTCGACCATCGCGTCGATGCACAGCCGGTATCCCGGTGGTGTGTCCAGCAGGTGGATCAGGCGATCGCTGTCCTGACGGCCGGCGCAGGCGGTGACAGTGCCCGCGCCGTCCCAACGGGCTGCGAACCCGTGTGCTTCGACCCGCCAGATTCCATTCGCCGGAGTGCGCAGCTGCGGCCCGGTGTACCCGACGCGGTAGCTGGCGAGAGAACCGTCTGCGAATGTGACGATCATGGTGGCGAGGCCGCCGTGAGGGCCGACGAACCCGATCGGCGTCTCGGTACAGCAGACCTGCACCGCAGGTGCCGGCACCAGCTCGCTCAGCTGGTCGAACGCGTGCACGGCTAGGTCGGTGGTCACCGGCAAACTTGTCTTGCTGCGAAACCCGGGGTCCGGCAGGCTGACCAGGACGTCTCCGGTAACCATGAGCGGTCCCTCCGTAGCCTGGCGCAGCAGGTCCCGGAACTGCAGGAACTGGCCGTCGCGGGCACGGTTGCGCATCACTGCGAGCAGCAGGCCGCGCTCGGCGGCCATCCCGGCCAGCATGCTGGCATCGGCAAGGCTGGTGGCCAGCGGCTTTTCGGACAGCACATGCAGTCCTGCCGCCAGAGCGCTGCGCGACACAGCGGCGTGCAACGCCGGTGGCGTGAGATTGACCGCCACCTCGGCGTCAACGGCGGCGAGGGCGGCCGCCAGGTCGGGGAACCACCGCGCTGCCACACCGGGATGCCGAACATCCAGCCGCTGCGCGGCCGTGGCGTCGGGATCCACGAACGCGGTGACGCGGACGCGGGGATCGGCGCTGAGCGTCCGAAGCCACCGCGAGGCGATCGCGCCGCAGCCGATGATGACCGTGTTCACGTCGTCGCCTCGACCGCCGCTGGGGCTTGCCCTTGCGCGACGCGAGCACGCAACCGCTCGGCCTGCTCGGCGACGGCCGAGGTGAGGTCATCGAGCCCACCGGCGCTGTCGAAGCGGATCACCGTCGGGGAGATCGGACCGGAAAAATAGGCGTTGAACCCCGCAGCGAAAGGCGGCGCGTAGAAGATGCGAGGCATGGCAGTCCGCCGGGCTGCCCGCTGTTCGATGACCTCGGCCGGGGCGTGCAGCAGCACCGTCAAGTCCGGCACCACGATCGAGCTGGCCAGCACCAAAGCGCGACCGGCGGCGTCGGTGTCGAAACCGCGCAAGCGGCCCACGGCGTGGGAGTGAGCGAGCAGCGTGTCGACTGTCCGGTCGAGAATCACGTCCCTGCCCTGATCGTGAGCCTGGATCGCCAGTCGTCGCCGCCGCGCCTCGATGTCGAGAAAGGCTGCCAGCGCGGCCATCTGTTCGTCTGCGGTCGTCGCCGATGGGGCGGGAAGCTGGCTGGGGTCGGCGGCACAGTGGTAGTAGCAGGGAATCACCAGCGGGTTGTGCAGCCGCTGGGCGAGTTGGGCCGACAGCGTGGTCTTGCCAGTACAGCTCACCCCCTCAATCCCGATGATCACGGCTATCCTCCTCGGACGGTGGGACCGTTGTGTTGCGCCGGTTTGTTTTCGGCGACAGCGCAGCGTCGCCTCGGGTGATCCGGTCCGCCACCGCAGCGATCGGGCCGGTGGAGCGCAGCAGGTAGGCGGCGAGAACCTCGATGGACTCGCTGGCCTCCTGCCGCACGGTCAGGTGCCGGCCCTCGGCACCGGCGAGCATCCGCACGGGGGTGACTGTGCCCAGCCACAACGCCGCAGCGGCCAGGACTCGCACCGGTGGGCGGAACCGGCCGGCGGCCAGCACGAGGCACGCCGCCGTAGCGGGACCGGCGGCGAGCCACGCCAGCCCCCGGTAGGCCGCCACGGTCAGCATGGCCGCGTGTTCGGCGGTGGTCCCGACGGCATCGGCGCGCGCCCGCGCCGCGCACCGGGGGTAATCCAGGTAGTTTTGGAACCAGCGTCGTCCTTGGGCGATAAGGTCGCGCACGTCCTCCGGCGCGTCGGCGACCGCCAGTCCTGGCACGCAGTCCACTGGGATGCCTTCGACTGTCAGGCGGTATCCGAACGGCAGATCGTCCAGGACTGTGTAAGTCGGCAGGCCACCAAGCCGGGCAAAGACATCACAACGCACGAGCAGCCCGTGGCCGACGGTCTGGGCAAGTCCCCGCATCGCCGCATCCAGCAGCGGCACGCCTGTGACACGCCGGGTCGCCCACGCGAACCGGCGGAAACTGGGAACCTCGCGGCGCAACGTCCACAGCGTCTGCACCCGGGCGGCACCGCGACAGAGTGCCCGGTCGGCCCAGCTCGGACCGGTGCCAGCGGTGGTGAACCGGGCAGACTGCTGCACTACGGCCGGAAGTTGCCCATCGGCGCTGGCCCGTTCGGCAATGAACGCCAGAGTGCGCCGCATCAGGCTTTCACCAGGGCGGGAGTCGACATCGTAGACAGCGATGTAGCCGACCGCATCGCTCCCTAGGCTGGCTGCGGCGTGGTTGACCTGGGCTGCCTTGCGGCCGTTCCCGTCGAACTGGACATGACGCACGTGCGCTGGCCGCAGCAGCCGGTCGAGTTCCTCCTCAACGACATGCGCGGTCAGCGGAAAGCGCTGAAGGACCTCCCTAGCCGCAGCCTCCGTCAGCACCCCGCTTTGGGTCTTGGCTGCGGCATCCACCAGATCGTGCAGCTCCGCGTTACACAACTGGGGAAACCGGACCGGGGTGATCGACTGCACATGGCAGCCCGTCAACAACCGGATGATGTGTTCTCGCTCGCGCTGCTCCCGGCCGGTGCTGACGATGGTGAGCGTCGAGCCGGAGAACTGGTCCAACAGCGGAACGAACCACTCCAGCGCTGGGCGGATGTGGGGCTGCTCGCGCAACACTGGGATGACGACGTGGATCGGAATCGTGGGCGCGCCATCGCCGTCAGCTGGCCTGGCTACGGCGGCGAACTTGAGGGTGCTCCGCAGGTTGAGGGCACCAATGGTGTGCCGAGTCAACACTGCGGTCGCCAGCCAGAATTCCGGCCGTCGCCACAGACTCCGGCCGCTCATCGGCTTGCTTCTGAAGTGGCGAGCAGGAAAGACCGGTAGCGCTGCAGCGCCGGGCCGGCCGGGTAGCCGGGAAGCCACGGCTTGTCGCTGCCCGCGAAGTGGAGCACGGCCGCGGTGTGCTCGTCGTCGAGCAGCTGCGCAAGCGGCATCACCGGCTCGGTGTCGGTGTGGACGAAGCCGGGCTGGTCGACCAAGGGGGAAAGCACGAAGGTGTTCCACCGGCGGTCCAGCCGTAGCCACTGATCGTCAGCCGCCACGTTGAGTGCGTCCTGATCCCAGAGTCGTACCTCGTCCGGGAAGTTGGCCAGGAACTGGGTCGCCCGCTCGAACAGCCCCGTCCTGCGGCACTGCCCGAGGTCCATCAGCATGACGCCGGAGTTGAAGTAGTCCCGCCCAGCGGGTACGCCCAAGCGCCTCCATCCGGGCAAGGCGATCCCGCCGCCAACCAGCGGATTTCGCGGGTCACGCACCGCCGCCAGCGCCGCTCCGTGTAGTGGCCGGCGCAGTAGCGGCCGCAGATCGGCGACTGCGAGCACGTCGGCGTCAAGGTAGAGGACCACACCATCGAGATCGAGAAGCTCGGCGAGCTGCAGGCGGAGATAGACCGCCGGGCTGACCCAGCCGGACACAGGTCCGCGCACAGTGATCCCATCGGCGGCGACGAGCCGGATCGGTAGGCCAAGCTCGTTGGCGACGCGGGCCAACGCCGTTCGGCTGCCCTGGCTCAGCCGGTGATGCACGACCAACAGGCGCAGCTCGCCGACGGCGTCGGGGTGTGCGGCGGCCAGCGAGCGCATCAACGCCTGCAACGGCTTGGCGTAGCCGTCATCGATCGCGCAGACGATGGGCGGCAGTGGCGCATGGCCGTGCGGTGCCGCAGGAGGGGGTGGGGAAAAGACAGTGGTCATAGTAATCCTTTCGTCGCAGAACTGGAATCCCGCTGCGCCTGTACGAGAATCTCTGACAGTGATTCGACGATCGCCTCACTCTGGTCGATTCGCAAATAGAACGACTGTCGACCTTCGAAATCACCCAATTCCAGCCTGATGAAGTCGGTCGGCTGCGGGTCCTCCGGATAGCGCACCAGTTGGACCGTCACCTCCGTGCCGGGCCTCTTCGGACGCGGGTTACAGATGTACTGGCGGCCCCAGTGGGCCGGCGGCCCCGACGTGGGGTGAAACTCGGCCGGACCGGCGACGGTGCACTGATCCGGATCACACCACACCGGGTGGCCCAGGCCGTCTGAAGCCGCTGGGGCGAGTCCGTCCAAGATGCGATCCTTTCTAATGCTGAAGTGGTGCTGGAGGAAGTAGGTCACGCCACGATTGGAGAACCGGTAGATGTGGGCCGGACGGTGTGTGGACGACGCGGTAGTGACGGGTCACTGGCGCCACCGTCGATCCCCACGTCGCGTTCGTCACGCGGCATGACATGTCGCGGGAGAAGAGAGTCGACCGCAGTTCCGCCGCCAGAACCAAGAACGAAGGTCACCAGAACTGCGAATTCCGAACTTGTGTCGACGACGCCCGGCCGCCACTGGCCAGTGCGGGGTGCCCATACCCATACTGGATCGTTCTTGCGGTAGGTTCCAGCGTCCGCGATTCGATCGGGCCGGCGCTGATTCGGGTCGATAATGGGGAAAGAGGACGACATCATGGCTCCTCAGCCATTGCGCTAATGGTCAATCAAGGAAAAGTTCGGCGGATACCGCCCGTGGCCTGCCCGCCGCCACGCCCTCCCCGGCAGCGACGGCGGGCAGGAGTCAGATCCGCCAGATGTAAGCCAGTTCCTCCGGTACCGCCCCGACCCGCACGGCTACCAAGGCCAGCATGAACAGCCCGGCAGCCTCCGTTGGATCGAACACACTCTCGATCGGGAGCAGTCCGCTGTCGTCCAGCGCGTTATACGTCTGCCGTTCCACGCCTCCGCGTCCACGGAACTCAGCCGACAGCCGCAGGGAGAGCGATAGCACCGCCTGAGCGATGATCTGCTCCAACACGGTGTGTTCGAGGACATCGTCCGGGGGTGTCTTGTCGGCCACCCACAGGCGTCCGTCACGGACATTGATCCTCCCGATCCACAGCAACTCGCCCAGGAGTGCTGCTGCCAGGCCGAGTCCGGCCGTACGTTCGTTCAGGCGCGGATTCCCGGTCACGTCGTGGTGCGCCAGTCTCCAGAAGTCGTCAGCGAGTTGCATGAGACTTCATCTCCCTGGGACGCAACGAGACGATCGACGTTGGACAGACTCGGCGTGGTCGTGGCTGGCTCATCGTGGTCGCGCCTGTCAGCCGGCCAGCACGAACGACAGGTCGTCGACCGTCCCGGCCACGACGATCGCTCCGAATGCCCGGTGGGCCAGGTCGGAGCCCTTCATCGCCGACGTTTCGGCAAGCGGCGCACCGATCTGCTGCTGGGCAGCGTCGTAGACCAGGCACTCGACGGTCGTGGCGTCTATGGGGGACAGGCGGCACCCACACGCGCTGCGGTACGCACGCGAGCCGTTTACCAGAAGCACTGGATCACAGGGTCGTCCGCAGACGCAGCGCAGCAGACCCCACAGCGGGTAGGCGTCGGCCAGATCGGCGGGGAACGACGAAAGCCGCCGAGTCTGCTGCCGGCCTTCCCCCTTGCCCTCTCCGGACCGGTCGCGGCCGACGGGGAACGGCCGCGACCGGCGGTCAAGGACGCGGTCCGGAGTTCCGAATGGTGCGAGACAGGGGGCCGGATCGCTGCGGCTGCCTTGTTCCGCACGGAACACCCTCACCGTGCCAGCAGTGGAGACCATCTTCCCTCCCCCATCCGATGCTCCGACCCGCCAACGCAGCAGGCCGCCACCTCCGTGGCGGCACCGTGCGCCGCTACGGGTACAGCATTACCGACAGCTACTGATCGTGTAAGTGCCGTCACTAATAGGTTTGGATGTACGGCTCGATGACTAGTTGCGCTAGTCCCCTTGACCTGTCGAGGATTCCGCACCCCGGTCAGGCCAGCTAGCCTGCCCAAAAGGGCCCAGACGAAGGCGGGGGTCGTCAGCGTGAACCTGGACCAGCACCCGGCGGACCGGATCGCTCCTGCGACCTGGGAGCAGCGCGACATGCGACGCGCCCTGGCCGCACGGGACCTGAAGACGGTGTACGAACGACTCCAGCGAGTCGGCGTCTCCCAGCGTCAGATCGCCCGGCTCACCGGTCAGAGCGCGTCCGAGATCTACGAAGTCCTCCGAGGCCGCCGCGTCATGGCGCACGACCTACTGATCCGGATCGCGGATGGACTCGGCGTGCCACGTGGCTACATGGGACTTGCCTACGACGAGTCGACAGAAGCCGCCCTCGACCTGGCCACAGCAACCTTCTCCTCACGGGAAAGCGAGCGCGACCAAGTCCGCGCACTCCTATCCCACGCGGCCAACATCACCATGGGGACCTCCGTCAGCGAGGTCGCCCGATGGTGGCAACCAGTCGACAGGGAAGTCGCACCGGCGCCATCGCGCATCGGCCTATGCGACGTGGAACACGTCCAAGCGCTGACCGCCGCGATGCGCGCACTCGACTACCGACACGGTGGCGGGGCCTGCCGTGACGCGGTAGCAGCGCAGGTCCGCTGGGTACAACAGCTGTTAGAAGCCACCTGCTCTCAGGAAACCCGGACCCGCCTGCTGCTCGCGCTCGCAGACCTGCACAACCTGGCCGGATGGACATCCTTCGACGTCGGGATGTACTCCACAGCCCGCAGGCACTTCGCTCGCGCCCTCGAACAAGCCAAAGCAGTGAACGACCTGTCCCTCGCCGCCAACATCCTCTACCGGATGGGCCGACTCCACCTTCACCGCGGAATGCACCGCGACGCGCTACGCTTCTTCCAACTCGGCCAGATCACCGCCCAGGACTCTGGCTGCGGACTTACCGTTTCCATGTTATGCGCCAACGAAGCCTGGGCGTACGCTCTCGTCGGCGACCGCAAGCAGATGGATCGATCAATAGGGCGCGCTAAAGACGAGTTCATCCGCGCCGACCACGGGACCGCGCAGGCATGGGTGCGCTTCTTCGGTGAGGCGGACTTGTACGCTTCGATCGGAGTGGCGAAGACATCCTTGACTGACGCCAACGACGCCGACGTGTCCGACGCAATCAGATTTCTGAACCAAGCACTCGACCACCGTGGAGCTGACATGACCCGAAGTCGGATCTTCGAAGCAACCGCCCTTGCCGTCGCACACCTGTGCGGAGGAGACGACAAGGCCGGAAAGCGGGCGGCCCGTGACGCCGTAGCATCGGCGGCGACTGTCCGATCCATTCGCACACTCGACAGGCTGCAACCCCTGCAGGAGATCGCAACAAGATATCCCGCCGACTCCGATATCCAGGCCATAGCGAACGACATCAAGACGCTAAGAAGTGCGATATGAAGAAAATCGGCGAAGCGTCGCCCCCGGGCACCAGTGAGTCGGCGGGCTGGCACTGGTCGATATTCGCCGATGTCTGCGCACTTGCCGGTATGAACCCGGCAGGGGCCAGGCTCATAAAGTTCACGAACAACGCTGTCTTCGAGCTGGCCAACGAACCTGTCGTCGTACGAATACCAGGATCAAAAACGGTCCAGGATCGAGTCGAGAAGGTTATTGCCGTCGCACGGTGGCTCGCTGAGCATGACATGCCGTCGGTTCGACTGCTGAATGATATGGATCAGCCGGTGAAGGTGGGAGATCGCAAAGCGACTCTCTGGCAGCGAGTGTCCGGTGAAGGCTCCACCCCAACCGGCCGTGACCTTGGTCGAATACTACGCCGCTACCACTCGCTTCCCGATCCTCGATTCAGCCTTCCTCCATGGCGGCCCATGGCTGCAATTAGACAACGGATCATGGAGGCCGATCGCCTGTTGTCGACCGATCGCACTTTTCTAGAACAATGTTGCGATGAGACGGAGGAGCAGCTCGGCGCCCTGGAGTTCTTCCTTCCGCCTGGACCGATCCATGGAGACAGCTTCCTCGGCAACCTTATTCCTAGCCCGCATGGTCCTGTAATATGCGACTTCGACTCCGCCGCATCTGGCCCTCGGGAGTGGGACCTGACACCAGTCGCCGTCGGAAAACTTCGTTTCAACTACACCCCTGACGCACATCGAGAGATCGTCGAATCCTACGGTGTAGATGTGCTCAGCTGGCCAGGATTTGTGGTGATGCGCAAGCTCCGTGAGCTCCAACTCGTGACTAGTGTTCTGCCAGTGCTAAAAAGCAACCCGAGTTTGACGGACCAGTGGTGCCATCGCTTCGCCACTTTTCGTGACGGAGATGCGTCGGCGACGTGGAGCCCGTATCGGTAATATCAGGCTATTCGCGCACGGCCAACGCCCTTGAGGCAACCTAGCTTCTTCGTCTTAGGCGTCAGGTCCAAGTAGTCGTGCGCGCACTTGCTATCAAGACCTTTTGTGCCACAAAGCGTGCAATCTCGATATCGTGACTGAGCAGCTTCGCTTCAGGGCCAAAGGGTAGAAGTAGTTCGGCCCGAGATGGTCCGCCCCCATCTTTCGCGTGGACGATGCGACACCGAAGATCGTATATGCGGTCCGCGACTTGCGTGCCGAGTGTTGAGCCTTGATCCCGTAGGGAGATTTGCTTGATATGCCGGAGGCCGCCGGCCTTAAGTCCGACAAATCTCGCCCGCTGTGAGTCTGCTTTGATAAAGTTCTCCAGGTCGTCTGCGTCGACACAGTGCTGGATGGTAGCTCGCAGCTGATCCTTCTCTGACGGAAAGTTCTTTGCTCGGATGGTCTGAGCCAGGCGCGAAAGCTTCGTTTTGTCGTCCGGGTTAAATGATGGGTCAACAACAATTTGGCGAATGCGATCGAGTACGTCGCGTTCGGTGTAGGTTGGAAAGAAGTGCTCCATTACTTGATAGAATGCCAAGAAGCGAAGCAGTGGCTGCCTTTCGGCGCTCTGTGCGTAACGAAAGAGCGCACTTGCCTCTGGCGAATAGCGTAGCTGCGGAACCTTCGGTGGTGGCCCCGTGTCAAACTGTTCTGCAGTTACTGTTTCGAGTCGGGGAAAGTCCATGGCTGCAACATTCACGCCATTTGCTACTGCCAGTTCGAACAAGGTGGAATTGGTGATGTCCTCTACTGCTGACGCGAGACTCTCGGGGGTCCTGTCTTTTTCGCTCAGACCAGCTATAAAAAGGCTGGCCAGGGTCCGCACCACACCGCCCCGACTGTCGCCTATCCCTGCAATCTGGAGGGCTGGAGTGGACATTCCGATGCGGATGCGGAGACTTGACTGGGGCCTTGTCGTGAATTCGACTCGCATTCCATTCGTGAATTGCTGATTGAGTCGTGCGCCCGCATACTCTTGGGGGTGCGGCTCTTTTGGAGTGATGGCTGGTCATCCGGCGAGGGTGTAGCCCTCCCGTTGTTGCTGGTATCTGTTCTGGTGTATGCGTTGGTGTTCTTGTTGCAGGTGGAAGGCCCAGTAGGCGTTGAAGTCGCCGTTGGCGGATACGGCGCGTAGCTTGAGGATGGCTTCGGCGGTGTCCAGTCCCCAGCGGGCGCCGGTGATGTCCATGCGGTCCTTGACCAGATGCCGGCAGGCGCCCTCGATCACGCCGGTGGCGATCGGCCACCCCGCAGCCAACGCGGTGTGGTAGTCCAGGTAGGGCTGGTGGCGGGTCAGGTAGTCGGCGCACTCGTCGGCGCCGGCGCGTTCCCTGGCCGAGTATCCGTACCGGGTGGCCCGCCGACGGATCCCGGCCGCGACCTGCCCGGCCTTGCCGGACAGGATCTTGACCGCCTGCTCGCCGACCCACGCCTCGGCGGCGGGGTCACCGGTGTAGAAGAACGCCCACGCCGCTTTCCACACGTACTCGAGCACGTGGACGAAGTCCAGCACGATGTGGACCTTCACCTGGCGGCGGTCCGCCTCGGCCCGGACCGCGTCGATCTGGGCACGGTTACCGTCAACGAGCACGACCCAGGTCCGCGCCTGCCGCGGGTCACGGCGACACGCCTCGTCGAACCCGGCGGCGACGACCGGGGCGATGTCGTCGACCACGGACGCCGTCAACCACCTGGCCTGGGCGACCGGACCCCGCCGACGCCGGCCGTCGTCACCGGTGATGATCTCGGACGGGGTACGCGGCACCGGCGCCGCGTCGTAGACCACCGCCAACTCCGCCATCCGTTTACGGCCACGTTTCTCTCCCGGCGACAGCCGGGTGGTCAACCTACGGCCTGTCCGGGCGGCGGCCTTCGCGGTGGCGTCCCGTAACGCGGACGGGATCATCACGACACCCTTACCGTCGAACGACAGCACCAGCAGCCAGCCATCGCCGACCGGCCGGTGCGATCGGGTGTCGTAGAACGCGGCCACGTCCACAGCGGCGGCCACCGCCAACTCCTGCACCTGCCGTTTCCCCACACCCACCCCGCACGACCGGTCGATCGCGGCGACCGCGTCGTCGAACGATCCCCGTACCGACTCCACCGCCGCCAACCGGCGCAGCCCGTGCGAATGCCTCTCCACCGGCAGGTTCAACACCGCGTCCGCCGGATACAGGTTGGCCACTCCCGACGCCCGGTACGCCATCCTGGTCACCGTCACCGCACCGAACACCGTGCCCAGCCCCCGACCATGCCCCACCTCCACCCGGGAACGGACCACCTCATCGGCACCGACCACCCGTTCCCGGCGCACCTCCCGCGCCGCCCGCAGATCCACATGGTCCTGCAACAACAACCGCAGCAGCTCACGACCCCGCACCGCGAGGCGGTCCTCCAACTCGGCGTGCGTCAACCCGTCACTGTCCGAGCCGGCCAACCCCTCCACCAACTCCTCGAAACACTCCCGCGACCGGTCGAACGCCCCCGCCACCACGTACCCTGACACCCGGGCTCCTTCTTCGGTTGTGGATCTAGACCACCCATCAACCTACGAGAAGGAGCCCTTCAACCTTCCAACCGACCCAAACACCCCCGCGACCACTCCTCGCAACCACTCCGCGACCATAGGCAATCAACTCCTCACTCCAGAAGAGCCGCACCCTACTCTTGGTGGCCGCCGAGTTGCATAAGGCGCCTCGTGTCGGAAAGGCTGTGCGCAGATAGAGCGACTTCTGTTTCTTGTAGGTCGCTACGATCGATGGCGAAGTAGTCAGCGACGAACGACCAGCATTCGAAGTTTGCCGCTAGGTACAGAGTGGCGTTTTCTGGTGTAATAAAAATTGCGCGGGGCTCTCCGTTGAGCCGAGGTACTAGGATTCGAATCACCGAATACTCGGGATAATTTACCTCAAAGGTGCACGGAAGATTTGCATCCTTCGCTCGCTGCTCTACCTCGGGCATCAGCTTCATCGCTTCGCGAACGTTGACTGCTTCCATGCCGAGGTATCTTAGTCGTCTACGGCGACCGATTGCTTAAGCCGCCACTGTGCCACCGAACCTTGGACAGTTCGACGGCGCGTATGGTGGGATGCTGATCGGTGCTCAGCGGACCTCTTGCCCACCAGGTGTCTGCTACGGCAAGTCCCGGGCCGTCGCCCCATCCTCTCCAGCTGCTTGTCTGCGTGGCCGCAAGAAGGTTAGGTTCCCGCGTCCCGCTCTGTCCGAAGGATCTTCACCAAGATCGATGCGCGGTGGTTGGACACGCCACGACCGTCGGAACGCATGGCATCCGCCAGCGTGTCCCGAGACAGCGCGAGTCCCTCACTTGCCAGGCTCGCCTGAGCGGCTCGCGCTGCAGGAAGGAGATGCGCCACGGCCCGCGCATCGGCCGAGGCCGTTGTCGCTTCAGTCCCGGACGGCTGCTCACCGCCCGGCCGGTCAGCCGGACCGGCTCCGGCCGGCCCTGCGCGGCCGGCCTGTTCGACTGTCGTTGTCCCGGACGGCTGGTCGCCGGTAGAGGAAGCCGGTGGAACCGTCCCCAGAACAGTGGGACGGTCGGCGGACGTCCGCTGATCGTCCGGGACGGTCCGCTGACCGTCCTCGCCGTGGTCGATCATGCTGAACAGCAGCTTCACCGCGATGAGCATCGACAGCGCGGGCCAGCCGGCCAGGATCTTGCCGATCACGCTCTCACCGCCGACCGCGATGTTCGCGGCCAGGCTCGCGGCGGTGCCGACCACCAAGGCGACCCACGGCAACCACCCCGTCCGCCGTCCCGCGCGACGCTGTACCACCATGTACAACGCGGCGACGATCTCCAGCCCGTCGACGCTGATCGGGAACGCGAACGCCTTTCATCCGTGCTGGTCGTGCTCGGTCGCCAGCTCGTGCATGTGCGCGAACGAGATCGTTCCCGCGACGACGGCCAGCCCCGCGACACACACCACGGTTACGGCCGTCAGGATCCGATCCGTACGGCTCCTCACCACGACCACCCACTTTCGGCCTCGGCTTCGGTCGTGAGCAGCCGCAGCGCGGACAACAACGGCGACGCGTTCCGCACCGTCATCGCGATGTCGCTGTCACCGTGCTGGATGTGGAGATAGGTCTCGCAGGGCCACGGGGCGACAGCCTGCGTCAGATACGCCTCCCCGGCCTGCGGCGCGAGGGCTATCGCTGTGGTCAGATCGAGCCGGACCGGCGCCGACCGGTGCCGCCCTGCGGCACCGGGGCGGTAGCCCTTGCCGGACAGCGCAGCCGCATCAGCTGTGCATCGGGTGCGGTCACACCAGGCAGGATGCCGCTGGTCAGGACCGGTTTCGGTAGAGCCCAGATTCTTCTGGCTTCTTACGCTCACTGACTACCGTGAAGAGCCAATGCGCCCGTGGCCTGCACCGGATGCGCGAACTTCTGCCCGAGGACGCGGCGATAGGGGGGCGAAACCTGTGAACGAGTCCGACTTGACTTCGGCGTTCACCGAGATCCGCGCGATGGGTGCGCCGCCGCACCAGCTGACCCCGTACTCCCTGATCGCGGCTGGCCGCCGGGCGCGCCGCCGCAGGAGGATCGCCGCGACGGCCGGCAGCGGGCTGGCCGTGTTCCTGGTCGTGACGTTGGGCATCGGTGTGGTGAGCGCGTCGTTATCCAGCCAGTACCCGGCTCCGATCGATCCAGGTCACTCGTCACCCACCGTCCTGCCGGAGCCGCCACTCAGCCCGAGCCCGAGCCCGACTCCGGCACCCACACCCGTGCCGATCACTCCGCCGGTCCCGAGCCCCACGACCGCTGGGACCAGCGTGCCCGCATCCGCACCCCCCGAAGTGCTGATCGATGTGCCGCCATCAACGAACCCGCAGGCGCCGGTGGAAGCTGCGCCCCAGGCCTCGTCGACGGCTGGGAACGCCGCGCCGGATCCGCCGAACGCGTCGCCCCGGTGACCCTGCGACCAACTCCGCGAGCAGCCGTGATCCACAGCGTCTCTTCGACTCGACACGCCGGGGCCTGGTCAGCTGGAGCGCTGTGGATCATGGTGCCCCGGTGGCTGTCGGAGCGTCGTAGGCGGGCTAAGTGGGCGAGGGCGCCGCTGCGGGCGTGCTCGTGGTTGACCCGCATGGCGCTGGTCCAACTCGGCGGCTATAGCTGGCCGATGTCAGCACATGGCCGACCACGTACGTCGGGAATCGTCAAAGCGCTTCTTCTTGAAACGGCCGGTTCTGTTTGATCCAGGCGACGACCTCTTCGCGTGCCCAGATCCGGCCGACGGTGAGCGTATCGAGTGGCTTCGGGAAGTCCGACCGGTTGACGATGTCTGGGTGCGCTGACGGCTGATGCCACCCATGAGCGCCTGAATCTCACTCAAAGCCACCAGTCTCATGTAGCGAACGCTACGCCAAGGTTGGCAACGGCAGCAAGTTGCGCCCGTTGCCACAGTCGACGTGGTAGTAGGTCTGGGCACATTCAGGCTAGCTACGGTCTGTCGCGACAACCAGCGATGAGGGGATGCTGGCTCGCATGATTACCTGTCCAGGGCCGATAAAGCGGCGAACTACGAGGAGTCCCGCAGCGTGTGCCTCAAAGCCTGCATGGCTAGCGCACGCATCGGCGATCAACCACGGCGTGTAGCCTCGTTCAAATGCGTCCACGGCACCCTTTAGGACACAGCTTTCGGTGGCAATTCCACAGAAGTATGGCTCTGTCCACCCGTGCTGTTGGAATAATTTCTCGCCCTCGGTGGTGAACGGGCTATAAATGAGTTTGTCGAGCACGATCCCGCGCTCGACGTGCGGCGCCAACTCGGGCACGATGTCGGTTTCGGGTGCATCCTGCAGTTTCCGCCAACCGAAGAAGCGCTCGAACGGGCTGCCGGGATAGTTCAGGTAGCGAGTAAACAGGATGTCGCCTCCTGCTGCCTGCCACCGGCGGACCAATTCGACAACGATCGGCACAACATGGGCTGACTGTTCGCGTACGAAGCCGTTCTGCATGTCCGTGACTACTAGTACAGGGCGACCTGATGCCATCGACTCAGCCTCGATCCGTATCGCGGAGGGTTTCGATGGCTTGGTCTAGGGCTGGCATTAGATCGCACGTTCGCAGGATTGCTCGGCGCATTGCCTGATGTTGTCCGGTCTCCCGCAGGCGGGAGACGGTAAGTCGGGAGCGTGCTCCCCGGAGATAGCGCCATCCATGTTCTGGCGGTACCTGCGGATCTCGTCCCTGTTCTACCTGTCGGGCGATCGCGTCGCTGTATGCCCACATCGATTGAATCGCAAGCTCGCAGGCGACCATCTCGGATTCCGTAAGGGAACGCTCGGCTGAGATCGGATGGTATACGACTCCGGACCATGAGGCGTAGCCCACCGAAATCCCAGGTACGCCGAACGATTCGATGCCTACGTGATCGTACGCCTCGGAAAGCAATGACTGCTCGACTAGTTCGGCGTGAGCTAGGTGTTCGTCGTCCATGGCGCGATCGCGGTGCAGCAATGCTCGTGGGGTCGACATGATGCGTAGTGCGGCATCTAATAGCTCCGGTGGCCACGCTGGCTCGGTAACCCAATGAACGCCAAGGATGTACATCGCTGACTCGTCCTCGGCAGGTGCGATAGGTGCAAGATAGTCGGTAGCCCATTTGATGTTGTCGCCGTACGACACCTCCCGCCACGCGGCGAGTGCCGCGATCGTGGACAACTCGACGTGCTCCACAAGGTGGAAGATTGCCGATCCGCACGGCCAGACGTACAGCGTGCAGTCGCCCTCCGGGTGCTCGACCGGAGTCGAAGAGCAGGTGTGCAGCTGCTCCTTGGCTGGCGTGCAGCCGGTAGTCTCGCCTAGCCGGCAAGCGCCTTCAGCGCCGATGAAGGCTGTAAGGAACTTGTGGGATCGCGCCTTGAAGTGCGGCCGATCCTCGGCGCTGCCGGTTAGCTCGCCGAACAGGTCATGGGGCTTTGCGTCGTATGCCAGGCAGTAGAGCTGGCGGTAGATGGGGTCGGTGACTGATACACGCCCGGTCTCGTGGCGGTACATCGCTTTCTCGATGGCCTCGACCGTCGGCGTCTCGCGGATGCCGTTCTGTTGACCTACGCGGTGCAGCTCGCGCGCTGCGCGCTTGCGGGACTCCCAGCCAACTGCCTTCCGGCGGTTGACTAGCACAAGATTGGGCTTGAACTGTCGAGGGACTTCAGTGGACATGGGCCGTGTCCTTCGTGTCCGTGCGTAGCACCTGCCCGGATCGTCGCAGGCAGGGCAGTCTCATCGGTAGGCAAGCAAGATGCCGCTGCAGTCGGGAGCCGAGGTCAGCGTCAGCCATCAGTAGGAGCCTACGCGGTACAGATGGTGCCGAGTCAGCCTAGGAGGCATGACGTCGATGGATCAGGATCGCTGGATCGAGTCGTGTCCGAACGCCGACGACATCATCCGAGAGTGCGAAACCGATGAAGCGGCCGAGGTGGCTCTCACGCTGCGGTGGAGTTTCGAGGACCTGAAGGCCGAGCACGGTGAGGCCGGCGCCCGACGGATCCTCGCCGAGGTCCTTGCCCGGTGGCGCCAACGGCGGCGAGCCGGTGGCGTTCGACGACTGACGACGCGTGACCGATCGGAAACGTCTTCCCTTGTGAGAGGAATCCATCGATGTGGGATGTCGGGGCGCTGTTCAGTGCGGCGTTGCTGGGCTTCTGCGCCGGGCTGTGGTCGTTCAAGGTCAAGTCTCGATGGTGTCCGGACTGTGGGCGTACGACGTATCCGTTGGCGGATCGGCGTGGCGGGTAGTCGGCTGCTCCGTGCGCCCGAGCCGAGGCCGGGTGACGTGCTGGTGGTCGGTGGTGAGGCCAGTGTGCAGTTCGCTGGTGAGCGCAGGCTGCGGTTCCGGGTGATCTCGGTGGACCCCAGGCCGACGTACGAGGGCTGGCTCTGGGTCACGGGTTACGTGATCGACAAATCCGGCGATGCCGCCGAGCGGCGGGAGATATTCGTGCAACGCCAGGGACTTTTTCGACTGCCCCGGCGCGGAGAACAACCTTGAAGTGGAGAGAGCAGTGATTGTCGAGATGTTTCGTGAGCTGGTGGTGCGGTGGCGGGAGTGGCGGGACGGGCGGTCGGCGGCGTCGAAGCGGCTGGCCGGGCTGGCCCGGGAGCGTGCGGCGGCCCGGCACCGGAGGTTGGAGGGCAACCGTGGGCATCGCTGGTCGTCGGAGCCGACGATGCTCACTCCGACGCTGCGTCCGCTGATGACCTACGGTCAGCTGCTCGGCTACCGCGTACCGGCGGGGTCGTGACCTGACCCGGTAGCAGGGTCGGATGCTGCTACTCCAGACGAAGAGCTGTGCGAACGCCGCTGGCCGGTCCCGTGCGGGCAGCAGCTACGAGACGTCGAAGAGGCGAAGGCCTTCGTACTCGGCGAAATCGGCGTAGTCCTTGCCATTGAATGTTGCCAGGGGTAGCCGTTCGACCAGGCAGCAGGCCGCGATCCAGGAGTCATTCGTCGGCTGGGGCCGGCCCCGATGCTGCGCACGCGCCTGGATCTGACCCCAAGTTGTCGCCACCACCTCATCGAACGGAAGAACCACGACACCCGACCGCCACTGCGCCAGGTCAGCCAACTTGCGCGGCCCCCAGCTACGAAGCACGGTCCATTTGGTCAGCTCCCCGAGCGTCACGAAGGTGATGCACAGAGTCCTGCCGGCCAGACGGGCGCGAAGCCGGTCAGGCACCGACCCCGCAGGATTGCCGACGCGACGTCAGTATCCAGGACAACCAGACTCACGCGGCCCCAGCCCGACGGGAGGCGTACAGGTCGGAGAGGAAGTCATCCAACTCATCATCCGACTCGAACATGTCCGGCCGGGCAAGGTCGTCAACCGAGGCGACCGGGCGCACGCCCTGAAGGCGCGCCAGCTCCTCAGCCGGCACGTGCTCAGCGGTCGGCCACTCGGGCATCTGCTCGGCGTTGCTCGACATAACGGCTCACCTCCTCGCGGCTCTTGACCATCTCCCATACTCCCATACAGACCCGAAGGCAGGGTCTCCTGCGACACGGACCATTCACGGAATGATCTTGAACGTCGGTGGCTGCCTCGTCGTGCAGCAGCAGGGCAGCGCCCAGACGAAGAGGTGTGCGAACGCCGTTGGCCGGTCCCGTGAGGGACCGGCCAACGGCGTTGTGGCTGCTCAGCGAGCGGAGGATACGAGATTCGAACTCGTGAGGGTGTGAACCCAACACGCTTTCCAAGCGTGCGCCCTAGGCCTCTAGGCGAATCCTCCGCCCGACACGATACAGGCTGCGGACGTGGCGGTCAGCACGGGCCGGGGTCGCCGACGGCCGCCCACCGCCCGGGGTACAGTGGGGCCAACCCCTCGTGCGGCGTGCATCTCGTGAACCTCCCCAGGGCCGGAAGGCAGCAAGGATAAGCGAGCTCTGGCGGGTGCACGGGGGGCCCTTTCGTCTCCGGGCCGGCCGGGGGATCTGCTCCGGGGTGGCGGTCGCCGGCCCGGCCCGCGCAGAATGGCTCCCGGCGTGGAACCCTGCCTGGTCGAGAGGAGGCGGTGAGGGTGGCACTGGCGCTCTACCGCAAGTACCGGCCGAGGACGTTCGCCGAGGTCATCGGCCAGGAGCACGTCACCGAGCCGTTGTCGCAGGCGTTGCGGACCGGGCGGCTCAACCACGCGTACCTCTTCTCCGGGCCGCGCGGCTGCGGCAAGACCTCCAGCGCCCGGATCCTGGCCCGCTCGCTCAACTGCGAGCAGGGGCCGACGCCGGAGCCGTGCGGCAAGTGCGACTCGTGCCGCGCCCTGGCCTCCGACGGCAGCGGCTCGATCGACGTCATCGAGATCGACGCGGCCAGCCACGGCGGCGTCGACGACGCCCGTGAGCTGCGCGAACGCGCCTTCTTCGCGCCGGCCAGCAGCCGGTTCAAGATCTACGTCATCGACGAGGCGCACATGGTCTCGTCGGCCGGCTTCAACGCGCTGCTCAAGCTGGTCGAGGAGCCGCCGGACTACGTCAAGTTCATCTTCGCCACCACCGAGCCGGAGAAGGTCCTCGGCACGATCAAGTCGCGGACCCACCACTACCCGTTCCGGCTGATCCCGCCGGGGGTGCTGCGGCCGTACCTGGAGCAGCTCTGCTCCGCCGAGGGCGTCAAGGTCGACCCGGCGGTCTTCCCGCTGGTGGTGCGGGCCGGCGGCGGTAGCGCCCGGGACAGCCTGTCGGTGCTCGACCAGTTGATCGCCGGTGCCGGCCCGGAGGGGGTCAGCTATCCACGGGCGGTGGCTCTGCTCGGCGTCACCGACAGCGCCCTGCTGGACGAGATGTGTGACGCCCTCGCCGCCGGTGACGGTGCCGCCGCCTACGCAACCGTCGACCGGGTCGCCGAGGCCGGGCACGACCCCCGCCGGTTCGCCTCCGACCTGTTGGAGCGGTTGCGGGACCTGATCGTGCTGCAGCAGGTGCCGGACGCGGTCAGCAAAGGGCTGATCGACGGGCCACCCGACCAGATCGACCGGATGACCGCCCAGGCCGAGCGGCTCGGCCCGGCGACGCTGTCGCGGTGCGCCGACACGGTGCACAACGGCCTGGTGGAGATGCGCGGCACCACCGCGCCACGGCTGCTGCTGGAGCTGGTCTGCGCTCGGATGCTGCTGCCGGGGGCCGAGGAGTCGACCGGGGCGCTGCTGCAGCGGATGGAGCGGATGGAGCGTCGGCTGGCAGCCGGCGTACCGGTGGCTGCCGCTGCTGCTGCGCCGGTGGCCTCCGCTCCCGCCGCCGTGGCACCGGCGGTCTCCACTCCCGCAGTGGCACCGTCCGGACCGCCGGCCGCGCCGCCCGCCGCTGCCGTACCGGCCGCGCCGCCGGCAGTTGAGCGACCACCGGCCGCCGCGCCGGCCGTACCGCCGGAAGCGGTGATGCCCGATCCGGCCGTCGCCGAGCCGCAGCCGGGCCCGGCCGCGCCGGGCGCGCTCGACGCGGCAACCGTCCGGCGGTCCTGGGACGAAATCCTCGCCATGGTCGGCAACCGGAGCAAGCGGGCCGCCGCGGTGGTCCGCGAGGCGACGGTACGCGACGTCGACGGCGACGTGCTGGTGCTGACGTTCCGGCACAGCGTGCACGCCACCATGCTGTCCGCCTCGCCGGACCTGCTGCTCGAAGCCATCTACGAGACGCTCGGGGTCCGGTGGCAGATCCGCTGCGAGACCGCCGGTGCGGCGTCCGGTCCGGCCCGGGCCAGCGCCGCCCGGCCGGGTCCGGCGGCACCCGCCGCCGGCCCACCTGCCAACGGTCCGGCCACCGCCGGCCCGCCGGCCGCCACCCGGTCGGCTGCGGCCAGCGCCGCCCGCGCGGCGGCGTCGGGTGGCGGGGCCGGCGGCCGACCGGGTGCGAGTCGCCCGGGTGATCGCCAGCCGTCCAGCGGCGACGACTCCGACTGGCCCGAACCGGCCCGACCGGGCGGCGACGCCCCGCCGGTGAACGACGGCCCGGCCGGCGGTGGCCCACCGCCGGGCGGCACCCGGCAGGCCGCCAACGGTGCCCGGCCGGGTGGTGGGGGCGCGTCCACCGGCCCTGGGTCGGGACAACGGTCGGCACCGACGCAGCAGAACGGCCCGGCGTCGCGGTCGGTCGGTCGCCCGGCGACCGCCGCGGCCGGTCGGGGAGCGTCGTCGGCGGGGGGCGGTGCCTGGGCCGACGGGTCGTCCGCCGAGGAGCCGCCGTACGACCCGGACTACGACGGGCCGGTCCGGTCCGGCGCCGCGCCTGGGCCGCCACGTGGCCCCGTCTATGAGGGCTTCGACCCGGGCGACGAGCCGCTGGACGAAGTGGTGGACGAGCAGACCGCCCGGCAGAGCAGCGAGGAACAGGCGATGCAGTTGCTGCGCCAGGCGCTCGGCGCGGAGAAGATCGGCGAGATCGATTCGCGGTGACCGAGACCGATTCGTGGTGACCAGGTGTGCGGCTTCCGTGCCGGGCGCTGCGGATCCGGCGGGACGGACTAGGCTGGCCACGGTCCGGCCACACTGATCGAAGGAGCGGTGCCGTGCGCCCCGGTGGACAGCCCAACATGCAGCAGATGCTGAAGCAGGCGCAGAAGATGCAGCAGCAGATGGCGACCGCCCAGGCCGAGCTGGCCGAGGCGGAGGTGACCGGCGTGGCCGGCGGGGGGCTGGTCACGGTGACCCTTTCCGGTGTCGGTGAGATCCGGTCGATCAAGATCGACCCCAGTGCGGTGGACCCGGCGGACGTGGAGACGCTGGAGGATCTGGTGCTGGCTGCGGTCCGCAACGGCAACGACGAGGTCCGCAAGCTGACCGAGGAGAAGATGGGCCCGGTCACGGGCGGCCTCGGCGGTCTCGGGCTACCCGGGTTCTGAGCCGCCGCAGATGTACGAAGGCGCCATTCAGGACCTGATCGACGAGCTGGGCCGGTTGCCCGGCGTGGGGCCGAAGAGCGCCCAGCGGATCGCGTTCCACATTCTTTCCGCCGACCCGGCGGACGTCACCCGGCTGGCCACCGCGCTGCGCCGGGTCAAGGACCTGGTCAAGTTCTGCACGGTGTGTTTCAACGTTGCCGAGACCGAGCACTGCCGGATCTGCCGTGACCAGCGGCGCAGTGACGACGTGCTGTGTGTGGTCGAGGAGCCGAAGGACGTGGTGGCGATCGAGCGCACCGGTGAGTTCCGGGGGCGCTACCACGTGCTCGGTGGGGCGATCAATCCGCTGGAGGGGGTCGGCCCGGACAACCTGCGGATCCGTGAGCTGATGCTGCGGTTGGGCTCGGGGACGGTCAAGGAGCTGATCCTGGCCACCGATCCGAACACCGAGGGTGAGGCGACCGCCACCTATCTCGCGCTGATGGTGAAGCCGATGGGGATCGCGGTGTCCCGGTTGGCCAGTGGCCTGCCGGTCGGCGGCGACCTGGAGTACGCCGACGAGATCACCCTGGGCCGGGCGTTCGAAGGCCGACGTTCGGTCTGACACCGGGCCGGCGAAACACACGAAACATGTAACAACTTGGTATAGCCCAATTTTGGACATATCTGGCCTATCATCGGCGCTGTAAGGTTCGATCGTCGTTGACGGGACAGTTAAGACACGATCCGGTACCAACCGCGTTCCGGCTGGTTTCCGGTCGCGCCGAACGCCGGCTAAGGTCTCGCCATCGGTGACCCCCGTCACTACGTTGTCCGTACCCAAAGGACGAGGTGAAGCACCCATGCGTGCACCCAGGCCGAAGGCCGCCATCGCGGCCGTCGCGGTCGCGGCGCTGGCCCTAGCCGGCTGCGCCGAGAGCGAGCGTGACGACTCCGGCGACTCCAGCGATGCCACCCTGGTCTTCGGCGTAGCCGGCGACCCGAAGGTCCTCGACCCCAGCTTCGCCAGCGACGGCGAGTCGCTGCGGGTGGCCCGGCAGATGTTCGAGACCCTGGTCCGTCCCGAGGAGGGCGGTACGGCGATCACACCCGGTCTGGCCGAGAGCTGGACCCCGGACGAGTCCGGTACGGTGTGGACGTTCAAGCTGAAGTCCGGTGTCAAGTTCCACGACGGCACCGACTTCAACGCCGAGGCGGTCTGCGTCAACTTCGACCGCTGGTACAACGCGACCGGCCTGATGCAGAGCCCCGACGTCACCGCCTACTGGCAGGACGTGATGGGCGGCTTCGCCAACAACGAGAGCGAAGACCTGCCGGAGAGCCTGTTCGAGTCGTGCACCGTGGTCGACGACACCACCGTGGACCTGGCGTTCACCCGGGTGTCCAGCAAGATTCCGGCGGCCCTGATGCTGCCGTCGTTCTCCATCCACTCGCCGGCGGCGCTGGAGGAGCACAACGCCAGCGACGTGACCGGCAGCGCCGACGACATTTCCTACCCGGCGTACGCGTTGGAGCACCCCACCGGCACCGGGCCGTTCAAGTTCGACAGCTGGGACATCGCCAACAAGACCCTCACCCTGGTCCGCAACGACGACTACGCCGGTGAGAAGGCGAAGGTCAAGACGCTGATCTTCCGGACCATCTCCGACGAGAACGCCCGCAAGCAGGAGCTGCGCAACGGCGGCATCCAGGGCTACGACCTGGTCGGCCCGGCCGACGTGCAGCCGCTCAAGGACGACGGCTTCAACGTGCTTACCCGCCCGGCGTTCAACGTTCTCTACCTGGCGATGAACCAGCAGGGCAACCCGGCACTGGCCGACATCCGGGTCCGGCAGGCGATCGCCCATGCGCTGAACCGTCAGGCGCTGGTCGACTCGAAGATGCCGCCGGGCGCCGAGGTCGCCACCCAGTTCGTCCCGCCGACCATCGAGGGCTGGAACTCCGACGTCACCACCTACGACTACGACGTGGCGAAGGCCAAGGAGCTGCTGGCCGACGCCGGCCACTCGGACCTGACGCTGCGGTTCCACTACCCGACCGAGGTCACCCGGCCGTACATGCCGAACCCGAAGGACATCTTCGAGCTGCTCGCCGCCGACCTGCGGGAGGCCGGGATCACCGTCGAACCGATCCCGCTGAAGTGGTCGCCGGACTACCTCAACGCCACCACCTCCGGCAACGCGCACGACCTGCACCTGCTCGGCTGGACCGGTGACTACGGCGACGCCTACAACTTCATCGGTACGTTCTTCGACCGGCCGAAGGACGAATGGGGCTACGACAACCCGGACCTGTTCGCCAAGTTCGTCGAGGCCGACGGCACCGCCGACATCGAGGCCCGCTACGAGCTGTACCAGGGCATCAACGCCGACATCATGGAGTTCCTGCCGGGCGTGCCGGTCTCGCACTCCCCACCGGCGATCGTCTTCGCCGAGGACGTGATCGGGGTGCAGGCCAGCCCGCTCACCGACGAGCGGTTCGCCACCGCCGAGTTCAAGTCCTGAATCCACGAGTGAACTAGCGAACGGAACGAGGGCGGGCGTCAGCCGCCACCCGGGCCACCAGTCCGGATGGCGGCGGCGCCCGCCCACGCGACCCTCCACACCCCCTGCCGAGGCACCGTGTTCCGCTTCATCGTCCGACGACTGCTCCAACTCGTACCCACGCTGTTCGGTCTCTCCCTGCTGCTGTTCATCTGGCTGCACCGGCTGCCCGGCGGTCCGGAGTCCGCGATCCTCGGTGAGCGCGGCACCCCGGAGATGCGCGCGGCGATCCGCCGCAACCTCGGGCTCGACGAGCCGATCCTGATCCAGTACGGCCGGTTCATGAAGCGGCTGCTGCAGTTCGACCTCGGCACCTCGATCTCCACCAAACGTGAGGTCACCACCGAGTTCCTGCAACGCTTCCCGGGCACCGTGGAGCTGACCGCCGCGGCCATGCTGATCGCGATCGGGGTCGGCATTCCGCTCGGCTACCTGGCCGCCCGCCGCCGCGGCACCCTGCTCGACCACGGATCGGTCGCCGGGTCGCTGATCGGCATCTGCGTCCCGGTCTTCTTCCTGGCGTACGTGCTGAAGGCGATCTTCGCGGTGAACCTCGGCTGGTTCCCGTCCAGCGGCCGGCAGGACCCCCGCATCGACGCCACCCGGGTGACCAACTTTTTCGTCCTGGACGGACTGCTGACCCGGGAGTGGGACGCCTCGCTCAACGCGCTGTGGCACCTGGTGCTGCCGGGGCTGGCGCTGGCCAGCATCCCGCTGGCGATCATCGTCCGGATCACCCGGGCCAGCGTGCTGGAAGTGCTCGGCGAGGACTTCGTGCGCACCGCCCAGGCCAAGGGCCTGACCGGCCGGGTGATCCGCCGCCGGCACGTGCTGCGCAACGCGATGCTGCCGGTGGCCACCAGCATCGGCCTGCTCACCGGCGGGCTGCTCTCCGGTGCGGTGCTCACCGAGACCGTGTTCGCCTTCGGCGGCATCGGAGCGTTCGTCGCCGACGCCATCAGTCAGCGGGACTACCCCGTACTGCAGGGCTTCATCCTGATCATCGCGTTGGTCTACGTGCTGGTGAACCTGTTGGTGGACATCTCCTACACCTTCATCGACCCGAGGGTGCGGGTCCGGTGAGCGGACGGTTGGTCGGTACGGGTGGACAGGACTGCAGCGAGCGCGGCCCGCAGCCGCGGACGGAGGCGGCCCGATGAGTGGCGTACTGAGCCCGGGGCGGAAGAAGGCGAAGCTGGACCGGCTCGCCGAGCTGTCCGCGGCGCACGACGACGAACGCGGTGTCAGCCTCTGGCAGGAGGCGTTCCGCCGGCTGCGTCGCAACCCGGCGGCCATCGTCGGCACCGTCATCCTCGGCGTCTTCCTGCTGGTCGCCCTGGTCGGCCCGTTCCTGGTGCCGTACGACCCGGCGGCGCAGCTGTGGAAGGACGAGATCCGCGAGGCGCAGGCCTTCTACCCGGGGCCGCGCGCGGAAAACTGGTTCGGCGTGGACCACCTCGGCCGCGACGAGTTCAGCCGGATGATCGTCGGTGCCCGGCAGACCCTGCTGGTCGGCGTCGTCGCCACCCTGATCGGGCTGACGGTCGGCACTTTGATCGGTGGCCTGGCCGGCGCCGCCGCCGGTCTCGGCGGACGGTGGGGCCGCTGGGTGGACACCGTGCTGATGCGGATCGTCGACATGCTGCTGGCGCTGCCCAGCCTGCTGCTGGCGATCAGCATCGCGGCGCTGCTCGGGGCCAGCCTGACCACCGTCATGATCGCGGTCGGCATGGTCTCGGTGCCGATCTTCGCCCGGCTGCTGCGCGGCTCGATGCTCGCCCAGTCGAACAGCGACTACGTGCTCGCCGCAACCTCACTGGGGGTCCGGCGGAGCAAGGTGGCGCTGGGGCACATCCTGCCGAACTCGCTCGCCCCGGTGATCGTGCAGTCCACCCTCACCCTGGCCACCGCGATCATCGAGGTGGCCGCGCTGTCGTTCCTGGGGCTGGGCAACCCGGACGCGTCGATCCCGGAGTGGGGGGTGATGCTGGCCGACGCGCAGCGCTACCTGGACGCCGCGCCCCGGCTGGCGATCCTGCCCGCGCTGGGCATCATCATCACCGCGTTGGGCTTCACCCTGCTGGGCGAGGCGATGCGGGAAGCCCTCGACCCGAAACTGCGGAAGTGAGCCATGGCGCTGCTCGACGTGGATGAACTGGCGGTCACCTTCGCCCGGCGAGGGCAGCGGACCGTGCACGCGGTCGACGGGGTGTCCTTCTCGGTCGACGCCGGTGAGGTGACCGGGCTGGTCGGCGAGTCCGGCTGCGGCAAGAGCGTCACCTCGTTGGCGATCATGGGGTTGCTGCCGGCCGGCAAGGGCGTACGGGTCCAGGGCAAGGCCGCGTTCGACGGCACCGACCTGCTGCAGCTCGATCCCCGGGCGATGCGGGACGTACGGGGCCGCGACGTGGCGATGATCTTCCAGGATCCGCTCTCCTCGCTGAACCCGGTGGTGCCGATCGGGGTGCAGGTCACCGAGGTGCTGGTCCGGCACCGGGGAATGCGCGGCGAGGCCGCCCGGCTCGAAGCCGAACACCTGCTGGACCGGGTCGGCATCCCGGACCCCACCCGCCGGTTGAAGGAGTACCCGCACCAGCTCTCCGGCGGGATGCGGCAGCGGGCGCTGATCGCGATGGCGGTCGCCTGCCAACCCCGGCTGCTGATCGCCGACGAGCCGACGACCGCGCTGGACGTGACGATCCAGGCGCAGATCCTGGAACTGCTCAAGGACCTGGTCCGCGAGTCCGGCACCGCGCTGGTGATGATCACCCACGATCTGGGGGTGGTGGCCGGCATGTGCGACACGATCAACGTGCTGTACGGCGGCCGGGTGGTCGAGACGGCCCGCCGCCGTCCACTGTTCGCGGCGCCGCGCCACCCGTACACGGTGGGTCTGCTCGGCTCGATTCCCCGGCTCGACGCGGGCCACGGTCGGCGACTGCGACCGATCCCCGGCTCGGTCCGCGACCTGCTGCCCTGGCCGGACGGCTGCGCCTTCGCGCCGCGCTGCGCCCGCCAGGTGGACGCCTGCCTCGGCACCGCGCCGCAGCTGCGCCGGGAGCCGGACGGGCACGCGTTCCGCTGCGTCAACCCGCCCGAGACCGACGACACGGTGGAGGCCGCCGGTGAATGAGCCACTGGTCGAGGTCCGCGACCTCAAGGTGCACTTTCCGATCACCCGGGGCATCCTGCTGGACCGGGTGGTCGGGCACGTCCGGGCGGTCGACGGGGTGGACCTGCGGATCGCCCGGGGCGAGACGTACGGCCTGGTGGGCGAGTCGGGCTGCGGCAAGTCGACGCTCGGCCGGGCCATCCTGCAGCTGACCCCGCCGACCGGTGGCGAGGTGGTCTTCGACGGAGTGACGTTGAACCGGCTGCCGGCGGCCAAACTCCGGACCATGCGCCGCCGCTTCCAGATGATCTTCCAGGACCCGATGTCCAGCCTGGACCCGCGGCAGAACGTCGAGTCGATCCTGGTCGAAGGGCTGCAGGCGCACGACATCGGCGCCGACCGTACCGAGCGGCGACGAATCGTCGGCGAAGCGCTCGACGCGGTCGGCCTGCCCCGCTGGGCGCTGTCCCGCTACCCGCACGAGTTCTCCGGTGGCCAACGGCAACGGATCGGCATCGCCCGCGCGCTGGTCCTCGGCCCGGAGCTGATCGTCGCCGACGAACCGGTCTCCGCCCTGGACGTGTCGATCCAGGCCCAGGTGATCAACCTGCTGGACGAGCTGCAGATCGAACGCGGCCTCACCTACCTGGTGATCGCTCACGACCTGGCGGTGGTCCGCCACATCTCGGACACCATCGGCGTGATGTACCTCGGCGCGCTGGTCGAGGAGGCACCCGGGGACCAGCTCTACCGTGAGCCGCTGCACCCGTACACCCGGGCGTTGCTGTCGGCGGTGCCGGTGCCGGACCCGGAGGTGGAGGACCGGCGGGAACGGATCCTGCTGGCCGGGGACCTGCCGTCGCCGGCGAACCCGCCGGCCGGCTGCCGCTTCCACACCCGGTGCCCGTGGGCGCAGCCGACCCGCTGCGCCGACGAGCGGCCGGTGCTGCGCGAGATCGGCCCGTCCCGGGTGGCCTGCCACTGGTCCGAGCAGATCGCCGCCGGGTCGCTGCGCCCGCACCGGACGACCCCGGAAGCGGTCGCCCCCGCCGGTGCCGGCACCGAGCCGGCCACCGTCTCCGCCCCGCGCGAACCGCAGGTGTAATCGTTCGCGCCCCCGCGCGAACCGCTGCCGTAGGGGCTGGACGCAGTTTCAGCCGTCCGGGCGGTGCAGCAGGCCGACCGCGATGGCGTGTACGGCGTCCAGGCCGGCCGGGTCGGCCAGGTCGGCCCGGCCGCCGGTCACCACGTACCACTCTGCGGCGTCCTTGTACTGGACGCGGAGGGTGACCTGACCGGCGGCGAACTCGGTGCGCAGCGTCAACTCGCCGGTGATCACACCGACCTCGTCGGTCATCACCCCGCCCGGCCCGGCGACGATGTCCCGGGTGCGGCTCGGCTCCACCGACTCACCCATGGTCAGCTCCTGTCCTCTCGTCGGCCACCCGTACCGTTGTCACGGACAGGGCGCGGTCACGGACAGGTCGCCAGCATGTCGGCCAGTGCAGCCTTCTCCGGCTCGGTGACCGACAGCTCCCAGTAGTGCTTGACCGTGATCCAGTCCTGGGCGTACTGGCACCAGTAGTCCCGGTTCGGCGGCTTCCACTGCGACGGGTCCTGGTCACCCTTTGCCCGGTTGGTCGACGCGGAAACCGCGATCAGCTGCGGGCGGTCCAGATCGTTGGCGAACTCGCGGCGCTGGTCGTCGTTCCACTCGTCGGCACCGGAGCGCCAGGCGTTGGCCAGCGGGACGATATGGTCGATGTCGAGGTCGCCGGGGTCGGTGAAGGACTCGCCGTCGAACGCGCTGAGCCACTGCCCGCCGACCACGTTGCAGCCGTCCAGCTCGATCGCGGTGCCGTCGCGTTCCAGCACGGTGTCCCGCACGTCGCAGTTGCTGCCGGCGGAGCTCCAGTGCGGAAAGTGGTCCCGGCTGTAGCCTCGCATGCCACCGGCGGACGCCACGGTCAGCTGGTCGAGCAGCGCGGACGCCTGGTCGGCGGATCCGTCGCCGGAGCCGTCCGCCGCGCCGTCGGGCGGCGCGGCGGTGGGGGAGCCGAGGGTGATGTCGACGGACTCGCAGCCGGCGGTCGCGACGAGCGCCAGGGCGGCGGCTACCGCGACCGCCGCCCGGCGCGGGTCGAATCGGATGGTCCAGGGACGCTGTCGAAGAGGGGTTCGCACCCGTCCAGCTTGCGGGTGCCGAGCGGCCAGCGCCAGGCACCCGCCGTCCCGGCGTTTCGCCGGAACCATAGTGGATCTTGACTCGGTGCCGCCGGCTCAGCCGGCGCGCCGACTGCGGTTCACCGCGCTGGTCACCGCCCGCACCGAGGCGATCACGATGTTCGAGTCCAGCCCGACACCCCAGACCGTACGGTCGCCGACCTCGCACTCCACGTACGCCGCCGCCTGCGCGTCGCCCCCGGCGGAAAGCGCGTGTTCGTGGTAGTCCAGCACCCGTACGCCGACGTTCACCGCCTGCAGCGCGTTGACGTACGCGTCGATCGGGCCGTTGCCCGCCGAGTCCAGGGTGTGCCGGACGCCGTCGACCATGACCACCGACGTCGCCTCCACCTTGCCGTCGACGGTGCTCGTCGCGTACGACTCCAGGGTCACCGCCGGCCCGCTCCGCTGACCGCCGAGGTACTCGTCGGCGAAGATGTCCCACATCCGCTGCGGCTCGATCTCGCCGCCGGAGTCGTCGGTGACCGCCTGGACCACGCCGGAGAACTCGATCTGCAGCCGCCGGGGCAGGTCCAGGTTGTGTTCCTGGCGCATCACGTACGCCACCCCGCCCTTGCCGGACTGCGAGTTGACCCGGATCACCGCCTCGTAGGTGCGCCCCACGTCACGCGGGTCGATCGGCAGGTACGGCACCCCCCAGGAGTGGTCGTCGACCTGGACCCCGGCCGCGTCGGCGTCGACTGCCAGCGCGTCGAAGCCCTTCTTGATGGCGTCCTGATGGGAGCCGGAGAACGCGGTGTAGACCAGGTCCCCGGCGTACGGGTGCCGCTCGTGCACCGGCAGCTGGTTGCAGTACTCGACGGTCCGCTTGATCTCGTCGATCTGGCTGAAGTCGATCTGCGGGTCGACACCCTGGCTGAACAGGTTCAGCCCCAGGGTGACCAGGTCGACGTTGCCGGTGCGCTCACCGTTGCCGAACAGGCAGCCCTCGATCCGGTCCGCGCCGGCCAGCAGGCCCAGCTCGGCGGCGGCCACGGCGGTGCCCCGGTCGTTGTGCGGGTGCAGTGACAGCACGACGCTCTCCCGCCGCGGCAGCCGCCGGTGCATCCACTCGATCGAGTCGGCGTACACGTTGGGGGTGGCCATCTCGACAGTCGCCGGCAGGTTGATGATCAGCGGCCGGTCCGGGGTCGGCGCGATCACGTCGATGACCGCGCCACACACCTCCAGCGCGTAGTCCAGCTCGGTGCCGGTGTACGACTCGGGGGAGTACTCGTAGAAGATGTCGGTGTCCGGGGTGTGGATCTCGGCGTACTTCTGGCACAGCCGCGCCCCGGTGGTGGCGATGTCGGTGATCCCGGCCTTGTCCAGGCCGAAGACCACCCGCCGCTGCAGCACCGACGTCGAGTTGTAGAAGTGCACGATGGCCCGCTTCGCGCCGCGCAGCGACTCGAAGGTCCGGTCGATCAGATGCTCCCGGCACTGGGTCAGCACCTGGATCGTGACGTCGTCGGGGATCAGGTCCTGCTCGATCAGCTGCCGGACGAACTCGAAATCGGTCTGGCTGGCCGCCGGGAAGCCGACCTCGATCTCCTTGTAGCCCAGCTGCACCAGCAGCTGGAACATCCGGCGTTTGCGGTCCGGTGACATCGGGTCGATCAGCGCCTGGTTGCCGTCGCGCAGGTCGACGGCACACCACCGGGGTGGCTGCTCGATGCGCCGGGCGGGCCACTGCCGGTCCGGTACGTCGACGGCGAACTGCTGGTGGTAGGGCTGATAACGCTGGTACGCCATCCGGCTCGGCTGCTGCCGGGCGATCCGGTCGGTGGCGATCGGGTCGGTGGCGCCTGGATCGGTGGTGGGCTGGACGTCGACGGACTGGCGTGCTGGGCCGGCGGTTGGCTGTGCCATGGTGCGATCTCCTGGTCTGGGAAGGTCCCGCGCTGTCGCGTCCGCCGACCGGCGGCGGCACCCCGGTCCGGGCGGCCGGCAGATCCCGGCGGTCAGCCGGTCACGGTGGCTGCGTCGGTCACGGTGGCGTCGGTACGGCGAAGGCGGCGGCCCGGGTCGGTCAGCTGGGCGGCGCGCTCGCACAGGTGCGGCGAGCGGTGCCGGAGCGGCTGGACAGCGTGGGCGCGGATGGGGTCAAGGCGGCGCGGGTCAACTCCGCGACGAGGTGCCGGCCTCGGGGGCCTCGTCGCGGCAGCGAAGGAGGAGCGCCTGCCACATGACGGCTCTCACCCTACGTGCTCGTCGCGGGTTGGCAAAGCCCGGCCGGAAATCTCAGCCGGTGCCGGTCGTGGATCCGCTGCTCGTCGGCGGGGTGCCGGCCGCGCTCGGCGGCACCCGGGTGGTCACCGGGCCCGGCAGTGTGATCGACGGCGGGGCGGAGCCCGGCTGGCCCGCCAGCAGCAGCGTCCCGAGCTCCAAGCGCACGCCGGTGAGGGTGCCGTCCGGGCGGTAGCAGTAGATGCCGACGTCCAGCGGCGGCTGCAACGACGTGGTGGTGGACTCCACGGAGAAGCAGGTGCCGTCGACGCCGTCGAGCGGCTCGGTCACCGACACCGCCAGCGGGGCCCGCCGGTCGGCCAGCACCGCACGCCAGTCGGCGAACAGGTGGTGCAACCGGGGGTCGAGCGCCGGCTCGACAGCGGCGTCCGGGTCGCCCAGCCGGACGCAGTACGGCGTCACCGGGTTGCCGGCCGACGGCAGCGCACACCGGAACAGGCCGTCGTCGTTCTGCGCCATCGCGACGTCGCCGGTACCACCCGTGCCGCTCGTACCACCCGGAATGTCCACCCGCCACCCGCCGTCCTCGGCCAGGGTCACCGCCACCGTCCGGTCCGGCCGACCCGGGGTCTGCAACGTGTAGAACGCCGTCATCCGCAGGTCGCTGGCGGCGGCGGCCGCCGCCGCCAGCTGCGCCCGTGGCTCCGCCGGCGGAGCGCTCCCCGGTGCCGACGGCGACTGCTCGCCGGTCGGCGTGCCCTGCGGCGACGTCACCGGATCGGTCGAATCGCAGCTCAGCAGGGACAACGTGACGAACGCCACGCAGGTCAGCGCGGCAGGCGAGTTTCGTGACGCTACGGCACCCCGGGAACGCATCCGCCCATTCTGCGTACCCGGTCGGGTTTTGCGGCCCGGCGGGTCACGGACACGCCGATTTCCGTCGCCGGCCCGCTGACGACCTGCGGCCTTGCGGTCCGCCGGCGGGCCGTCGGCGTGTCGCGGACCGGGCCGCCCGGACGACCGCCGGACCCCGACGGACACGGGCGGTGACCGCACCCGGCCGGATCGTGGGAACGGCTGTCTGCACGGGCTCCGGACGCCGGTACCCTGATGCCGGCAGGTTGGCAGCAGCTGGAGGGGAGTGGACCGCCGTGGCACTGGTGGTGCAGAAGTACGGCGGGTCCTCGGTCGCCGACGCCGAGCGCATCAAGCGGGTCGCCGAGCGGATCGTCGCGGCCCGCAAGTCCGGCGACGACGTCGTGGTGGTCGTCTCCGCGATGGGCGACACCACCGACGAACTGCTCGACCTCGCCGGGCAGATCAGCCCGCTGCCGCCCGGCCGGGAGCTGGACATGCTGCTCACCTCTGGCGAGCGGATCTCGATGGCGCTGCTCGCCATGGCCATCCACAACCTGGGCTACGAGGCACGGTCCTACACCGGCTCGCAGGCCGGTGTGCTGACCACCTCGGTGCACGGCCGGGCCCGGATCATCGACGTCACCCCGGGCCGGCTGCAGGGTGCCCTGGACGAGGGCTCGGTGGCGATCGTCGCCGGTTTCCAAGGTGTGTCCCAGGACACCAAGGACATCACCACACTGGGCCGCGGCGGTTCGGACACCACGGCGGTGGCGCTCGCCGCCGCGCTGCAGGCCGACGTCTGTGAGATCTACACCGACGTCGACGGGGTGTTCACCGCCGACCCCCGGATCGTGCCGAACGCCCGGCACATCAAGCAGATCACCTACGAGGAGATGCTGGAGCTGGCCGCCTGCGGGGCGAAGGTGCTGCATCTGCGCAGCGTCGAGTACGCCCGCCGGGCCGGCCTGCCGATCCACGTCCGCTCGTCGTACTCGACCAACACCGGCACCATGGTGACCGGATCGATGGAGGATCTTTCCGTGGAGCAAGCACTCATCACCGGAGTCGCCCACGACCGGAGCGAGGCGAAGATCACCATCGTCGGCGTTCCCGACGAGCCGGGTGCCGCCGCCCGCATCTTCGAGACGGTGGCCAACGCGGAGACCAACATCGACATGATCGTGCAGAACGTGTCGACCGAGGGCACCGGCCGCACCGACGTCTCCTTCACCCTGCCGAAGGCGGACGGCCCGACCGCGATGGCGGCGCTGGGCAAGGAGCAGGAGCGGATCGCCTTCAAGGGCCTGCTCTACGACGACCACGTCGGCAAGGTGTCGCTGATCGGCGCCGGGATGCGTTCCCACCCGGGCGTGGCCGCCAACTTCTTCGCCGCCCTCGCCGAGGCCGGCGTCAACATCGAGATGATCTCCACCTCGGAGATCCGAGTGTCGGTCGTCTGCCGGGACACCGACCTGGATGCGGCGGTACGCGCGGTGCACGCCGCGTTCGACCTCGGCGGTACGGAGGAGGCGGTGGTCTACGCAGGCACCGGTCGGTGAGCCCCGGTGCCTGACGCCAGGGCACACCCGCTGCCCACTCTCGCGGTGCTCGGTGCGACCGGCGCCGTCGGTGCCGTCATGTGCGAACTGCTCACCTCACGGGCCAACGTCTGGGGCGAGATCCGGTTGCTGGCCTCACCCCGCTCTGCAGGACGGCTGGTGCGCTGCCGGGGCGAGGACCTGCCGGTGCACCAGGTCAGCCCGGAAGCCTTCGACGGGGTCGACGTCGTCATGGTGGACGTGCCGGACGACGTGTCCAGGCAGTGGACACCGGTCGCCACCGAGCGCGGCGCGACCGTGGTGGACAACTCAGGTGCGTTCCGGATGGATCCCGGCGTACCGCTGGTCGTGCCGGAGATCAACGCCGAGCAGGTACGTCGCCGGCCGCGCCGGATCGTCTCCAACGCCAACTGCACCGTCCTGGCCATGATCGTCGCGATCGCCCCGCTGCACCGCGAGTACGGCCTGCGTGAGCTGGTGCTGGCCAGCTACCAGTCGGTCTCCGGCGCCGGCCGGTTCGGCGTTGACCTGCTGCACAGCCAGCTGGCCAGGGCGGCCAGCGACCGTACGCTCGGCTCCCGGCCCGGTGACGTACGCCAGGCGGTGGGTGACGACCTCGGCCCGTTCCCGGCCCCGCTGGCGCTCAATGTGGTGCCGTTCACCGGCGAGCTGGCCGACGCCGGATGGTCCACCGAGGAGCTGAAACTCCGCGACGAGTCCCGCAAGATCCTCGGCCTGCCGGATCTGAAGGTCTCGTCCACCTGCGTGCGGGTGCCGGTGGTGACCGGGCACTCGGTCGCCGTACACGCGGTCTTCGGCAGTGAGGTGACCGCGGACGGTGCCCGCGAGGTGCTGCGCAACGCGCCCGGGGTGATCGTGGTCGACGACCCGGCGAACGCCGAGTTCCCGATGCCGATCGACGCGGTCGGCACCGAGCCGTCCTGGGTCGGCCGGATCCGTCGGTCGATGGACGACCCCCGGGCCATCGACTTCTTCGTCACCGGCGACAACCTGCGCAAGGGTTCGGCGCTGAACACCATCCAGATCGCCGAACTGATCGCCCGGGATCTGGTGAGGTAGCCGGGTCGCCCGTCGGCCGGACTCGGCGACGGCCGCCTGTCACGCGGGGACCGGGGCGATCTGCCAGGTACCGGGGATGCTCGGGCACGGGCCGCCCGACGAGCTGCCGCCGACCGTCTGGAAGCCGGCTGGGACCATGGCCAGGCCGACCCGGCAGATGGCGGTGATCCCGACCAGGTTCGGGGTGCGGATGAGCCAGGTGCCTTCGAGGAGGCCGGTGCAGGGCCCGGAGCTGAGCTCACCGACGACGACGAACGCATCTGGGACAGCGGCGAGGGTCCCCCGGCAGATCGCGGTGATGGTGCCGTCCGTAGCTGGGGTGCGGATCAGCCAGGTGCCCTCGAGAAATCCGCTGCACGGCCCGGTGCTGGTCTCACCGACAAGAACGAAGCCGTCGGGCACATCGCCGATGTTGCCGCGACACATCGCAGTGGTGGTGCCGTCGGCCGCAGGGCGGACGATGACGTACGCAAAGTTGCCCGAGCATGACGAGTCGTAGGTCTCGCCAACGATGACCTGGTCCGATGGGACCTGGCTGCGCAGGCAGACCGTCGTGGAGCCGACGGCCTGCGCGGCCCGGCTTCCCGGTGCGACAGTCAGTGCGACGGCGGCGAGCAGGGTCAGCGCGAGCCAGATGATCAGCCGAGATCGGTTGTTGGCCACCGGTACAGCCTCCTGAACGGGTGGACGGACGATGCGGCACCCATCTTGGTCGCAGTGACTACGGTCAGTCGTTCCGACGAACGATCCATCGATCTGTCTCAGCATCTGTCGTATCATGGTCGATCCTCAGCGCCCAGTGGTGCCGTCGGCCGGGTGAGGTGGCCCGTGGCGCCGAGGGAACCCACATGGTTGTCTCGGGGCCGTTTTGACGACAATGGCGGTTCCCTCGAACTGTCCATCGACGGTCGTCGTCGCGTTGCGGCGATCCGGTAGAGAAAGTGCGAGGCCCTGGCCAGCACTCCTGCTGGCCAGGGCCTCGCCGCTGGTCGGGGTGGCCGGATTTGAACCGACGACCTCTTCGTCCCGAACGAAGCGCGCTACCAAACTGCGCCACACCCCGAGGTCCGCTGGGCAATACTAGCCCACCGGCCCGGCAGGGCAAATTCGGTATCCCCGGAGCGCCGCCGACGCCCCGGGGCGTCGCGTCACCGGACGCCGGCTGACCTGCGTCAGCGTGCGATCAGGGTCAGCAAGGTGGCCTCCGGCGGGCAGGCGAACCGGACCGGCGCGGTCGGGTGGGTGCCCAGCCCGGCCGAGACGTGCAGCCACGAGTCGGTGCCCGGCCATCGGTGCAGGCCCTTGGCCATCGACCGGGGCAGGTCGCAGTTGGTGACCAGGGCGCCGACGAACGGCATGCAGACCTGCCCGCCGTGGGTGTGCCCGGCGAGCAGCAGATCGAGCCCGTCGGCGGCCATCTCGTCCAGCACCCGGGGCTCGGGGGAGTGGGTCAGGCCGAGACTCAGGTCGGCCTCCGGCGACGGCCGGCCGGCGACGGCGGCGTAGTCGTCGCGTTCGATGTGCGGGTCGTCCACGCCGGCCGCGTCGATCAGCCGGCCGCCAGCCTTGAACGACGCCCGCCGGTTGTTCAGGTCGTGCCAGCCGGCACCGACCAGCACCTCGCGCAGCTCCTCGAACGGCAGGTCCGGGCCGGGTCGGTAGTCCCGCTCGGGCAGCAGGTAGCCCAGCGGGTTCTTCCACACCGGGCCGGTGTAGTCGTTGGACCCGAAGACGAACGCGCCGGGCAGGTCCAGCAGCGGCTGCAGGGCGCGCAGCGCGCCCGGCACGGCTTCCGGGTGGGCCAGGTTGTCGCCGGTGACCACGACCAGGTCCGGGTCCAGCCCGGCCAGCGCTGCCACCCAGGCCTGTTTGCGCCGCTGGTCGGGCATCATGTGCATGTCCGACAGGTGCAGGATGCGCAGCGGTTCCGCGTCCGGCGCGAGCACCGGCACGTCGAACCGGCGCAGGGTGAACATGTTGCGCTCGATGAGCGAGGCGTACGCCAGGGTGGCGGCGCCGAGTGCTGCGGTGCCGGCGGCGAGCCGGAATACGGTGCGCTTTCGCATGCCGACCAGGGTAGTTTGGCCACTCATGAGCACCGTGAAGGACCGCCTGACTGCTGACATGCGGGCCGCGTTGAAGGCCCGTGACGAGCTGACCACCTCCACCCTGCGGATGGCGCTGGCCGCGATCGGCAACGCCGAGGTCGCCGGCAAGGCCAAGCGGGAGCTGTCCGACGAGGAGGCGTTGGCCGTGCTGACCAAGGAGGCGAAGAAGCGCCGGGAGGCGGCTGCGGCCTTCGCCGACGCCGGCCGGGTCGACCAGGCAGCCAAGGAGCGGGCCGAGGGCGAGGTGCTGGACCGCTACCTGCCGCGTCAGCTCGACGACGAGGCGTTGGCCGGCATCGTCGCCACCGCGCTGGCCGAGGGTGGGTTCACCGGCAAGGCCCAGATGGGCCCGGCCATGAAGGCGGCCCAGGCCGCGGTGGCCGGCCAGGCCGAGGGGGGCCGGGTGGCAGCCGAGGTACGCCGCCAGCTTGGACTGTGAGCATCGGCTGACGCTGTACGCGTGCACGATCCGATGCGCCTCATCTGATGCCCGCCCGGCGTGTCGCGTCGATGGGACGCATCTGATCATGAAGTAACGAAAGGGGGCGGGCACCGGTGATCGGTGCCCGCCCCCTTCGTGCGTGACTGTCGGTCAGTCGTCCGGGTTTCCCGGGTTGCCGGGGCGCCCCGGCCCGTTGCCGGGACCGTTGCCCGGACCACCGGGACCGTCACCGTCGCCCGGGCTCGGCTGGGCACCCTGGCCGTTGCTGACCCGGATGATCACCACGCCGCCCTTGATGGTGCGGCCGCTCGGGCTGGTGCCGGCGGCGGTGCCGGCCGGGCAGGTGGAGTCGACCGCACCGGATCGGTCCACCTCGACCTCGAATCCGGCACCGGACAGTCGGGACCGGGCGTTGTCGATCGACTGGCACTGCACGCCCGGGATGGAGCGCTGCTCGCCGCGGACCAGTTTGCCGCTCGGCGCCTTGAACTGCTGCTTCTCCTTGCCCTTCATCGCGTCCCGCAGCGTCTCGTAGACCGCCGGGTTGACGATGTTGTGCGACATGGTGGCGTTGGTGTCGGCCCAGTCCGGGTCGGCCAGCACCCCGGCGACGGCGAGCTGCTTGGTGGTCACCACCATGGTGGCGGTCTTCTCCGCGTCGGTGGTGCCGGTCTTGCCGGCCACCGGGTGCCCGACGACGCTCCGTACGCCGCTGGCGGTGCGGCCCCGGCACCGCGACGTCGACGAGTTGTCGCCGACCGGGCAGCGCGCCGCGTCGATCGCGGCCCGGGCCACCTCGGTGGAGACCACCTGCTTGCACTGCGGCTGGGCGATGTCCAGGCTGTTGCCGTCCTGGTCGCGGATCTCCTTCACCGGGATCGGCTTGCAGTACTTGCCGTCGGCGGCGAGCGTGGCGTACGCGTTCGCCATCTCCAGCGGCGTGGTGCTGGACACGCCGAGGGTGAAGGCACCCCACTGGTTGGCGCCCTCCGGGTCGGCGGCGAACCGGGCGTCGTTGGAAGCCCGGAAGTTGATGCCGAGGCGCTGCGCCACGTCGACGGCGGAGGCCGCGCCGACCCGCTCCTGCAGCGGTACGAAGTACGTGTTGACCGAGGCGCCGAAGGCGCTCCACATGTTGTGTACGCCGTTCATGCTGGAACTGGCGTTCTTCGGACAGTACTTGTTGGTGCCCGCGCAGGCGGCCGGACTGCCCCGTTCGACGATGTACTTCGACTCGTACGGGCTCTTCGCGTTGATCGTGTACTCCAGCGGGTAGCCCTTCTCCAGGGCCGCCACCAGCGGGAAGATCTTGAACGTCGAGCCGAACTGGTAGCCGGTGATGTCACCGCCACCGGTCAGCAGCGGGTTCGTGGTGTTGGGGTAGGTGCCCCGGATGCCCTTGTCGGCCTTCTTCGGGTCGCTGGAGATCTTGTTCTGTGGGTTGTCCGGGTCGTCGAGCTTGTAGTTGCGGTTGACCGCCATGCCGCGCACGTACCCGGTGCCCGGCTCGACCGCCGCCACCATCAGGGCGTGCTTGCTGCCGGTCTTCAGCGCGTCCTCGACGGCGTTCTTCGCCGCGTCCTGCGTCTGCAGGTCGAGGCTGGTGACGATGTGGTAGCCGCCGCTCTTGAGCCGCCGCTCCCGGTCGTAGCTGGTGGCACCGAACGTCTCCTGCTCCATCCACCAGCGGTAGAAGAAGTCGCAGAAGAAGCCCCAGTGGTTCTTGTTGGCGGCGACGCAGCCGTTCGGCGCGCGCTTGCCGTTGACGACCAGCTCGACGGCCTTGGCCTCGTCGGCTTCCTGCTGGGTGATCGCCCCGGTCTTCACCATGTTGTCGATGACGTAGTTGCGCCGGTCGACGGCCTGTGGGTAGCCGCCCGGCGTGGTCGGGTCGAACGCCGTCGGGGCCTTGACCAGGCCGGCGAGCATGGCGGCCTCGTCGATGGTGAGGTCCGCCGGCTGCTTGCTGAAGTAGACCTGGCTGGCGGCGAAGACGCCGTACGCGCCGTTGCCGAACGGGGCGATGTTGAGGTAGCGCTCCAGCACCTCGTCCTTGGTCATCTCCTTGGTGAGCTGCATCGCGTACTTCATCTCGCGCAGCTTCCGGGCGTTGGTGTCCTCGGTGGCGGCGATGACGTCCTCGGGGTGGGTGGCCGAGTAGGCGATGGCCAGCCGGACGTACTGCATGGTCAGCGTCGAGGCGCCCTGGGTGGTCTCGCCAGCACCCTGGTTGGCGACGAAGGCCCGGGCGACGCCCTTGACGTCGACACCGTTGTGCTCGTAGAAGTTGTGGTCCTCGGCCGCGATGATCGCCGCCCGCATGATCGGCGCGACGTCCTTGAGTGGGACGTCGCGGCGGTTCTCGTCGTACATCGCGGCGAGCGTGGTCTTGCCGTCGGCGGCGTACAGGTAGCTGATCTGCGGCGCCCGCTTGACGGTCAGCTCGCTGGGCAGCTTGTCGAAGGTCTCCGCGCCTGCTTTGGCTGCCAGGCCAGACATCGCCACTGCGGGGAACGCGGCAGCGGCGACCACCACGCCGGCCAGCAGCCCACAGATCAGCAGCGATGCGGCGTTGGTCAGTAGGTTGTGGTCTCGCTTCCGCATCCAGGTCACCCAGTCAGGGTACGTGAGGGACTGAAGAGGTCGCCGTGTGGCGTACCTGTGCATTTCCTGCCGGCTCCGGCCTCGTTGTGCTAAACGCAGAGACCCGTCCGGCGGTTGTGGTCTCCGCCGCCTACTTTCCCCCGGGAAGGTGGGGGTGGCGGGGTTTCCCCGTTTCCGCCTCGGGTATCCCTGCCCGGCAGAGCGCCCGACAAGAGTGTTGTGTCCGGATAAGTGGATTTCGTCGATAACGTTGCGTAATCACCCAACTACAGATCATGATGGTCCGGCGAGGATCGCACGGCGGCGTGCTGCGGGGGAAAGCAGCGTCAGCCGCCCGGCTTGCCGACTGACTCCACCGGTTGCAAGCGGAAATTGCTAGGGGGGACGTGGAACGATGGGCATGATCGCTGATTGGCCCAGCCTGGCGGCGTGCCAGAGCGGAGACCCGGACGCGTTGTTCGTGCAGGGCGCTGAGCAGAACGTGGCCAAGCGCATCTGCCGGGGCTGCCCGGTCCGGTACGAGTGCCTGGCCGACGCACTCGACAATCGGATCGAATTCGGGGTCTGGGGCGGCATGACCGAACGGGAACGGCGGGCCCTGCTGCGCCGACACCCGCAGGTGGCGAGCTGGCGCAAGATGTTCGAAGCGGCCATGCGGGACCGCGAGAAGGTGCTCGTCGCCACCAAGTGACCCCGCTGGACCGGGCCCCGTGCGGGATCAGGGTCAGCCGGCGACCGCGTGGCCGATCGTCCGTAGCCCGTCGACGTCGTGCACGTCGGCGGGCTGCGCGCGGACGGTTGCCACCGGTACCTGCGGGAACGCGTCGGTGAACCGCGCCGCCACCCGGCGCTCCCGCGCCGACTGCTGTGCCACCGCGGCGTGCACCCGCAGCACCTCGGCCGCCGCCGGATGCCCGCCGTCGCGGTCCAGCTCCCGCGCGGCCGTCAGGCTCCGCTCGGCGGACAACCCGGGTACGGCCGGCTCGTGCACCCGGTTGAGCACCAGCCCGGCCAGCGGCATCCGCTCCGCGCCGAGCCGACCGGCGAAGTACGCCGCCTCCCGTACCGCGTCCGGCTCCGGCGCCGCGACCAGCAGGAACGCCGTCTCGTCGGCCTGCAGGACCCGGTACGTCTGCTCGGCCCGCTGCCGGAAACCGCCGAACATCGAGTCCAGCGCCGCCACGAAACCGGACAGGTCACTGAGCAACTGGGCACCGAGGATCTTCTGCACCGCCCGGGAGAACACCCCGAACGACGCGGTCACCAGGCTGAACATGCTCCGACCGCCGGCCCGGGCCGGCGCCAGCAGCAGCCGGAGCATCCGGCCGTCCAGGAAGCGGGCCAACCTGGCCGGCGCGTCCAGGAAGTCCAGCGCGGACCGCGACGGCGGCGTGTCGACCACGATCAGATCCCACTCACCACCGGCGTGCAGCTGGCCCAGCTTCTCCATCGCCATGTACTCCTGCGTGCCGGCGAAGGTCGAGCTCATGGCCTGGTAGAACGGGTTCGCGAAGATTTCGGCGGCCTTCTCCGCGTCGGTGTGCGCGAGCACCACCTCGTCGAAGGTGCGCTTCATGTCCAGCATCATGGCGTGCAGCTCGCCGCCGCTGGCCTCCACCTCGATGCCCTTGACCTGCCGGGGGGTGTTGTCCAGCTCGGTCAGGCCCAGCGACTGCGCCAGCCGGCGGGCCGGGTCGATGGTGAGCACCACGGTGCGCCGGCCGTGCCGCTCGGCGGCGCGCAGCGCCAGCGCCGCCGCGGTCGTCGTCTTGCCCACCCCGCCGGCACCGCAGCAGACCACGATTCGTACGCCCGGATCCGCCAGGATCCGGTCGACGTCCAGCGGTGGCGCTGCGTGATCAGGAGGCACCTGTCGAGCGTATCGGGGCCGGCCCGGGATCCGCCGATCAAGTCGCTGTGAGGTCGCTTCCAGCAGCTGGCCCGGCGCCGGTCAGCAACGCCGCGGCCAGCGTGTCCAGGCCCTCGCGGGTGACCCCGTCCGGCAGCAGCGGCAGCCGGACGATCGGTCGGCCCAACTCGACCAGGTCGGTCAGCAGCGAGTCCTCCAGCGCGCGGCGGGTGAGGTGCTCCTGCGCCTCGGCCCGCAGACCGGTCACCGTCTCCCGGTCGGTCGGCAGCCCGGCCGCGGCCAGCCCGCGCCGCAGCTGTGTCTGGCCGACCGGCCCGTCGGCGAGCAGCGGCGGCCGGGCCGAGTTGACGATCACATTGCCCACCGGGATGCCCAGCGTAGTCAGGTCGGCGACCGCGTCGAGGGTCTCCTGCACCGGCATCTCCTCCAACAGGGTCACCACGTGCACCGCGGTGATCGGCGAGCGCAGCAGCACCGCGACGCCCTCGCTCTGCGTCTTGATCGGGCCGACCTTGGCCAGCCGGGCGGCCTCGGCGGTCACGTTCAGGAACCGGCCGATCCGCCCGGTGGGCGGCGCGTCGAGCACCACCGCGTCGTAGACCCGCCGCCGGTCCACCATCCGGGTGGTGGCCTCCTTCACCTTGCCGGTGAGCAGGACGTCGCGCAGCCCGGGGGCGATGGTGGTGGCGAAGTCGATGGCGCCCAGGCGCCGCAGCGCCCGCCCGGCCGCGCCCAGCTTGTAGAACATGTCGAGGTACTCCAGCAGCGCCTCCTCCGGGTCCACCGCCAGGGCGCGGACCTCGCCACCGGCGGCCGAGGTGGCGATCCGGCGCTCCTGGTACGGCAGCGGCCCGAGGCCGAACAACTGCGCGATGCCCTGGCGGCCCTCGACCTCGGCGAGCAGGGTACGCCGGCCCGAGCTGGCCAACGCGAGCGCCAGCGCGGCGGCGACACTGGTCTTGCCGGTCCCGCCCTTGCCGGTCACCACGTGCAACCGGGACGGCCAGTCGGGTACGGCGGCGACAGGTGACTGCTCGGTGACCCCCACGTCCAACCAGACTAGTGCGCGGCGGGGCTCAGTTGACGTCGCAGACGAACCAGCCGGACTTCTGCACCACGACGAAGCTGAGATCCTGCTTCGCGCTGCGCTCGTCCTCGGTGACCATGCGCACGGTGACCGAGACGACGGCCCGTTCCTCGTCCTGCTCGTCGACGGTCGGCACGTTCCACTCGAACTGCGGGTTGCGGTACGTCGACGAGTAGCCCTCGATCTCCTCCACCTTCTCGATCAGCGCGGACTCGTCCCGGGCCTCCCGGCAGACCAGGTCGGCCGCGGCAGTGACGTCCCGGTCGGTGTACACGGCGTGGAGGAACTCGTCCACGGCGGCGACCGGTTCGGCCGCGCCGCCACCCGTCTCCAGGTTGTTGATCACCAGGAACGCCGCGATGCCGCCACCACCGCAGAGCAGCAGTACCACGCCGAGCACCACCGAGGTGATCAGCAGGCCGCGTCGGCGGCCGGCGGCGGGTGCGGCCGGCGAGCCGGGAGCCGGTGGTACGGGCGAGCCGGGCGGTACGGGCTGGCCCGGCGGCGGGTACGGCGGGCCACCCGGTGCCGCCGCGAACGGTGCGCCGGCCGGCGGCGGAGCATACGGCGACCGGTCCGGCGGCGGAGCGAACGGCGCAGCGGTGGGACGCTGCCAGGGCGGCGGCGGGATCGACTGCCCCGGCGCTGTCGGCTGTTCCCCGGTCGGCTGTTCCCCGATCGGCTGTGCGTTCGGCGCCGGTGGTTGTGCGTCCGGTGGCTGTGCCTCGCCACTGGGCGGTTGCGTCATCCTCATCCTTAGGTTTCAGGTCTCGTCGTCGGCGGACGGTAGCCGCCACCAGACGGTCAGGGTATCTGGCCGACGCACCCAACTCACCGTCCCGGCCGTTGGCCGTAGGCTGTGGCGGTTGGCGAATCAGAGCTAGGAGCCGTAACGCGATGCAGAAGTGGGAGTACGTCACCGTGCCGCTGCTGGTGCATGCCACCAAGCAGATCCTCGACAACTGGGGTGAGGACGGCTGGGAACTGGTCACCGTGATCCCCGGTCCCAACCCGGACCAGCTGGTGGCGTACCTGAAGCGGCCGAAGTCGTGAGCGGCGGCCCGCGCGCCCGCCTCGCCGAACTGGGGCTGAGCCTGCCGACCGTGGTCCCGCCGGTGGCCGCCTACGTTCCGGCGGTCCGCTCCGGTCAGCACGTCTACGTCTCCGGCCAGCTGCCGATGGCCGACGGAGCGCTGCTCGCCGTCGGCAAGGTGGGTGCCGAGGTGACCCCCGAGCAGGGCCGGGAGCTGGCCGGCCGGTGCGCCCTGAACGCGCTCGCCGCGATCGACGCCCTGGTGGGTCTCGACGCCGTGACCCGGATCGTCAAGGTCACCGGATTCGTCGCCTCGGCCGCCGGGTTCACCGGCCAGCCCGCCGTGATCAACGGTGCCTCCGAGCTGTTCGGCGAGATCTTCGGTGACGCCGGCCGGCACGCCCGCAGCGCCGTCGGAGTGGCCGAGCTTCCACTCGGCGCGCCGGTCGAGGTAGAGGTCGTGGTCGAGGTCTCCTGACCCGGGTGGCATCCGACCGGCAGAGGTCGGCACCCGGACGGGCAGAAGACGTCTCGGCGAAGTCACCGCGCGGCCGTACCATCGCAGCCATGACCGCGCACGTCACCACCCCTGCCGCGGCCCTGGCCAGCGATCTGCCGGGCTGGGCGACCCTGGTGCGGGCACCCAACCCCGGGCCGATGACGCTGGACGGCACCAACACCTGGGTGCTGCGCCAGCCGGGCGAGCGGTACGGGGTCCTCGTCGACCCGGGTCCGGCCGACGCCGGCCACCTCGACCGGCTGGCGGCCCATGGTCCGTACTCGATGATCCTGGTGACCCACGGGCACCCGGACCACGTCGAGGCGGTGCCGGCGGCGGCCGAGCGGTTCCAGGCCCCGGTCCGGGGCCTGACCGTCGACCACCAGGTGCAGGAACCGGACCGGCTCGGCGACGGGACCGTGCTGGACGTCGCCGGCCTGACCGTCACCGTGCTGGCCACCCCCGGTCACACCGCCGACTCGGCCTGCTTCCTGGTCGCCGGGCCGGACGGGCGGCAGGCCGTGCTCACCGGCGACACCATCCTCGGCCGGGGCACCACCGTGGTCGCCTGGCCCGACGGCGACCTGGGCGACTACCTGGCCAGTCTGCGGCGACTCGCGGCGTACGACGAGGTGACGGCGCTGCCGGGGCACGGCCCGGCGCTGACCGACTGCGCCGCCGCCGCCCGGTTCTACCTGGCTCACCGGCAGGCCCGGCTGGACCAGGTCCGGCAGGTGGTGGCCCGGGGGGTGACCGACCCGGCGGCCGTCGTCGCCGAGGTGTACGCCACCGTCGACCGGGCGTTGTGGCCGGCCGCCGAGTGGTCGGTCCGGGCGCAGCTCGCCTACCTGCGCGCCTCGACCGACGACACGGCCGGTGACCGGGAATCGACACCGGGGCGGACCGGGTTGGACCGGCAGTGACCTGCCCGGTGTGCGGAACCGTCGCGGTACCCGGCGCGCGGTTTTGCCACAACTGTGGCGGTGCGCTGCCGGCGGCCGCCTTCCTGCCGGCGGCCGAGCGCCGGGTGGTCACCGTGCTCTTCGGCGATTTGTCCGACTTCACCTCGTGGTCGGAGGATCTCGACCCGGAACGGGTCGGTGCCGTCACCGACCGGGTGCTCGCCGCCCTGGCCGGGGCGGTCAAGACGTTCGGCGGGCATGTCGACAAGCTGACCGGCGACGGGATCATGGCGGTCTTCGGCGCCCCGGTCGCCCACGAGGACGACGCCGAGCGTGCGGTACGGGCCGCGCTCAGCATGCAGCGTGCGGTGCGTCGGGTGCTCGACGACGAGCGCGGCGGCGGCGCTCCGCTCGGCCTGCGGGTCGGCCTGAACACCGGTGACGTGGTCGCCGGCATCCAGGCGGCCATCGAGTACACGGTGATCGGCGACACGGTCAACACCGCCGCGCGGCTCGCCGACGCCGCGGCGGTCGGCGCGGTGTACGCCGGCGCCGTCACCGTCACCGGCACCCGGCACGTCGCCGCCTGGCGGCAACTGCGTCCGCTGCGGCTGAAGGGCAAACGCGCCCCGGTCGAGGCGTACGAGCTGCTCGGTCTGCACGACGCGCCCGGCACCCGGTCGGGCATCGGCGACCAGGCCCCGTTCGTCGGACGGGAGGCCGAGATCGGCCGGCTGGCCGGCCGGCTGACCGAGGTGATCGACCACGGCGATCCGCGGGTGCTGGTGCTCACCGCGGAGGCCGGGATCGGCAAGTCCCGGTTCGCCGTCGAGGTCGAGCGGTACGCCGCCGGCTACGACGTCGGCACCGGGCGGTACGCGGCACCCACCGGCGCGCGGGTGCTCTCGGTACGCTGCGCCGCCTTCGGCGAGCGGCGTCGGCTGGCCCCGCTGGCCGACCTGGTGCGGATCGCGGCCGGGCTGCCCCGGGACAGCTCCACCGCGGTCACCCGCCCGGTGGTCGAGGAGCGGCTGCGCCGCCTCGGGCAGCGACTGGCCCGGGTCCGTCCGGAGCCGCCGCCGATCTCCGTCGACCTGCTGCTGACCCTGCTCGGGTACGCGGACCCGCCGGCCGCCGCGCACCCGTCGTCCGGGCCGGCCGATCTGACCACGGACGCTCCGGTACTCGACGCGGAGTCGATCCCGAGCGCGGTGGCCGACCTGCTCAGTGCCCTGGCCCGGGAAGCGCCGCTGCTGATCGTGGTCGACGACCTGCACGACGCCCTGCCGGACACCGTCGAGGTGCTCGGCGAGACGCTGTCCCGGCTCACCGGTCCGGTGCTGGTGCTGCTGCTCGGCCGACCCGAGCTGGTGCGTACCGCCGGGGTGCTGACCGGGGTGGCCGACGCCGAGGTGCACGCGTTGCCGCCGCTGCGCGGGGCCGACGCGGCCCGGCTGCTCACCTCGTACCTCGGCGGTGGGCGGCTGCCGCAACCGGACGTGGACCGGCTGCTGGCCACCGCCCAGGGCAACCCGTTCTACCTGGCCGAGCTGGTCACCCTGCTGATCGAGCGGGGCGCGCTGACCCGGACCGGTGCGTCGGCCGACGCCGACGGCGGCGACAGCGCGGACTGGCGGCTGGCACCCGGTTCGCTGAGCAGCCGGCTGCTCTCCCGGGACCTGGCCGCGGTGCTGGCCGCCCGGATCGACGCGTTGCCGGCCGACGCCCGGTCGGTGCTGCGGGACGCCGCGGTGGTCGGCGACGTGGTGCCGGACGGCACCTTGGAGTCGTTGCGGGACCGGCGGGACGGCCGGCCGGCGGCGGTGGTGGCGGTCGAGCTCGACCGGGCGGTCGAGGAGTTGCTGCAACGGCGCATGCTGCACCGGACCCGGGTCGGTTTCGCCTTTCCGACCCCGCTGATGCGGGAGGCGGCCTATGCCGGGATCGGCAAGGCCGACCTGGCGGAGCGGCATGCCTGCCTGGCCCGGTGGGCGGCCGGGGCCGACGCGCCGGCTGCGGTCGGCACCGGCCCGGCGAGCGGCGGGCCGGGTGGGATGAGTCCGGCGTTGCGGGACGTGTTCGTCGCCGACCACGTCGAACGGGCTGTCGGCCTGGCCGAGGCGGTCGGGCTGCGCCCGGACTCGGCGGCCCGCGCCGTCGGGCCGTTGGGGGTCGCGGCGCTGGGCCGGGCGGCCCGTCGGGCGATCGCGGTCGGTGAACCGGAGCTGGCCGTGGAGTACGCCGAGCGGGCGTCCGCGCTCGGCGGGGACGCGGTGCCAAAGGCCGACCGACTGGTCTACGCCCGGGCGCTGCTGCAGACCGGGCGGCCGGCCGAGGCGCTGGCCACCGCCGAGAAGGTGCTCGCCAACGCCGGCGAGGACGCCGCGGCTCGGGCCGGTGCCCTGCTGGTGTCCGGCCGGGCCCACCGGGCGGTGGGCGACGCCGCCCGTGCGGTGGCGGTGTGGCGCGAGGCGTTGCAGGTGGCCACCGACGCAGGGCTGCCCGCCGAGCGGGCGGAGGCGATGCGCCGGCTCGGGATGGCCGACTTCCTGGCCGGTCGGCTCAGCCGGGCGAGCAGCCGGTTCGCCGCCGCGTACCAGGTGAACCTGGCAGCTGGCGACCGGCGGGGGCAGGCCTGGTCGCTGCAGAGCCTGGCGTGGGTGACCACGATGCGCGGCGACTTCGCCGGCGCCGACGCGGTGCTGAACCGGGCGGCCCGGCTCTTCGTCGAGCTGGACGACCCGGTGGGGCGGGCCTGGCTGCGCGGCACCACCGCGTTCGCCCGGCTGCTCTCCGGCCGGTTGGCCGACGCCCGCCGGCTGGCCCGGGTGTTCCTGCCGTTCGGCGAGCGGGTGGGGGAGGCGTGGGCGGTCGGCACGCTGCGGGCGGTCGAGGCGTTCGCCGCGGCCGAGCTGGGCGAGCTGGCCGAGGCGGACCAGTCGGCGCGGCGCGCGTACCGGGACTTCGACAGCGCGGCCGACGACTGGGGTCGGGGCTTCGCGTTGCTGGCGCGGGGGGCGGTGGCGCGCGGGCTCGGCCAGTGGGAACACGCCGCCGATCTGCTCTCCGACGCGCTGGCCCGGGGGGAGCGGATCGACCATCCGTTGCTGATCGGGATGGCCGGGACGCTGCGCGGGTTCGTCGCGCTGGAGCGCGGTGACGTGGCCGGTGCCGAGCGGTTGGCGCAGTCGGTGCTGACCTCGGTGGAGCCGCACAACCCGTTGGCCGCCGTCCAGGTGGCGCCACGGGTGCTGCTCGCCTCGGCGCGGCTGGCGGCGGGTGACCCGCCGACCGCGGTCGGGCTGCTGGCACCGGTCGCGACCGCGATGGACAGCCCGGCGGTGTTGTTCTCCCAGCGGCAGACGTTGGCCCGGTACGCGGCGGCGTTGCTCGCCGACGGGCAGCCGGAACCGGCGCTGCACTGGGCCCGGCGGGCGCTGGACGCGCCGGCCGAGGACGTCCGCAGTCAGGTCGCCGGGTTCGGTGTGCTGGCCACCGCGCTCGCCGCCAACGGCGAGCGGGTGGCGGCGCGGCAGGCGGCTGACCGGGCGGTCAGCCTCGCGTACGGCACCGAGCAGGTCAGCGAGCGGGCGGCCGCCGAGGCGATCAGGTCCGCTGTGGATGACGGTGGCCTGGTCGGCGGGGTGGATCATGGCGGACCCGGGGATGCCGGCCGGCCAACGCCCTCGCTAGCCTGACCCCCACCGTGCTCCACCGTGGGCGCACTGTGGCCGGAGGGAATCCGATGAAGCTGCCCCGTTCGGTATCCGGATGGACCGTCGCCGTGTTCGGGGCGATGGCCCTGCTGCTGGGCGCGGTCGGCCTGGCCCAGCCCGATGTCCTGCTCGTACTGCTCGGGTTCGACACGCTGCCCACCGGGCAGCGGGCCGCCGGCGACTACACCCGTACGTTCATGGCGGCGTCGTCGATGGCCTCGTTCAACATGGGCGTCTACTACCTGTTGGCGGCGGTCACCGACTGGCGGCCGTTCTTCCTGTTCTCGGTGATCTTTCGGCTGGTCACCACGGTGGTCTTCGCTGTGGTCGTGGTCGCCGAGGTGGCTCCGGTGCGGTTCGTCGGGGTGGCGGCCTGGGAAGGGCTCGGCGCGGTGGTGACCGGGGTGGCGTTGCTGACTGAACGTCGCCGTCGGGTAGGCGTACCGTCGTCCGGCACCGGCCGGTCGGCTGGCGACGGCTGACCCGGGGCCCGGGGTCGCCCCGGCTGTCCGGGGTCTTGGGTACCGTTTACCGTGTGAACGACAGACTGCCGAGTGCGCTGCCGTTCCCCACAGTGCCTGGACTGTCAGATTTGTCAGTCTTTGCCAGAGGCGGCTACGCCACCGTCTACCGCGCGGTCCAGGAGTCGGTCGGCCGGGAGGTCGCCGTCAAGGTGGAGAACCGGGCTCTGGACAACGAGCGGGACCAGCGCCGGTTCATGCGGGAGGCGCGTGCCGCCGGGCGGATGTCGTCCCATCCGCACGTGGTGGACCTCTTCGACGTCGGCGTCACCGGGGATCTCCATCCGTACCTGATCATGGAGATGTGCGACGGCTCGTACGCCGACCGGATGCGCACCTCCCCGCTGGACGCATTCGAGGCACGCGACGTCGGAGTCAAGATCGCCGACGCGCTCGCCGACGCCCACCATCTCGGCGTCCTGCACCGGGACGTCAAACCGGCCAACATTCTCTACTCCCGGTTCAACGAGCCCGCGTTGGCCGACTTCGGCCTGGCGGTGCTGGTCGAGCACCGCGACGCCTCGGTCACCCTGGAGGTGCTGACCCCGGCGTACGCGCCGCCCGAGTCGTTCCAGCACCGTCCGCCGTCGGCCGCGGCCGACGTCTACGCGCTCTGCGCCACCCTGTACGCCATCATGCGCGGCAAGCCGCCGCGGTGGGACGACGAGCGCAACCCGAGCCTGGTGGCCCTCCTCGAGATGTTCGACCGGCCGCTGCCGGACCTGCCCGGGGTCAACCCGGCGCTGACCGACGTACTGCGCCAGGGGATGGCGAACGATCCCGCCGCCCGACCGCCGGCGGTCATGCTGCGGGACATGCTGGCGGCGGTACCGCTCGGTCAGCACTGGAGCCCGGCCGCCCCGCATCGGCCGCCGTTCTCGATCGCACCGGTCTCCGGCGGGCCACCGACCGGTTCGAACAGCTGGGCCGACCCGACGACCCCGGTGCAGTCCGGGCCGGAGCGCAACTCGTCCTGGAGTGTTCCGGTGCCGCCCCCGCCGGAGCCGGGCCCGGTGCCCGGGCAACGACCCGGCCCGCCCGGCCCACCGCCGTCGGCCGACGGCCAGTCGGCTGCCGACCCGGCTGCCGGTCCGTCGCCCGGCCGACCGGGTACCTCGCCCGACAACGCCGTCCGCTCCTGGCTGCGGACCCTTGCCGGCGGGCTCGGCCTGCTGGTGCTGCTCGCGATGACCAGCCTGGGCACCTGGATCGTGGCCAAGGGCTCAGGTCCCACCACGTTTCCCCCGATCACCGGGCCCGACCAGCGGACGACCGGTGCGGTGGCCAGTGAGAGCCCGGGCAGCGAGCCCACCGGCGGTGGTCCGGCGGGCGCGGTGCTGCCGAACTGCCATCTGACGCTGCGACCGGAGCTGCGCTGTCCGGACGATCTCGAATGCTTCAACGGCCGGGTGTCGAACTCTCCGCGTACCCTGATCGCGACCGCCTGCACCGGCCGGCACACCTGGGAGACGTTCGCGGTCGGTGAGCTGCCGACCCGGTTGCGGGCTGAGGACCATGCCGCGATCCGGTCCGACCCGGCCGTCGTCGAGGCCTGCGGGGCGGAGAGCTTCCGGCTGTTCACCCTGCGGATGGACGCCAGTGACTGGCAGTACGCGGTGCTGCTGCCGGATCCGGCGGACCTCGCCGCCGGCGACCACCAGTACCGGTGCCTGGCGGGCAAGGGGCCTGGTCAACTGTTCGGCCCGACCCTGGCTGCCCGATAACCGACATTCGGTGCAAGTCTCGCCTGTCCGACTATCCGGGCGGTTAGCCTGACCTGGCAGTTCTGCAACCGCCGAGCGGCCGAGGTGACCGATGGAGCAGCCGGAACCGGGGCAGCCGTCCCGGCTCAGCCGGTGTCTGGTGACCGGTGCCAGCCTGGCCGCCGTCGCCACCCTGATCATGGTCGCCTTCACCTGGCCGGCGGTCTACGCCGAGCCGCACGGCGTACCCGTCGGTCTGGTGGCCGCGGAGCCGGAGTCGACGACGATCGTCGCGGCGCTGGAGCAGGTCCGGCCGCACGAGTTCACCGTCCGCCGGTACCCCGACCGCGACGCGGCGGTGCAGGCCATCCGACACCGCGAGGTGTACGGCGCCGTGGTGGTCGACGGCGGCCCGGAACTGCTGGTCGCCTCCGGTGCCAGCACCATCGCCAGTCAGTTGATCGGCGCGCTCACCGGAGTGCTGAACCCGGCCGGGCAGACCACGGCCGACCGACCACCGGTCACCGACGTCGTTCCGCTCTCCCCGCACGACGAGCGGGGTGCCGGGCTCAGCGCCTTCTTCTTCCCGCTGCTGCTCGGCGGTCTCAAGGGTGGCATCTTCATCGCGATCGGCATCCAGGGCACCGCCCGACGGCTGCTCACCCTGGTCGTACTTACCGTGATCGCCGGTACGGCGGTCGCGGTGGTCGGTCAGTACGCGTTCCGGATCCTGAGCGGCTCCTTTCCGCTCAACGCGGCCGCGAGCGGGTTGACCGTGGCGGCCATCGCGGCAACGGTGATCGGCCTGCGCAACCTGTTCGGGCTGCACGGCGTCGGCGTCGGCACCGTGCTGATCATGCTGGTCGGCAGCCCGATCTCCGCCGCTACGCTGCCGGTCGAGTTCCTGCCCCGGCCGTGGGGCACCATCGGCCAGTTCTTCCCACCCGGGGCGTCCGTCTCGTTGATTCGCGCCATCTCGTATTTTCCGGACGCTCCGACCCTGCCGCAGTGGTTCGTGCTCTGCGGCTGGACGCTGGCCGGCTGCCTGCTGGCGCTGCTGACCCGCAACCGCCCGTCGGCCCGTACCCGGTCGACCACCCCGCCCAGCACGAAGATCGCCTGATCCGGCCGGCGCAAAGCTCGCCTGATCCGGCCGGCGCGACTCGGCGGTGTCAGGTATTGCCGGGAGCCACTACATTGAGCGGAGCCGGCAATGTGGACGGCTGCCCGACACGCAATCGATCCTGACTGCCGCAGTCGTGAGGTTGCCATGACTGACAGATCCACCGAGTTCCGCACATACATCGATCACCGCACCCGGCAGACGATGACCACGCTGGCGGTTGCCGCGACCTTGGTGCTGGTCGCTCTCGTCGCCTGTGAGGACAACCAGCCGCCGGACCGGCCGACCGTGCGGGATCTCCGGGAGGCCTCGACCATCAGCGACCAGACCGAGTTGCGGATCGGCGTCAATATCGACATTCCGCTGATGTCGTACCGGCGAAACAACGCGTACCACGGTTTCGACATCGAGATAGCCCGCTACATCGCCGACTCCCTCGGCTTCGGCGACCAGAGCATCACGTGGGTGCCGCTGGACACCGAGGACCGGATCGAGAAGCTGCGCAGCGGCGAGGTCGACATCGTGGTGGCCAGCTTCTCCATCACCGAGGAACGTAAGAAGCGGGTCGGGTTCGCCGGCCCGTACCTGATCACCACACCCGAGGTGCTGGTCGCCACCGAATTCGTCGACGAGATCACCACGATCACCGATCTGAACAGCGAGGAGTACACCGTCTGCGTCGCCGGTGGCTCCACCACCGAGGCGATGCTCAGGGAACGGGGGATCCCGCACCAGCAGGCCGACAATCCGGCCGCCTGCCGGGACGGCATCCTGGCCGGCGACTTCCAGGCGATGGTCTCCGACGAGACGATCCTCGCCGGACTCCGTTCGGAGAACCCCGACGAACTCGCCATCGTCGACATGCCGTTCGGCGTGGAGGAGGAGTTGGGCATCGGGGTGCCGGTCGAGGACGAGAACCTTCGTGACCTGGTCAGCTATTTTCTGGACAAGAGTTACCAGCAGGACCAACGGGACGAAGCGAACGCCTGGGAGACGGCGTACAACAACCACCTGGGGCGGTGGCTCGGCGAGGCCGATCAGCCCCGGCCGGACGGCGCGCCCGACCTGGTGGACCACGACGACAAGAACCGGCGGTGACCGCCGCCGAGCGCCCGGTCGACGAGGCGGACCGGCGGAACCGGGCGGCGCAGCAGTTCTGGAGCGTGGTGGTTGGCGCCCCGGCGATCATCTCGGTGCTCCGGCTGGTCGTCGAGGCCGGCGGCGAGCTGCAGACCACCCTGCTGCTGGCCGCCAACGTCAACCCGGTGAACCTGGTCGCCGCCTTCGTCAGCACGGCGAGCCGGGTGGTCTCCGGTGCGATGATGGCCCTGTTCGCGATCAGCGCGGTGCTGACCGTCAGCGTCGACAACGACCAGCGGCGGTGGGCGCGCCGAGGGCCGCCGCTGCTGGTCCGCTGGATGCGGGTGGTGCCCGTCTGGTTTCTGATCGTCACCCTTCTGGTCGCGGTCGTGACCTGGAAGATCCTCTATCTGCCGCTGCTGCTGCCGGCGATCGCGGCCACCGCCCAGCTGCGCACCCGTACCCCGGACGAACACCGCACGGCCGGGGAGTCGCCGGACGGTCGTCGGACGAACCGGCTGACCCTGTTCGGCCTGCTGCTGATCGGCTACTACGGCCTGCTGGCGCCGACCCTGGCCGAGGCGGCGGTCACCGGTGAGTGGTTCGTCGCGCTGATCCTGGGCGCTCCACCGCTGCTGGCCCTCGTGGTGACCGGTCCGGTGCTGCCCGGCACGGTGCACCTGCTGGTCGCGACCGGCCAGCTCACCGTCATGATCGCGCTGGCCTGGACGTCGTACTCGGTGGCCACCGCGCCGGTGCTGCCCAGCACGGTGACCACCGTCGGGGTGCCGGGCGGGGAGACCGAGCACATCCGGGGCAGCGTGATCGCGGTCGACGACGCGAGCGTGGCCATCCTGCAGGAACAGGGCGGTGTCCGGTACGTGCCGACCGACGACGTCGACGCGCAGGTGCTCTGCCCGAGCGAGGCGGACCTGCCCCGCTACCGCCTCTGGGTGCACGGGTTCCACGTCGAGGACTCGCTGCTGCAGGCGTTGGGGCGGGAGGTCCGCCCGGTCACCCCGGTGGACGCGGTCTGCCGGGCGACCGCCTCGGTGCGATGATCCGGCGCCGCCCGGTCCGGGCAGATCCGCCGGTCACCCTTGTCCGTAGGGTCACACCCGGGCGCGCCGGGCGAGCCGCTCGGGGTCGAGGATGATGATGCTCTTGCCGTCGAGCCGCAGCCAGCCCCGGGAGGCGAAGTCGGCCAGCGCCTTGTTGACCGTCTCCCGAGACGCCCCGACCAGCTGGGCGATCTCCTCCTGGGTGAGATCGTGGGTCACCCGCAGCACCCCGCCGTCGCGGGTGCCGAACCGGCCGGCCATCTGCAGCAGGTTCTTGGCGACCCGCCCCGGCACGTCGGTGAAGATCAGATCGGCGAGGGCGTCGTTGGTCCGGCGCAGCCGTCGGGCAAGCACCCGCAGCAGCTGCTCGGCGATCTCCGGTCGATTGTTCAGCCAGGGCCGCAGCGCCTGCTTGCGCAGCCGGGCGAGGCGGGTGTCGGTGACGGCGGTCGCGGTGGCGGTACGCGGCCCGGGGTCGAACAGCGACAGCTCGCCGACCATGTCCGACGGGCCCATCACGGCGATCAGGTTCTGCCGGCCATCGGCCGCCCGCCGGCCGACCTTGATCTTGCCGGTGAGCACGATGTACAGGCTGTCACCCGGCTCACCCTCGTTGAAGACGACCTCACCCTTGCGGGCCTCGATCGTCTCCATCTCCTTGGCGAGTGCCTCGGCGGCCTCCGGGTCCACGCCCTGGAAGATCCCGCTACGAGCCAGCACCTCGTCCATCGCGCACCTCCGCCTGCGCGGCGTCCGTTCCTCGGCACCCCAGCCGTGACCAGCCGCGCGCAGTCAGTCTAGGTGCACTCCGCCCCTGGCCGGATGCGCACCCTCCGAATCTTGATCCAGGAGCGTAACCCAACAGGGTGGATCCGTCGTTAATATGCGGCGCCGCGCACGCCGACCGGTCACCGCCGTGCGACCGGCGGACGCCGTATCGTCGACCGGTGTCTCCCGACGTCGCCCGCCCATGGTTCACCACCCGCACCGAGGACGGCCGGACCCTGCCGTACGCCTGCTGGGCGCTCACCGAGCCGCTGCTGGCCATCAGCTCCGCCCCGCTGGGCGGCGGGATCGGACTGCGCTGGTGGGTGATCAACGCGACCGTGCCGATGTCGTACCGCCGCGACGACCCCGACACCCACCTCGTCGCGCTGGCCGAGCAGGCCGACCTGCGCGGGCCCGGCGTCGGCCTGCTCACCGGGGTGGACGTGCGTCGGATGGTGACCCGCGACGAGGCCGGCGTGCAGGTGTGGGCGACCGTCGGGCTCGGCACCCCGGTGCTGGCCGCCGCGCCGAGCGCCGCCGGCCTCGCACCGCCGCCGGCCGGGACGATCAACATCGTGGCGGCGCTTCCGGTACGGCTCGGTGAGGCCGCCCTGGTGAACGCGGTCGCCACCATCACCGAGGCGAAGACCCAGGCGCTGGTCGAGCTCGGACTGCGGGCCACCGGCACGGCGACCGACGCGGTGGTGGTGCTCTGCCCGCCGGACGGGCCCGAGCAGCGGTACGGCGGTCCCCGGTCGACGTGGGGCGCGCGGCTCGCCCGGGTGGCGCACGCGGCGGTACGCGGTGGCACCGGCCAGCATGGTGGCGCGACGGACCCGCAAGGACGGCAGATCGGACACGGGGACAAACCAGCCGGACGGTTGTCGTCGCCGGGGACTCCCGGCCGGTAGGGTCACGCCAGTGAGTGACGCCCAGCGTGCCGCCCGGGGGCGCCGGCGGCAGGAGCCCGCCGCAGGCCGACCCGTCCTGTCGATCGTCGTGCTGACCGCCGTTCTGCTCGGTGCCGTGCTGATCGGCATCGTCGCGCTCGGTGGGGTCGGCCGGTCCGGAACCGAACCGCAGTGGCAGTCGGCTGCCTCGCCGACGGTGGCGTCGCCGACCGCCACCGCGTCGCCGGAGCCGCAGGCGATCTCGATGTCGGCCACCGGCGACATCGTGCTCGGCAACGCCCCCGATCGGCTGCCGCCCGACGGCGGTGCCGGCTTCTTCGACTCGGTGGCCGAGGCCCTCGCCGCCGACCTGGTGATGGGCAACCTGGAGGAGCCGCTGACGGTCGACACCGGGACCGGCAAGTGCGCCCCGGACGCCACCCAGTGCCACCAGTTCCGGGCCCCGCCCGAGTACGCGGCCCACCTGCGTGACGCCGGGTTCATGCTGCTCAACCAGGCCAACAACCATGGGTACGACTACGGCGAGGCCGGATACCGCAACACCCAGCAGACGCTGGAGGAGCACGGTATGCGGCACACCGGCGCGCTCGACCAGATCACCGTGCTGGACGTCGACGGGGTGAGTGTCGCGGTGGCCGGCTTCTCCTCGTACTCCCCGCCGAACAACAGCCTGATCAACCTGGACGCCGCGGCGGAGGTGGTCCGGCGCGCCGACGAGCAGGCCGACCTGGTCGTCGTGCAGGTCCACATGGGTGCCGAGGGAGCGGAGATGACCCGGGTCACCCCGGGCACGGAGTTGTTCGCCGGAGAGAACCGTGGCGACCCGATGGCCTTCGGACGGGCGATGATCGACGCCGGGGCGGACCTGATCGTCGGCCACGGCCCGCACGTGCTGCGCGGCATGGAGTTCTACCAGGGCCGGCTGATCGCGTACAGCCTCGGAAATTTCGCCGGTGGCGGCGGCACGTTGAACAACAACGGCCGGCTGGGCTGGGGCGGGGTGCTGAAGGTGACCCTCGACCCGGACGGCGACTGGGTCGACGGCGAGTTCGTTGCCACGTACATGAACGGCAGCGGTCTGCCCGTCGTCGACGAGCAACGCCGAGGGCTCGACCTGGTCCGGGAGCTGAGCGGGTCGGACTTTCCGCAGACCGGCGCCGAGTTCGACGATGACGGCACCATCTCACCGCCGTCGGACTGACCCGCCGACGTAGGCTGACCGGTGTGACACCGCCAGCCCCCCGAGCCGCGAGCGCCCCGGTCGCGGCCACCGGAACCGCGGCCACCGGGCCTGCGGCAGCCCGGGCCGTGCGCACCGAGACCGACCTGGGGCGCAAACGTCGTGCCCGGCGGATGGCGAGACTACTGGCGCAGACCCATCCCGATGCGCACTGCGAGCTCGACCACGACGGTCCGCTGCAGTTGGCGGTCGCCACTATCCTGTCCGCGCAGTGCACCGACAAACGGGTCAACGAGGTCACCCCGAAGCTGTTCGCCCGCTACCCGACGGCTGCCGACTACGCCGCCGCCGACCGGGCCGAGCTGGAGGAGCTGATCCGGCCGACCGGGTTCTTCCGGAACAAGGCCAGCTCGCTGATCCGGCTCGGCCAGGCATTGACCGAGCGGTACGCCGGTGCGGTACCACGCCGTCTGCCGCAGCTGGTCGAGTTGCCCGGGATCGGCCGCAAGACCGCGAACGTCATCCTCGGTAACGCGTTCGATGTGCCCGGCATCACCGTCGACACCCATTTTCAACGGCTGGTCCGCCGCTGGGCGTGGACCGACGAGTCCGATCCGGTGAAGATCGAACACGCGGTCGGCGCGATGATCGAACGCCGGGACTGGACGATGCTGTCCCACCGGGTGATCTTCCACGGCCGACGGGTCTGCCACGCCCGTAGACCGGCCTGCGGCGCGTGTACGCTCGCCCCGCTCTGCCCGGCGTACGGCACCGGTCCGACCGCCGCAGCCGAGGCGGTGAAGCTGCTCAAGGGCCCGCGCGCGAGGGAGCTGGCCGAGCAGGCCGGAATCCCCGCCGACCTGGTGCCGGCGGCGGCCGTCGCCGCCGAGGTGCCATGAGCGCCGGCCGCCCGTCGGGGCTCGGCCGTCGGCTCGGGCCGGGGTCGTTGTTCGCCGCCGTCCTGGTGCCGTTGCTGCTGGCGGCGTCCGGTTGCACCACGGACCCGGGTGCTGCGGCGGGCGACGCTGCCGGAGCGTCCGGACCGGTCCCGTTCGCCGACTGCGCCGGCCTGACCGCGCCGCCCGCCGCAGCGGCCGGTGCCGTGCCGCAACCGTCGACCGTCGCCGCGCCGCAGCCATCTGCCGCTGCCGGTAGCCCGTCGGGCGGCGGCACTCCGCTGCCCGACGTCAGCCTGGCCTGCTTCGCCGACGGGACGGTCGTCGACGTCGCGGCGGTACGCGGGCCCGCTGTGATCAACTTCTGGGGCTCCTGGTGCAAGCCCTGCCGGGAGGAGCTGCCGGCGCTGCAACGCCTCGCCGACCGTACCGCCGGACAGCTGCACCTGATCGGCGTCAACACCTACGACGACCGGGATCCCGCCGTCGCCGTCGCCGAGGATCTGGGGCTGCGGTTCCCGAGTCTGGTCGACCGGGACCGGCAGCTGCTGCTGGCGGTCGAGCGGGTCGGCCTGCCGCTGACCCTGTTCGTCGACGGTGACGGGGAGATCCGTCGGACGTACGAGGGCACCGTCGACGACGCCACGCTCGCCGACCTGGTCGGGCGCGAGTTGGGCCTGGCGGTGGCCCCGTGACCGGCCCACCGCCCTCCGAACCGTTGCCGGCCTGGTGGCAGCCGTTGCTCACCCGGGTACGCTCCGCCCGTACCGCCGATTTCACCCGGGTGGCGACCCCGGCCCGGGGTGGTCGACCGAGCGCGGTGCTGGTCCTGCTCGGCGAGCATCGGCCGGGTGAGCCCGACGTGTTGCTGCTGCAGCGGGCCGCGACCATGCGCAACCACGCCGGGCAGCCCGCGTTCCCGGGCGGCGCGGCCGACCCGGGCGACCGGGACGCGCGGGCGACCGCGTTACGGGAGGCCGAGGAGGAGGTCGGGTTGGACCCGGGCAGCGTCACCGTGCTCGCCCAACTGCCCCGGCTGTGGATCCCGGTGAGCGGCTTCGTGGTCACCCCGGTGCTCGGCTGGTGGCATCGGCCACATCCGGTGCATCCCCGACAACCGGAAGAAGTGGCACATGTCACTCGACTGCCGGTTGATGAGCTGGTGGATCCGGACAACCGACTCCAGGTACGCCACCCGAGCGGCTGGGTGGCACCGGCCTTCCAGGTGCGCGGCATGCTGGTCTGGGGATTCACCGCCGGGGTGCTGTCCGCCCTGCTGGACATGGCCGGCTGGGCCGGAGCCTGGCCGACCGGTCGGATCATCGACCTGCCGCCCGAGCCGTCGCCCGGCGGCGACCCGTCGGCCGCCGGTCTGCCCGACACGCTCGGTGACCGGGCCGGCGGCGCTGCGGCAACTGTGGACGGCTCCGCCGGCCTGCCGGGCTGACCGCCGGCCGCCACGTCCGTCTGCCGGCCAGGCCGCTCGCCCGGTGCCCGTAGTCTTGACGGGTGTCCGCCGTCGACGTCGTGCTGCTGCTGCTCATGCTGGTATTCGCGATCAGCGGTTACCGCCAGGGATTCCTGATCGGGGTGCTGTCCTTCGCCGGGTTCATCGGCGGCGCACTGGTCGGTCTGCAGCTCGGGCCGCTGCTGGCTGAACAGTTCGTCGACACAGTGGCCCGGGTCGTGGTGTCACTGGTCGCGGTGTTCGGCCTCGCCGTCCTCGGCCAGGCACTGGCCGGCTGGGCCGGCTCCCGGCTGCGGCACGCCATCACCAGCCCGGTGGGACGCCGGGCCGACGACCTCGGCGGGGCGGCGATCTCGCTGGTGGCGGTGCTGCTCGTGGCCTGGCTGGTCGCGGTGCCGCTGGGCTCCTCCGCGATGCCCGGCCTGGCCGGGGCGGTACGCAACAGCGCCCTGCTCAACGGCATCGACCGGGTGATGCCACCGCAGGCGCAGGCGTTGTCCAACGCGCTGCGGGACACCGTCGACACCCGCGGCTTCCCGGACGTCTTCGGCGGGCTCACCCCGACCCGGGTCCGCGAGGTGCCGGCCCCGGACCCGGCGTTGGCCGGTTCCGAGGTGGTGGCGAACGCCCAGCGGTCGGTGGTCAAGGTGCTCGGCTCCGCGCCCCGCTGCTCCCGCCGGATCGAAGGCTCCGGGTTCGTCTACGCCGAGGACCGGGTGATGACCAACGCGCACGTGGTCGCCGGTACGCAGACCGTGGCGGTGGAGGTTCTGGGCGAGCGGCACAACGGCCGAGTGGTGGTCTACGACCCGGAGCGGGACCTGGCGGTCATCTACGTGCCGAACCTGCCGGCTCCGGTGATGCCGTTCGCCGACCGTCCGGCCCCGACCGGTGCCGACGCGATCGTGCTCGGCTTCCCGCTGGACGGGCCGTACGATGCGCAGTCCGCCCGGGTCCGCGACGTCGGGCCGATCACCGGCCCGAACATCTATGACGACGGTGAGGTCCTCCGCGAGGTCTACACGATCCGCGCGCTGGTCCGGTCCGGCAACTCCGGGGGCCCGCTGGTCGCGGCCAACGGACTCGTACTCGGGGTGATCTTCGCGGCGGCGGCGGACGACCCGAACACCGGATTCGCGGTCACCGCCGAGGAGGCGTCGTCGGTGGCGGTTCTGGGAGTACGGAGTACCCGCCGGACCGCCACCGGGGAGTGCGCCTGACGTCGCTGCGGGCAGCCGCCGTCGTCATCCGCATCCGCCGGGCCAGCCAGCTGCCGATGACGGCCGTGACCAGCAGCAGCAGACCGCTGCTGAGCAGCCCTTGGCCGCTTTCACTACGCTGTCCGCTGATCGGCCCGATCGCCCATCCGGCCCCCTGGTCGCCGGTGTCCTGACCGCCCATCCGGGTCGAGCCGCCGGCCAGCGTCGGCGCTGCGGACTCCAGACCGGGGGCTGGGCCGAAGCCGACCACCCCCGGGGTCCGGTTGTCGTCGAGCGGATTGCGCGGCACCGCGTCGACCCCGTCGGTCAGCGCAGCCACCGGATCGACCAGGCCGAAGCCGTAGCGGTCGTCCCGGCCCGGCGTGCCCAGGTCGCGGGCGGTCTCGATGAGCCGGGTGACCACCGTGCCCGCCGACATCTCCGGGAATCGGGACCGGATCAGTGCCGCGGTCGCGGCCACCAGGGGCGCGGCGAAACTGGTGCCCTGCACCTGCCAGTAGCCGTCGGGTCGGGCGCCGACCAGCCCGGTGGCGGGTGCGGTGAGGACCGTCTCCGGCCCGGTGATCGAACCGGCCCACAGTTGCTCGCCACCGCGGTCCATCCCGGCGACGGCGACGACGCCCGGTTCCCGGGCCGGATACCAGACCCGCGACGTGCCGTTGGCAGAGACGTTGCCGGTGCAGGCGACCACCACGACGTCGCTGGCGAACGCGTAGTCCAGCGCGGCGGCCAGCTCCGGGCTGTCGCCGCTGCCGCCCAGCGACAGGTTGATCACCCGGGCCCCGTTGTCGACCGCCCAGCGGACCGCCTTGGCGACGACCAGCGCGTCGTCGTAGCGGTTCTCCTCGTCGAGCACCCGGACCGGCAGAATCCGGGCGTCCGGGGCGAGCCCGAGCACCCCGTCCTCGTCGTCGTCACGTCCGGCGATCAGCGCGGCGACGGTGGTGCCGTGCCCGACCGGGTCGGACCAGCCGTCACCGTCCTCGACGAAGTCGATCCCGGGTAGCACCTGGCCGGCGAGGTCGATGTGGCTGGCGTCCACCCCGGAATCGATCACCGCGACGGTGACCCCGGTGCCGGTGGCGTACTGCCAGGCGGTGGTCGCCGACAACTCCCGCAACTGCCACTGTTCGTCCCGGATCGGGTCGTACCGGACGGGAAGCGCGGCGGTCGCCGCCGCTGCCGACCCCGTGCCGATGCGTCCCGGCTCCAACCCGGGTCCGGGCGGCGCGGCCGGGCCGCTGACGGCGGTCACCAGGACCAGCACCGCCCCGGCGAGCCAACGGGCGGCGCTGCGTGGATGGCGCGGCAACGACGTCACAATCTGGCCTTCTCACCCCAGCAGAAACTTGCTGCACGGAGGTTACCGCGATTCTGCACTGTCAGAAGCAGTCTTGAGGGAAGCCGATAGCCGGTTCGCGCCGCCGGTGGGCCCGGTCGGATCGCCCGCCGGCAGGTACGCCAGTTGCACCAGACGGATGCCGTCCCGGCGGGTGACCAGCCGACCTCGGCCGGGGGGTAGCGGCTCGGCGCGGACCCCGCCGACGAGTTGCCCCTCGTCGGGGTCGCCGGAGAGCACCAGCCCGGCGGCGGACGACTCGCGCAACTGCTGGACGACGGGCTCGTACAGGGCCCGCCCGGCACCCCCGACGCGGCGGGCGAGCACCAGGTGCAGGCCGACGTCACGGGCGTGCACCAGATACTCCAACAGCGGGTGGATCGGGTTCACCGGCCCGGCCGCGACCAGGTCGTAGTCGTCGACCAGGACGAACAGCTCAGGTCCGGTCCACCAGGAGCGGCCGGCCAACTGCGCGGCGGTGACGTCCGGTCCGGGCAGCCGCCGCCGCAGATGATCCGCGGCCGAGTCGATCAGGTCGGTGGTGTGCGACGCGTTGCCGCCGTAGCCGATCAGGTGGTCGGTGTCCACCGCGCCGAGCAGGCTGCGACGGTAGTCGACGATGATCAGCCGGGCCTGCTCGGGGGCGAACCGACCGGCGACGGTGGTGGCGATGGCACGCAGGAAACTCGACTTGCCGGTCTCCGCGTCGCCGAACAGCAGCAGGTGCGGATCAGCGGCGAAATCGATCGACACCGGTCGCAGGTCCGACTCGGCCAGCCCGATCGGCAGCCGGAGCCCTGCCGTGCCGGTACGGTCCAACGCGGCGTACGGCAGCAGGTCCGGTAGCAGCCGGACCGGCGGTGCCGACGGCCCCGCCCAGCCGTCCGCGAACGCATCGACCAGGGTGGACACCGCAGCCACGGCGGCGAGGAAGTGCAGGCCGTCGCTTGTGATCCCGCGGCCCGGCGACCCCGGTGGCACGTTGGCCGCCGACCGGTGCGACACCAGCGAATCGATCGGGTCGCCGAGTCGCAGCTCCAGCCGGGAGCCGAACAGGTCCCGCAGCGCCGGCCGGAAGTCAGCCCAGCGGGGTGCCGAGGCGACCAGATGCACCCCGTACGACAGGCCACGGGTGGCCAGGTCGGTGATCGACGGTTCCAGGTCGTCGTACTCGCCGCGTAGGCTGGTCCAGCCGTCGACGACCAGGAAGACGTCACCGTACGGGTCGTCCGGCGTACTGTCGGACCCGGACCCGGACCCGGTCGAGCGGCGGGCACGGTACGCGGCCATCGACTCCACCCCATCCCGGGCGAACCGCCGCTCCCGGCTCGCGAGCAGTTCGGTGACCTCGGCGACGGTACGCCGTACCGTCGCCGGTTCGGTCCGCACCGTCACCCCGCCGACGTGTGGCAGGTCCCGCAGCCCGGCCAACGCCCCGCCGCCGAAGTCCAGGCAGTACACCTGCACCTCGGCCGGGGAACGGGTCAACGCCAGGGCACAGATCAACGTCCGGATCAGCTGGGACTTCCCGCTCTGCGGCGCGCCGACCACCGCGACGTGCCCGGCCGCCCCGTCCAGATCCAGCCACAAGGGATCCCGGCGCTGCTCGTACGGCTTGTCGACGGCGGCGACGGCCACCCGCAGCCGCCCCGACCGGTCCGGGTCGGCCACGGCCGGGCCCCGACCGGGCACCAGCCGTACCGGACCGAGCAGGTCGTCCAACTGGGGCGGCTCGCCCAGCGGCGGCAGCCAGACCCGGTGCGCCGGTGGACCGTGCCGGGCCAGCCGGTCGACGCTCACCTCGAGCAGGCTGGTGCCGGCGCCCGACGGCACTCCTGCCGGTTCCGGCCGGCTGGCGGCCGCCGGCACCGGGTGCGTCCGGAAGCCGTACAGCCTCGGCGTCGAGCGGGGACCACCGGCCCGGCGCGGGGCCGGTCGGCGGTACGGCCCGGAGACGTGGGCGGCCCGGAACCGGACCGGTGCCCCGGTGCCGTACCGCAGGAAACCGTGGCCCGGCTCGCGGGGCAGGTGGTACGCGTCCGGTACGCCGAGGACCGCCCGCGACTCCAGCGCGGAGAAGGTCCGCAGCCCGATCTGGTACGCCAGATGGGTGTCCAGTCCCCGCAACCGGCCCTCGTCCACCCGCTGCGAGGCGAGCACCAGATGCATCCCCAGGGACCGTCCGACCCGGCCGATCTGCAGGAAGATGTCGATGAAGTCGGGCTTGGCGGTGAGCAGTTCGGTGAACTCGTCGCAGACGATCACCAGTGACGGCAGCGGCGGCAGGGCCTCGTCGGTCGGCTGCACCCGCAGGTAGTCCTGTCGGCTGGCCAGGTTGCCCGCCCGGCGCAGCAGCTGCTGGCGGCGGACCACCTCACCGTGCAGCGCGTCGGCCATCCGGTCCACCAGCGGTAGCTCCTGCGCCAGGTTGGTGATCACCGCGGCGGTGTGCGGCAACCGGTCCAACGCGGCGAACGTGGCACCACCCTTGAAGTCGATCAGGACGAGGTTCAACGACTCCGGCGGGTGGGTGAGCGCCAACCCGAGGACCAGCGTACGGAGCAGCTCCGACTTGCCGGAGCCGGTGGCGCCGACCACCAGCCCGTGCGGCCCCATGCCGTGCAGCGCCGACTCCTTGAGATCGAGCTCGACCGGGCGCCCCTCGGGGGTGACCCCGAACGGGACCCGCAGGTGGCGGTCGACCGGCGGGCTGCGGTCCGGTCCGGCCGTCGTCCACCAGCGGGCACCGGCACCACCGCTGCCGAAGCCGAGCAGCTGGACCAGGTCCGCCTGGGCCACTGCGGCGGACCGGGCCGGCCCGCTGTTCGACGCGAGCCGCAACGGGGCGAGCTGCCGGGCGAGGGCCTCCGCTTCGACGACACCCAGCCCGTCGGCCGTCCCGGTGTCGATGGGCCCGGTCGACCCACGGATGACCAGCCGACCGGACGAATCGACCGACAGCTCCATGGTGACCCGGTCGAGTATCCGTGGCGCCGGTACGCCCACCTGGACCACGGTGACGCCGTTCCCGCCGCCGAGGTCGGGTTCGGCCCCGTCGACCGCTGCGGTCCCGTCGTGCGCCCCAGTCCCGTCACTCGGATCTGTCCCGTCGTTGGGATCGGTGCCGTCGCACACCACCACGACGTGCGCGGCGGACATCGAGTCCAGCAGCCGGGCCAGCTCCACCCCGCTGCCGGCGACCAACCGCAGCGGGCCGGTGGCGTCGGTGCGTTGCGGATGACCAGCGTGCGGCAGCCACTTGACCCACTCCCACCGGTCGCGGCGGTCGGCCGGCGCGTAGACCGCGATACGCAGATCGTCCGGGGCGTGCAGGACGGCCAGTTGGGCCAGCACCGCGCGTACCAGCGCGGCCGGTGCCCCGTCCGGGGCATCGCCGTCCGGCCGTCCGACGACGAAGATCCGGGCGACGTCGCGCAGCCCGACCACGATCGGCAACCCCGGTACCACCGAGTACGAGTCGATGAACCGTCGTAGCGCCGCGGCGGTGAGCGGCTCGATCTCGTCCACCGGCCGGTCGTCGGCCGGCGGCACGAGCGGGGTGGCGAGCGGGCGCGATCCGACCCCGACCCGTACGGTCGCGAAATCCCGGTCATGCGGTCGGCGCTCCCAGACCCGACTGCTCGCCGCCGTCGACCACAACCGACCGGGATCCGGGTACCGGTAGTTCAGCGCGGTCCGTTGCCGGCCCACGGTCTCCCGGACCTGGCTGCGCAGGCCGGCCAACTGCCGTAGGTAGCGACGCCGGGCCAGGTCGGTCGAGGATCGCGCGTCGGCGCCGGGTGCGGAGTTCCAACTGGCCGCCAACATGGCCAGCGTCGACACCCCGAACACCGCGGCCATCAGGTACGGGTAGACCCCGCCGTCACGGCCCGGCAGCACCGCCATTGCCACCGATCCGCCGGCCATCGGCAGCAGGGCCAGCAGGCGTTGCCAGCGGCCGGAGTCCGGATCGGCGACCTGCGGAGGCGGGGGGACGCGGACCTCCCCGGCCGGGATCTCGGGTGCCGGACGACGCTCGGATCTGGTGAGGACGATGCCCGCCATCGCGTCAGCTAACACCTACGTAGAGTGTTCCGCAATGGACCGGCGGTGGATGGCGGCCGCCGGCCCCGGCACCGGCCCGGCCGTTGCGGCGTCGAGGAGGCACGATGAACGTGAGCCTGGCCAGGATCACCGTCTGCGGACCGCGCCGCCGGCTGGATCTCGCCCTGCCCGGACACGTGCCCGTCGCCGAGCTGCTGCCGGAACTGCTGCGGCACAGCGGGGAGGGGCTGGCCGACGACGGTGAACGGCACGGCGGCTGGGTGCTGCGTCGGGCGGACGGGGTACCGGTGTCTGCCGGGCAGGCACTGCACCAGCAGGGGATCCGCGACGGCGACGTGCTGCATCTGGTGCCCGGGCGGACCTACTGGCCGGAGCTGGAGTACGACGACGTCGCCGAGGCGATCGCGGCCGCCGCCCGACAGCAGGGCCGGACCTGGTCGGCCGCGACGACCAGAGGGTACGCGCTCGGCGCGGCCGGACTGTGGCTCGGCGCGGGATGGCTGGTGCTGGTCGGGGCCGGCACCGCAACGGCCGAGCGGGCAAGGGCGGCGGCCCTCGTCGGGGCTGCGGTGCTGGCGGTCGGGGTACTGGCCGGACGGGTCTGGCGGGACGCGGCGGCCGGCGTCGTGCTCGGGGCCGGCTCGTTGCCGTACGCGTTCGCCGCCGGTCTGCTCGCCACCGGCGACGGTGGTCCGGTCGGGCTCCGTCCCGACGACTGGCCGACCGCCACGGCCATGGCGACCGGGTTGCTGGTGCTGCTGGGCGCGGCGGCGACTGCCGGGGCAGCGGTGCCCGCCGACGGGCCGATCTTCGTCGCCGTGGCGACCGTGGCCGGGCTCGGCTCGATGGCGGCCGTCGCCGCGTCGACGGTCACCGGGGCATCCGGCGCGGCGGCCGGTCTGCTGGTGGTGGTCGGTTGCGGGTTCGGGTTGCTGCCCCGACTCGCCGTCCGGCTCGGCCAGGTGCCGACGGTCGTCGGGACGGGCGATTCGGTGCCGGGTGCCGTGGTCCGGGCCGAGCGGCTGCTCACCGGGATGCTGATCGGGTACGCCGCCGTCGGCGTCGCGGCCAGCGTGGTGCTGGCTCAGGTCGGCGGGGTGGTCGGGGTGGTGCTGGTCGGCGTCGTCGGGCTGGCGATGTCGCTGCGCTCGCGGACGTTCGTCAGCACCCGGCAGCGGCTGCCACTGCTCGTCGCGGGGGCAGCGGCCACGACACTGTGCGTGTTCGGCGCGCTGCCCGCGTACCTGCCGGTGTCGACGTCGACGTTGGTCGTGGCCGGGGGTGTGGTCGCGGTGTCGACCGCTACGGCCGGTGCCCGGTACGCCGGCCGGTCACCGTCGCCGTACCTGAGCCGGGCGGCCGACCTGCTGGAGATCACCGCGTTGATCAGCATCGTTCCGCTGGCCGGTGCCGTCTTCGGGCTCTACCGGTGGGCCGTCGGGCTGCTCGGCTGAGCAGCCCGACGCCTGATCAGATCAGTGGGCCGACTCGCCGCGCTCCAGGGCGGCCTCCCGGCGGCGGAACGACGCCTGGATCTCGGCCTCTGCCTCGACCCGGCCGACCCAGGTCGCGCCTTCGACCGACTTGCCCGGCTCCAGGTCCTTGTAGACGACGAAGAAGTGCTGGATCTCCAGCCGGTCGAACTCACCGAGGTGGTGGATGTCGCGCAGGTGTTCCTGACGGGGGTCCTCGTACGGCACACAGAGCACCTTGTCGTCGGCGCCCTTCTCGTCCTTCATCCGGAACATGCCGATCGCCCGGCACCGGATGAGGCATCCTGGGAAGGTAGGTTCCGGTACGAGCACCAGTGCGTCCAGCGGGTCGTCGTCCTGCCCGAGGGTGCCCTCGATGAAACCGTAGTCGGCTGGATACTGCGTCGAAGTGAACAGGGTGCGGTCCAGCCGGATCCGGCCGGTCGCATGATCGACCTCATACTTGTTCCGGTGACCCTTGGGGATCTCAACCGTAACGTCGAAATCCATACTCACGCTCCCTCGTCGCCCGCGCTGGCTACGGAAATAGAGCGGTACGCCGTCCGGGCGTTGCCCCGCCCGACCGTTTCGGCTCCCGCTCGCTTTGTGAACACAAGTAGTGTCGCCTAGTCCGTTCGTCAGTTGGGAGGTGGGGCCGGTGGGGAGGGAAGACTCACAGTCCGCTGGGGCCGTCGGTGAACCCGATCGGGCCGACGGAGCGCCCGGTCCCGCGTCGCAGGGTAGCGGTCCGCCTGCGAAAAGTGACCAGACGGCCCCGTCGGAGGACTCTGCCGCCGCCCCGGTCGGTGCGCGCAATCCGGATCCGACGGAGTCGGGCCGCCCCGCCCCGCCGCCGGCCGCCCCGCCGCCGCCCACCGGGACCGCATCTGTTACGGAGACCCAGCCGGCCACCGGGTCGGCGCCGGTGACCGGCCGAGCCACCGTGCCGTCCACGACCGGCGGCACCGACGCGGCTCCGGCCGAAGTCTCGACGGGCGGCCACCGGGGACGCGCGTCGGTGCCGGCTCGTGGCACCGCCAGACCGGTACCACCGGCCGAGCCTGCGCCGGCCGAGCCTGCGCCGGCTGGCTCTGCGTCAGCTGAGCCTGCGCCAGTTGAGCCCGCGCCGGCTCAGCCTGCGCCGGCTCAGCCTGCGCCAGCTGGGTCCGCGCCGGCTCAGCCGGTGCCGCCGGCCAGCCAGTCGTCAGCTGACCGGCGCCGCCGGGCCCGGTTGCTGATCGCCGCCGTCGCCGTCGTCGTCCTGCTGGCCGGTGGTACCTCGATTGCGGTACTCCGGCCGGGTCCGGTGGCCGGCTGGCTCGGTGCCGCCGAGGTGAGCCCGAGCCCGAGCATGTCCGCCGAGCCGACGCCCGGACCGGTGCTGGCCGGGCTGGCCGCCGACGCCCCGCTTCCCACCACGGCCGGGCTGACCGAGATGCTGGACAAGGCGATCAGCCGATCCGGCCTCGGCGACCGGGTGCACGTCTCGGTCCGGGACATGACGACCGGTGCGGTCCTGTACGGTCGCGAGCCGGCGGCGCTGACCGTGCCCGCGTCGACCACCAAGCTGGTCACCGCGGCGACGGTGCTGGCCGCGGTCGGGCCGACACACCGGATCACGACCCGGGTGGTCGAGGGAGCCGCGCCCGGCGAGGTGGTGCTGATCGGCGGCGGCGATCCGACCTTGTCGATCGATGACACCGGATTCTATCCGGGGGCCGCCCGGCTCGACGTGCTGGCCGCCGCCACCCGTACCGCCCTCGGCGACACGGCGCCGACCAAGGTGCTGATCGACAGTTCGCTCTTTTCCGGGCCGGCGTTCGGGCCCGGGTGGGACGACGACATCCCGACCGGCGGGTACGCGGCCGCGATCACCGCGCTGATGGTGGACGGTGCCCGGACCGATCCCGCCGCCGCCAAGGGCTGGGCGCCGCGCTCGGCCGCACCGGACCTGGCTGCCGGCCGGGCCTTCGCCCGGGCTCTCGGGCTGCCGGCGGACGCGGTCGACACCACCCCGGCCGGCTACACCGGCCAGCTCTCCGGCTCGGCGGCGCAGCCCGTCGGCGGCACCGACGCGGTCGCCGGCGCACCGACCCCGTCGGCGACCGGGCAGCCGGTGACCCCCGACCAGTCGTCAGGGGCGACCCCCGACCAGCCGACGGAGGGCGGCCCGGGTGCCGAGCTGGCCCGGGTCGAATCGCCGCCGATGGCCCGGCTGGTCGAGATGATGCTCAGCGACAGCGACAACGTCCTCGCCGAGGCGCTCGCCCGGCAGGTCGCCATCGCCCGGGGCGAACCCGCGTCGTTCGCCGGGGCGGCGGCCGCGATGGACGCCGTACTGGCTGAACTCGGGTTGCCGGCCGAGCAGAGCGACCTGTCCGACGGCAGCGGCCTGTCCCGCAGCAACCGGGTGACCCCGGGGCTGCTGACCGAGCTGACCGTGCTCGCCGGCAGCGGCGACCGCCCCGCGCTGACCGGGCTGTTCTCCGGCCTGCCGGTCGCCGCCTGGTCCGGCACCCTGCAGGGTCGGTACCAGACGGCGGACGCCCCGCAGCGGATCGGCGCTGGCGTGGTGCGGGCCAAGACCGGGTCGTTGTCCGGCATCAACGCGTTGGCCGGCACGGTGACCACCGCCGACGGCCGGCTGCTGGCGTTCGCGGTGCTGGCCGACGAGGTGCCGTTGCTCATCGACGCCGCCCAGGCCGGCTTGGACCGGATCGCCGCGACCCTGGCCAGCTGCGGTTGCCGTTGACCGGGGCATGATCACCGGGGTCGGCGGGCGTCACCCGGGTACGGTGGGTGCATGGCGCAGTTCGTGGACTGGGATCTGGCCGCCGCAACCGCCGGCGCGCTGAGCAAGTCGGGGCCGAAGGCTTCGCTCGACGAAGCGACCGAGGTGGTCAACGACCTTCGCCGGCTGACCGACGAAGCGGCCGGACACGTCGTGGCGTACACCGGTCTGCAGGCCCAGGTCGCGCACCCGCCGGTGCGGGTGGTCGACCGGCGGGACTGGGCCGTGGCCAACATCGCCGGGCTGCGTGACGTGATCACCCCGCTGGTCTCCCGGGCTGCCGGGGACCGCCAGCCGGGTGCGCTCACCGACGCGATCGGTTCCCGGGTCACCGGGGTGCAGGCCGGCACGGTGCTCGGCTACCTCTCCGGTCGGGTGCTCGGCCAGTACGAGGTGTTCTCCGGCGACCCCGGCCAGTTGCTGCTGGTCGCCCCGAACATCGTCGAGGTGGAGCGGAAGCTGCACGCCGATCCGCGCGACTTCCGACTCTGGGTCTGCCTGCACGAGGTCACCCACCGCACCCAGTTCACCGCCGTGCCGTGGATGCGCGGTCATTTCCTGGGCCAGGTACAGGCGTTCGTCGACGCCTCGCAGGCCGGGGGCGACAACTTCGTCGACCGGGTCCGGCGTGGGGTCGGCACCCTCGCCGAGTCGATCCGCGACCCGCAGAGTCGGGCCAGCGTGCTGGACATCGTGCAGACCCCGGCGCAGCGCGCCGTACTCGACCGGCTGACCGCGCTGATGACCCTGCTGGAAGGGCATGCCGAGTTCGTCATGGACGGGGTCGGGCCGGAGGTCATCCCGACCGTGGAGCAGATCCGGGCCGGCTTCAACCGCCGCCGCGAGGCCGGTAACCCGCTGGAGAAGGCGATCCGCCGGCTGCTCGGCGTGGACGTCAAGATGCGCCAGTACGCCGAGGGCCGCAAGTTCGTGCACGGTGTGGTGGACCGGGTCGGCATGGCCGGCTTCAACAAGGTCTTCGACTCCCCGTTGACGCTGCCCCGGCTGGAGGAGCTGGGCGACCCGGACGCCTGGGTGGCCCGGGTGCACGGCCCGGTCTCCGGTTCACCGCCGACCGTCGCCTGAGCCGCCGGTGCCCAGGCTCGCTCCGGCCGTCGCCGAGCTGCGTGTCGCGGTCCGGCGGATGCTGTGCGACCACGCCGGCCGGCTGGTGCTGGTGGCCTGCTCCGGCGGCCCGGACTCGTTGGCCCTGGCGGCCACGGTCGCGTTCGTCGCCCCCCGCTGCGGGGTCTCCGCCGGGCTGGTGACCGTCGACCACGGATTGCAGGCGGGGTCCGCCGAGCGGGCCCGGGACGTGGCCGGCTGGGCGGCCGGTGCCGGCTTCGACCCGGTCGAGACCGTCGCCGTCGAGGTCGGTGCCGAAGGTGGCCCGGAGGCGGCGGCGCGGACCGCCCGCTACGCCGCGCTGACCCAGGCGGCCGGCCGGCACCGGGCGGCCGCCGTGCTGCTCGGCCACACCCGTGACGACCAGGCCGAGACGGTGCTGCTGGCGCTGGCCCGGGGGGCCGGTCCGGCCGGCCTGTCCGGGATGCCGCCGGCCCGTCAGCTGGACGGCGTCACGGTGCTGCGTCCGCTGCTGGACGTGGGGCGGGAGCAGACCCGGGCGGCATGCGCGGCGCTCGGCCTCGCCCCGTGGACCGACCCGCACAACACCGACCCGGCGTACGCCCGGGCCCGGGTCCGGGCCGACGCGCTGCCGGCCCTGGTCGACGCGCTCGGCGCCGCGGTGGTGGCGAACCTGGCGCGCACCGCCACGCTGGTCGCCGCCGACAACACGGCGTTGGACGGGCTGGCCGACGCCGCGTCGGCCCAAGCCGCCACACCCGGCGGCGGGCTGGCGGTCCCGGTCCTGGCCGAGCTGCCGGACGCGGTGCGGACCCGGGTACTGCACCGCTGGGCGCTGCGGCTCGGCGCGCCGGCCGGGGCACTGGCGTACCGGCATGTCACCGCTCTCGACGCGCTGGTCACCCGGTGGCGTGGGCAGCGGGCGGTGCACCTACCGGGCGGCATCGAGGTGCGCCGGGCCAGCGGTGAACTGTCGGCTGACCGGCCGGCCGCCGGTGCGACCGGGCCAGCCGATGCCGGTGCGAGCGGCTCAGCCGACGGCGGTGCGAGCGGCTCAGCCGACGGCGGTGCGAGCGGCTCAGCCGACGGCGGTCCGGTCGCGGAACGTGCCACGGTACGCCTGGGGCGTGGCACCGACCCGCCGGCTGAAGTGATGCCGCAGGGTGGCGGCGTCACCGAAGCCGCACCGCCGGGCCACCGTCTCCACCCCCAGGCTGGTCTCCTCCAGTAGCTGGCGGGCCAGCAGCACCCGCTGGCCGGTGAGCCAGTCGTGCGGGGTGGTGCCGGTCTCGGCCCGAAAGCGGCGGGCGAAGGTACGCGGCGCCATGTGTGCCCGGGCAGCCAGTTCCTCCACGCTGATCGTGGTGTCCAGGTGCTGCTGCATCCAGACCAGTACCGACTCCAGCGTGGCCGCTGTCGGGCTGTCCGCGATCGGCGTCTCGATGAACTGGGCCTGCCCGCCGTCGCGGTGCGGTGGCACCACCATCCGGCGGGCCAGTCTGGTCGCCAGGGCGGAGCCGTGCTCCTGGCGGACCAGGTGCAGGCAGGCGTCGATCCCGGCGGCGGTGCCGGCGCTGGTCAGCACGTTGCCGTCGGCCACGTACAGCGAGTTGCACCGGACCCGGGCGGTCGGGTGGCGGCGGGCCAGCTCGTCGGCGTACCGCCAGTGGGTGGTGCATTCCCGGCCGTCGAGCAGGCCGGCGGCGCCGAGCACGAATGCGCCGGAGCAGACGCTGAGCAGGGTGGCGCCGCGGCGGTCGGCGGCGCGCAACGCGTCGAGCACCGGTGCGGCGACGGCGTCGTGGAAGCTGGCCGCCGGCACGACGACCAGGTCGGCGTCGGCGACCGGACGCAGGTCGGCGGTGGGTAGCAGGGAGAAGCCGGAGCTGGTGCGGACCGGGCCGCCATCGACGGTGCAGACGTCGAAGCGGTATCCGGGGAAGCCGTCCGCGGTGCGGTCCAGCCCGAAGACCTCGCAGACCACCCCGAGCTCGAACGGGGCGACGCCGTCGAGCGCGATCACCGCGACGGTACGGAGCATGCGACGAGTCTAGCCCACTGGTGGCAGGATTTCGATGAACAGTGGCATCTCTGCCACTGTTCGCTCGGTAGGCCGGCGCGCAGACTTGGTGTCGACGTCCGGTGCGCACCGGCGGCACACCCATCAGGACCAGGGTGAACACACCCGTCAGGACCAGGGTGAACCCCTGTCAGGACCAGCGTGAAGGTGGCTGCCGCCATGGAACTTCTCATCGTCGTATCGATCATCCTGCTGCTCGCCGCCGCCTCGGCGGCCGGCCTCACCCAGGACAGCCGTGACTCGGCCGACTGGCGGCCGAGTCGGGACGGTGACCGCCGGCCCCGGTGACCGTCGGCTGGACCCACCGTCACCCACCGGCGCCACGTGGTCATCCGCCGGCCCCGGTGTCGGTCGGCCGGCCGGATGGGGCAGGCTTAGCGCATGGCTGACGGCTCCTGGTACGACGCCGACATCGACCACGTGATCATTTCCGAGGAACAGATCCGCGACAAGACCGCGGAACTCGCCAAGCAGATCGCCACCGACTACGCCGACGTGACGGGCGGGCTGCTGCTGGTCTGCGTGCTCAAGGGGGCGGTCATGTTCATGGCCGACTTCGCCCGTGAGCTCGGCCGGCAGGGCCCTCCCGTCGAGTTGGAGTTCATGGCCGTCTCCTCCTACGGGCAGGGCACCACCTCCTCCGGCGTGGTCCGCATCCTCAAGGACCTGGAGCGGGACATCGCCGGTCGGCACGTGGTGGTGGTCGAGGACATCATCGACTCCGGGCTGACCCTGTCCTGGCTGCTGAAGTACCTGGCGTCCAGGTCGGCGGCGAGCGTGGAGGTGGTCGCGCTGTTCCGCAAGCCCGAGGCGATCAAGGTGCAGGTCCCGGTGCGGTACGTCGGCTTCGACATCCCCACCGAATTCGTGGTCGGCTACGGCCTGGACTTCGCCGAGCGGTACCGCGAGCTGCCCTACGTCGGGGTGCTCAAGCCCGAGGTGTACGCCCGCGGCTGACCGCCGCTGGTGTGTCAGCCGTCGGGAAACTCCCCGGGACGTCCAGGCCACTCCCAGGAAACAGCGCTACGGTATGCGGTGGTGCGGGTCAGCTGAACGCGCCGACGTGGGACCAGCGGACGGAGCGCGGGTCGACCGGGCTCGCGGACGCGTACCTCGTCACCACGGTGTACCTTCGAATGACCGTGGCGCTCGGTTGGCGCCCCGGAGTGGCTAACCAGACGGTCAGAACGTCGATCAGGAGGGTCCGGGCGCTGCGGCGCTCGACATACGTATGGAACGTACGCGTTTCTTCCGCCGGCCGGTGGTCTGGATCATCCTGGTGATCATCGGTGCGATAGCGCTCAGCTCGTTCTTCACCAACGGCCCCAGCTACCACAAGGTGGATACCTCGGTGGCGCTGGAGCGGCTGGAGCAGGGCGGCATCGACAAGGCGATATTCCAGGACCGGGAGCAGACGCTCCGGCTCGACCTCGCAGAGCCGGAAGAGTTCGGCGACACCGAGACCGACCGGATCGAGGCCCAGTTCCCGTACGAGGTCGGCGACGAGATCTGGACCGACGTGCTGGCCGCCAAGGAGGCCGGCCGGGTCACCGGCCCGGCCGAGGCCGAGGTCTCGTCGGACAGCATCTTCATCACCCTGCTGGTCAACCTGCTGCCGATCGCCATCCTGGTGATCCTGCTGCTGCTGTTCATGTCGCAGATGCAGGGCGGCGGGTCCCGGGTGCTCAACTTCGGCAAGTCCAAGGCGAAGGTGATCACCAAGGACACCCCGAAGACCACCTTCGCCGACGTGGCCGGCTCCGAGGAGGCCGTCGAGGAGCTGCAGGAGATCAAGGACTTCCTGCAGAACCCGGCGAAGTACCAGGCCCTCGGTGCCAAGATCCCCAAGGGCGTGCTGCTGTTCGGCCCACCCGGCACCGGTAAGACCCTGCTCGCCCGGGCGGTGGCCGGCGAGGCCGGTGTGCCGTTCTACTCGATCTCCGGGTCCGACTTCGTCGAGATGTTCGTCGGCGTTGGCGCCAGCCGGGTCCGTGACCTGTTCGAACAGGCCAAGGCGAACGCCCCGGCGATCGTCTTCGTCGACGAGATCGACGCGGTCGGCCGGCACCGTGGCGCCGGCATGGGCGGCGGCCACGACGAGCGGGAGCAGACCCTCAACCAGTTGCTGGTCGAGATGGACGGCTTCGACACCAAGGGCGGCGTGATCCTGATCGCCGCCACCAACCGGCCCGACATCCTCGACCCGGCGTTGCTGCGCCCCGGCCGGTTCGACCGGCAGATCCCGGTCGACGCCCCGGACATGGAGGGCCGCAAGGCGATCCTGCGGGTGCACGCCCGCGGCAAGCCGTTCGCCCCGGACGTCGACCTGGACGCGGTGGCCCGGCGTACCCCCGGATTCAGCGGCGCAGACCTGGCCAACGTGATCAACGAGGCGGCGCTGCTCACCGCCCGGCAGGACGCCCGGGCGATCACCAACGAAGCCCTGGAGGAGTCGATCGACCGGGTGGTCGCCGGCCCGCAGCGGCGGACCCGGGTGATGGGCGACAAGGAAAAGAAGATCACCGCCTACCACGAGGGCGGTCACGCCCTGGTGGCCTGGGCTCTGCCGCACGCCGCCCCGGTGCACAAGGTGACCATCCTGTCCCGGGGTCGGTCGCTGGGCCACACCCTGGTGCTGCCCACCGAGGACAAGTACACCCAGACCCGCGCCGAGATGATCGACACCCTGGCGTACGCCCTCGGTGGCCGGGCCGCCGAGGAACTGGTCTTCCACGAGCCCACCACCGGCGCCGGCAACGACATCGAGAAGGCCAGCGCGTTGGCCCGGGCCATGGTCACCCAGTACGGCATGAGCGCCAAGCTCGGCGCCGTCAAGTACGGCACCAACGGCGACGAGCCGTTCCTCGGCCGGACCATGGGTCACGAGCGGGACTACTCGGACTCGATCGCCGCCGAGATCGACAGCGAGGTCCGCGCCCTCATCGAGCTGGCTCACGACGAGGCCTGGGAGATCCTGGTCGAGTACCGCGATGTGCTCGACACCATGGTGCTTGAGCTGATGGAGAAGGAAACCATCTCCCAGTCCGACATGGCCCGGATCTGCGAGCGGGTGGTCAAGCGGCCACCGATGGCACCGTTCAACGGCTTCGGCAAGCGGCAGCCGTCCACCGAGCCGCCGGTGCTGACCCCGGCCGAGAAGGAGAACCTCGGCCGGCAGGCGGTCGCCGACGGGGCACAGGCCGTCTTCGGCGGCGGCATGTCCGCGAACTCGGACGGCACCTCCTGAGCAGCCCGAACCTATCGTCCAGCGCGTCGTCGACCGAACCGGACGACGACGCGCTGGACTATCTCGCCGCCCGGCTGATCAACGGAAAACTCAACGGCACGCCGGTCGAACGCTCCGTCGACCTGACCCGGATCGAGCAGGCCGTACGGGAGATCCTCATCGCCGTCGGCGAGGACCCGGACCGTGACGGGCTGCGCCAGACGCCGGCCCGGGTCGCCCGGGCGTACGCCGAGCTGCTCGCGGGTCTGCGGGCCGACGCGGCGCAGGTGCTCACCACCACTTTCGAGGCTGACCACGACGAGCTGGTGCTGGTCCGCGACATCGAGGTGATGTCGCTTTGCGAACACCACATGCTGCCGTTCCGGGGCGTGGCGCACATCGGGTACATTCCCGGCGCGACCGGGCGGATCACCGGTCTGTCGAAGCTGGCCCGCCTGGTCGAGGTCTACGCCCGGCGGCTACAGGTGCAGGAGCGGCTCACCACGCAGATCGCCGACATGCTGATGAGTCGGCTGGAGCCGCGTGGTGTGGTGACCGTGCTGGAGTGCGAACACATGTGCATGGCGATGCGCGGCATCCAGAAGGCCGGTGCCCGCACCATCACCTCGGCCGTCCGCGGCGTGTTCCAACGCGACGCCAAGTCCCGCGCCGAAGCGATGAGCCTGATCATCCACAGCTGACGCCGGCTGCTCCGGTGCACGCACAGCTGACGCCGGCTGCCCGGTTCACCCGAGCAGGGAGATCAGCGCCGCCAGCACCAACGCCAGCACCAGCGGGACCGCGCAGACCAGCGCCCCCACCAACGGCGTGCGGTCCGGCCGCTGGCCCGGCCCGGCGAACACGAAGCCGACCGCCAACCAACCAAGGCCGAACGCGACCAGCGGCAGGACCAGCCCGCAACCGAGCGCGTAGCCCAGCGGTGCCCGGTCTCCGGCGACCACGAACATGGCCAACTGGATCATCAGTACGATCACCGCGAACGGCCCGTACACCAGCAGGTTGCGCAGCCACGGCGGGGGACCGCCGGACGGACCCGCTGCGACGGCCAGGTCGCCGTTGACGGCGTCGATCTGCGCATGGGCCCGCGTGATCGCCGCCTGCCGGGCCGGCGAGCCGGCTGTCCGGGACGCGGACATCCCGATTGCGGCACCGACCGAAGCCCCGGCCGAGGCACCGACCGCAGCGTGGACCGCTGCTACCTCCGGCGGCGCCGGATCGAGCACCTCCGGCGGTACGCCGAGCGCGACCAGTTGACGCCGCTGGGCAGCGAGCCGGTCGCGCAGCACCGTCAGGTCCGCCGAGCGTCGGTCGCCGGCTGGATCGTCCGTCGGCCGCGCCTGGCCGTGGCGCAGCCGGGCCAGCCGCCGGGCGGCCGCCACGTACTCCGCCCACTCGCCTGCGGCACCGTTCCCGGTCACGCCGCGCCCTCCCCGGTGTCGGTCCCGGACCCGGCCGGTTGGAACGGTACGAAGACGGTGCGCCGGTCGGTCTGCGCGTCGTACAACAGACCACGCTGCGGGCGGGGACGCCAGGCCGGCAGCCGGCCGGCAAGCCCAGCTGGCCTCGCCGGTCCAGCCGACCCAGCCGATTCGACCGGCTCGGCCTGGTCGGTCACCGGCCGGTCGAGCAGGACGATCCCGGCGATCAGGTCCGGACTGGGACCGAGGAATGCCAGGAACGGCTCCGGCTGCTCCCAGCCGGAGAGCAGATGGATGCCGCGGGCCGGCCCGGAATCCAACAGGTTGCGCAGGCGGGCGGCGGCCGGCCCGCCGAGTTCGAGAACGTCGGCCGTGGCGATGACCAGGTACGCGGGGCCGGCCGCGTCGCCCAGCGTCCGAAGTACCTCCAGATCCACGACCTCGGTCGGCTGACGGCCGTCAACCGCTCGGGCGAGCCCGGCCAACTGCCGGCGGTCGTGCTCGCCCATCGACAGCAACAGGATGCGGGCGCTGCCGGGCCGGTGGTGCGCCGCGACGCTGCGTACCACCGTGGTCAGCAGATCCGCCGTGCTCTCCCGGGAACCGAAGATGGCGAGGTGGCGACCTGGTGCGCGTTCGAACCGGAACTCCGCTGTCCGCCCCGGCAGCTCGACGGCCCGGCCGAAGAGCCCGGCCGGGGTGTCCGGCGGGTCGGCCAGCACCCGCTGGTATGTCTCGTCAGATTCGAGCTCCGGCTGGCGGTAGCCGGCGAAGACCTGCGGCGGCCGGGCGTCAGCCGCGCGGCGGGACCACAGCTGGCGGCGGAGCCCGGCCAACCCCGGCCGGTCGGTGTACGGGTCCGGGAAGTCGACGGTACGTTCGTGGCCACGGGTCGCCCCACGCGGGCCGCCCAGCCCACCTGCGGTGTTCACCACCGCCCGACCCGCCGGCAGCCCGACCGCGGCGTCGTTGTTCGGCTCCAGGAGCCAGTCACCGCCGGCCAGCACCACCCGGACCGGGAACTGGCTCAGCAGCGACTCCCGCCGCCACCAGCCGCCGTCGGCCGGATCGGGGCCGGCCCAGCCGCCCGAGCCCACCCAGCCGCCCGACCCGTCAGACTCGTCGGGTCCGATGCTCTGCTCCGACCCGGGAGCTGGGCCGGTCCCGGAGTCGGCGATCAGCAGGTGGACTCCGCTGCCGCGCCCGCCCCTGGCGATCCGTTCGAGCAGGTCGAGCGACTCGTCGGCGACCGGTCCGGTCCGGTCCAGCATCGGGGCCGGATCCTTGACCACGCAGAGAACGCGGGTGGTGCCCGTGGTGGCGGCGAGCTCGGTGAACCGGGTCGTCCCGTTGCGGGTGGCCAGGAAGGCGCGCCGGTCGACCTCCGCCGCCAGTTGGCGCAGCACCGACAGCCCGTACTCCGGGTCGGCGTCCACCCCGGCCGACGCGATGTGCGGCAGCCCGGACGGGTCGGTGACGCCGGGCAGCACGCTGGTGAACGACTCGCCGGGCGACAGATCAACCAGATGTACGGTCACCTCGGCGGGATCGTGCCGAACCGCCAGCCCGTACAGGATCGTGGTGAGGAACTGGTCCACCTCGGCACCGGCCTGCCCGGCCACCAACCAGTGCGGGGTGATGTCGTTGAACCGGAGCAGGACCGGACGGTGCCCGTCGAACCCTGCGGCGGCCACCAGCCCACCGGCGGCGGCTTCGGTGACCGTACCGTCCGCCGGATCGGGCAGTAGGTCGGTCAGCGGCGGACGGGAACCGGCCTCGGCCCGGGTGACGAGTTCCGCGCAGACCTGGTCGATCAGTTGCTGGGGCGGTTGCCGGTCCAGGTACACCGGCGCGTCGAGACCGCTGCGGTGGTCACCACCCGCTCCGGCCGGCAGGTCGCGGAAGGTGTCTCCGGGCGGGTCGCCGACCAGGACGTACGGATTCCGTAGCCGCACCATGGTGCTACGCGGCAGGTCGGCCCGGGCCTGTTCGGTGTCCAGCGGAGGCGGTGGCCAGCCGGCGACGGCCAGATGCAGGCCGTGCTCGGGGCCCACCTGGGCAAGCCGGGCGATCCGGTCGAGCACGGCACCATCGGTGAGTTCGGGCAGCGACGCGATCATCAGCAGCATGAACCGCCCCTGCCGGTGGTGTCGGGCGACCGCCGGTCGGGCCGGCCGGATCCACTGCTCCGCTTCGGCCAGGGCGGCCCGCAACCCGGTGACGTCGGTGGCGGCCGGACGCAGTACGCCGGCCGCGATCAACGGCCGGAACGGGCCAAGTACGTCCTCGCCCGCGGTACCGACGCCGTCCACCGTACGCACCGACAGCCGTTGCGGCGGTACGGCGGCCAGCAGGCGGAGCAGCACCGCGCGCAGCAGCCCGGCGACCCGTCGGTCGCGTACGTCGCCGTCGAGCGTCAGATGCCCGCTGCCGAGGAACGGGACGACCACCGGGAACCGGGCGTCGTCCAGTGGCTGGGCGATGCCGATTCGCAGGTAACCGACGTGGTCGAGACCGCCCATCGGCATCGCCGGGGTCTGGGCGTCGAGCGGGGCGCCCCACCAGCCGGGGGCCAGCCGCGCCGCGAGGCTGCGGAGCTGCTCGGCGACCTCGTGCTGATCGGAGCCGGTGGGACGGCCGACACTGGCCGCGTCCACCTGGTTCAACGCGGCGACGACGGCTGCCGCCGAGCGGTGCAACGCGGCGGCGCGGCCCAGGTCCCTGCCCATGTCGACCACCTGCCTACCGCTGTACGGCAGCCCGTTCGCGGGCGCCGGTTGAGTTCAGACCTGAGACGGTATCCCAGCCGGTCCGCAACCGGATGCGGGGTGACCGACGTTTCCCGCCTGATCAGTACTCGTCAGGGTGCTTCGCCGGATATGCGACCAATGAGGACTCGAACCGGCTATTCAGTCTCACGTTCGCGACGGATACTGTCGAAGGGTGGAGCAGACCCGGCCGGCGGCACCCGTACGCCGCGGACGGGTGCCCCGGCAGCGGACCGCTCCCGGCGTCGGAGCGCCGCCCGTGGTGCCACCCGGCCGCCGGCTACGCCTGGCGCTGGTGCTGGCCGCCGGGATCACCGCGCTGCTCTGCCTCGGTGGCGTCGGTGTCGCGTTCGTCTTCTACACGAGCGTCACCACCCCCGACCGGGGCACCCCCGAATCGGCGGTCCGTGGCTACCTCGTGGCCTACCTGTCGGCCCGCGACGACCTCCAGGCCGACGGTTTCACCTGCGCCGACCCGGATCTGTCGGCCGTCCAACGGCTGCGGGAGCAGATCGGTGCCAGCGAGGAACGAGGCAGCGCGGTCATCGTGCGGGTCCAGTCGGTCGCGCTGGTGTCCGAGTCGGAGAGCTCGGCGGTGGTGTCGGCGACCGTACGACAGACGGCCACGCTCAACGGCCGGATGTTCGCCACAACTGCCGACTGGCGGTTCCGCGTGGTCGACCAGGGTGGTTGGCGGGTGTGCGGGGCCGAACAGACGAGCTGAGCGCTCGACCGCCTCGGGCTCGCCGGCAAGGCTGCCGACGTCACTCCACCCAGACCAGATGGACCGGCAGTTCGATCGTCTCCGGCGGCTGACCCGTCCACACCCACCGGTACCAGGCCAGCTCGGTGGCCGCCCGGACACAGATGTCCCCATCGGCGCCGGAGTGCAACTCGGTCACCGCGCGCAGGTCGCGGCGCTCCTGACCGTCGTCCATGTGCACCAGCCGTCGGCCGACCAGCGGCCCCGCGTCGACCACCGGCACCGGAAAACGGGGTGCCGGGGCATCCAGCGACACGAGCCGGGACAGCACGTCGCCCCGCTCCGGGCCGGTCAGGGTGTCGTCCGGCTGCTCGACCCAGACCCGGTCGGCCGGTATCAGGGGGGCGAACACCTCCACCCCCTCCGATTCGGCCCGGTACCACTCCTGTTCCGGCAGCACCGGCACGTAGGTGCGGCTGCGCTGGACGACCTTTTCGTCGCCGCGCAGGTCGCCGCGCCATCCGGTGCCCGGCAGGCCGACCCAGACCCGCCGGCCGCGTAACGTGGCTGCGACGGCGGCCGGCACCAGCGCAGTCGGTCGCGGCGGTCGAGGCGCCCAGTCCGGCTGGTCCGCGAACGGGTCCGGCATCGGGTCCCGGGTCAACGCAGCTTCCTCCGGTCGGTCAGCCACTCTCGCCGAGCGGCGCGCCCCGCTCCCGCATGAACGGCACCGGGTCGACGGCTCCGCGGCTGCTGCGGTCTCCGTTGAGGTGGATCTCGTAGTGCAGGTGCGGGCCGGACGAGTTGCCGCTGGAGCCGACCTCGCCGATCACCTGTCCGGCGTCGACCAGGTCACCTTCGCCGACTTCCGGCCGCTTCACCATGTGACAGTATCTCGTGATCACCTGGTCGGCGTGCAGGATGTCGACGAACCAGCCGCAGCCACCTTTGCTGGGGGAGCCGTCCACGTCGCAGTCGAGGCGGCCGTACTGGTCCGGGTCGCACCGGGAGACGATGACGCGGCCGGCCGAGGCGGCCCGGATCAGGGTGCCCTTCGGCTGGGCGATGTCCACGCCGTTGTGCCCGGGCCGGGAGTTGGTCCGGAAGCCGGACCCGACGTTGCCCGGAACCGGCCGGGTCCAACCCGAGGCGGCGACCTCGCCGTCGGCGGCACAGCGCAGCAGCCCGTCCGGGCCGGCGACCGCGCGGGCCGCGCCGCCGGTGAGGATGTTGACGATCCGGGTCGCCAGCGGTTCGTGCTTGGCGTACGCGTCCGGGAAGGCGCTGACCTGCACCCGCTGCGCGGCGTCGGTCAGCGCCATCGTCTCCCAACCGTCGATGGTGAGCAGCTTCTGGTAGAACTTCTGCGAGGAGTACGCCGGATCCTGCAGCTGTTCCGGGGTGCCCCAGCCCTGGCTGGGACGCTGCTGGAACAGTCCGACCGAGTCGTGGTCGTTGCGGTCGCCGAGGTGTCCCAGGTTCCGCAGTGCCGACTCCTGCATGGCGGTGGCCACCGCGACCACCCAGCCGCGCGGTGACACCGACAACTCCGCACCGACGTTGATGATCACCGCCGCGTTGGCGACCTGGTCCGGCCCGTACGGCCCGACCCGGGGCGCCTCGTCGGGGTCGACCGGGCCGTCCTGGCCACAGCCGAAGGCGGCGAACAGCGCCGAGTCCGGCTCGTCGTCGCTGAACAGCACCGCACCGATCCCGCCGGTGCAGCAGAGCAGCACCAGCGTCGCGGTCAGCGCCACGGTCAGGGCGACGTGCCGGGCGGCGCGGGTCCGCATGCCGGGGCTGTCGCTCATGCCCGCACCCAGTCGATGCCGTCGACCAGCCACTGTCCGTCGGGGCCGGTCAACCGTAGCCGCAACGTACCGGAATCCACCTCGATCACCACCTCGACCAGATTCGTCGCGTACGGGATGACCGCCGGTTCACCGGTCAGCCGCTCGGCCGGCACCGCCACCGGATCGACGCCGACCAGCTTCTCGGCCAGTTCCTCGGTGGCGTACGGACGCAGTCCGGCGTGCCACTGCTCGGCGTCGAGGCCACGGTCGAGCCAGGCGGTCGCGAACGCGACGGCGACCGTCGGCGGATCTGCGGCACCGGGGCTGGTCACCGGGTCAGGGGCGGGTGCCACCGACCGGATTCCGTCGTCACCGGCGGTCGGGTCGATGGTCAACGCCGGTTGTGGTCCGGGTGCACCGAGCAGTGGCCCGTTGGTCCCGTCATCGCGGCCGACGACCTGACCGACGCCGACCACGCTGACCACGACGACGAGCAGCACGACCGCCAGCCCGACCCGGGACCGGAAGAGGAACCGGGTCAGAAAGGCGATGACGGTACGCATTCCGGGTCACCGAGCTTCGGTACGGATGCGCGGCTTCGGCGCCTCGTCGGGTTTGCGGCTGCTGTCGGGCCGGTAGACGGCGTACTGATGCTCTTCGGCCGGGACGTCGGGCGCGGTCCACGTCGACGCGCGACGGGGGCGACCCGGTGGTCGGGCCGACCCGGGCTGGGCGGTGGACTCGGAGCCGTCCTCCCGGCTGTCCGGTCGTTCCCTGGCCGGTCCGGCACCGCCGGTGGGTTTGTCGCTGCTGGGATCCTCCAACCGGGCCTCCGGCCGCACCACGGTCTGCTTGACGACGGTCTGGTCCCGTCCGTCCCTGGACTTGATCACGACCTGTTCGGGCTCGCGGGTCTCCCGGGTTTCCCGGAAGTACCGCAGGTGCCACGAACTGCCGCCACCGTCCCGGCCGCCCAGATCGGTGATCCGTCGGTACGGACGCAGCAGCAGCCAGCCGACCATGCCGCAGAGCCAGATCAGTACCACCTGCAGCCAGCCCGGCAGGGTGGGCGTGCTCATGATCAGGTCGACGGCGAACAGGTAGACGGCCGCCCCGGTGCCGAAGATCGCGATGTTGAAGACGGCGGCGACGACCGCGTTGCCGAGTCGACGCATGCCCGCGCCGGCCGGCCGGAGCAAACCGATGGTCCCGAGGATCGGCGCGGCGACGACCGCCCAGCGGAACAGCAGGAATCCGAGCAGGACGAGCAGCGACGCGGCGAGGTCGAACATGGCGAACATGGCCGCCGCGAAGATCGCGATCAGTCCGGTGCCGACCCGGTCCATCTCCCGGATGCCCTGCAGATGCTCGTACGCCTCCGGATCCTCGGTGCGGATCTGCTCGGCGACCTTCATCCACTGCTGGTTCTTGGCCTCGATGATCGGTTCCCGCAGCGCCGGATCGGCCCGGATCTCCTCGATCTCCGACCAGGTGAACGCCTGGGCGTCGTAGAGCACCGGGCCGTACTTCTTGGCGGTGTCGCTGTCCGCCGAGCCGAGCACGCCGCGCAGCCAGTTCCGGTAGAGCATCGACGACGTGGTCGTGTCGCTGGCCCGGACGGCCGGTGGACGCAGATCCTCACACTGTTGCGGGTCGGGGTACGGGCACTCCTCCGGTGTCACCTCGACGGCACGCGGGCCGACGGCCTCGTGGACCACGCCCAACGTGCTGGTCAGCGCCTCGTCCGCCAGGTTCGCCGAGCGGACCGGCCAAGCGGCGATCGCGGTCACCACCACCATGATCAGGACTGCCCAGCCGGCCGTCGTGATCATGTTGCTCATGTCCGACTGACGTGACCGCCAGATCAGGTAGAGGCCGACCACGCAGAGGGTGATCAGCCCGAAGACGGTGAAGACCTCGTCGTAGATCGCGGTGGTCGCCTGCGCCACCAGCGGGTCGGCCCAGGCGTACATGGTCCCCGGGTCCCAGGCCCGTTCCCGGATCGCGTTGGACGCGCCGACGATCGCGGTGGCGACCATCATCTCCAGGTTGGCGACCCCGTTGAACACGCCGACGTCGGCGTTCACCACCGAGGAGGCGCACCCACCGTTGAGGTCGTACGTCGGGAACCGGTAGCCGGCGTACCCGTAGTTGGTGTAGTGGCCGATGGCACCCTCGGAGGTCTCCGGCTGGGTGGCGAACCAACCGCCGAAGCCGGAGTCGGGGGCGCTCGGTGCCGGCGGGTCGAGGCACTGCGCGCGGGCCGAGCTGACGTCCTGCAGTCGGTCCAGACAGGCCCGGAAGTCGGCCTGCCAGGCCTCGACCGGACACAGGTCGGCCGGTGCCTGGGCGGGCAGGGCAACCGGCGCGACCGGGGCGGCCTGGGCCGGAGCGGCCGCGCCGAGTACCGGCCAGGAGATGCTCGCCACGGCGGCTGTCAGGACGGCGAGCAGGAGCGCGGTGCACCGGGTCGCGGTCCTCGCCACGTCACACCTCCAGGTCACTGAGCGCGGTCGGCAGACCGGCGGGTGCCGCCTGCGGCGTACCGGGTGTGGTGTCCAGATGGTCGAGCAGTCCGTCCACGTACGAGACGTCCACCCGGACCTTCTGCACCCGACCGTCCACGTCGCGCATGATGAACTCCCGGAAGCCCAGCCGGCTCGCCGAAGAGCTGTCTACGCTGGACAACGAGGCGAGGGTCGCCTCGTAACCGTCGTCGACCGGGACGCGCAGCAGCCGCAGTGCTTCGGCGGCGATCTCCTCGTCCTCGGCGATCCGGCCGACGAAGACGGTGGAGACCAGGTTCTGCACGTCCAGCCCGAGGATGTCCCGTGGATTCTGCGACGAGACCAGCGCGGCGAGGTTCCACTTGCGGGAGTCGCGGGCCAGCCGGACCAGGAAGGACCGGCCGGAGCGCCAGCCCTCCATGAAGTGCGCCTCGTCGAGGCCGACGAGTTTGCGCGACCCCATCGAGCCGCCGTAGCAGCGGCGTACCGCCAACCGGTGGGCGGTGTGCAGCATCGGCAGCGCCAACGCCTCCTCGGCCGACCAGTACTCGCGTTCGATCTTCAGGTCGGGTAGCCGCAGGCCGGCCATGGTGATCACGGTCAGCGCGGCGTCGGCACCGAGCAGGCCCGGCTCCGGTGAGCCGAAGAAAAGCAGGGCCAGCGGCATCTCGGCGGTGTCCAGCAGCAGGTTGGCCAGCTCACGGCCGTCGTCGTCGAGCCCGTTGAGGCAGGCGACCACGTCGTCCAGGGTGGAGGTCTCCTCGGCGGGCACCTGGCGGACCGCGTGCCGCAGCAGGGTGGCCGTCGACGACTCCCGGGCCACCTGCGGCGGCACCAGCATCATGCAGATGTCCTGGACCAGCATCCGGCGTTCGGCTCGCGCGTTCGACACGGAGATCTCGTACTCGCGGTCGCCGGCGGCCCCGGCGGCGAACTCGCCGCGGACCGGCGTCGGGATGAGCGAGTACGGCGCCAGGGTGCCCTGCTCGGAACCGGTCAGGTTGAGCACCCGTGAGTACGGCCGTAGCTCCGGCATGGCGCAGAGCCGGGCCAGCGGGCCGGACGGGTCGAGCAGGGTGACCTGCACGCCGCGTCGGGCGGCCAGGTAGCCGAGGGCGCCGAGCAGGGTCGACTTGCCGCCGCCCGGCTCGGCGACGAAGACGGCGAGCCCGGAGCGTTCCCGGACCTCCATCGGGAAGTGCAGGTCCAGGAAGACCGGACGGCGGCAGGTGCCGGCGGTCCGCCCGATCAGGTCGCCGCGCCGGTCGCCGACCGTCGACGCGGCCTGCGGCAGCGCGGCGGCCAGCAGGTTGACCGGCATCCGCCGGATGTATCCGGTGTTCGCCACCGGCTCACCGGGGATGAACTCCCGGGCCAGCCAGTCCTGGTTCTTCGGATGCTGCAGCGAGATCCGCATCTCCCGGGAGTAGAGCTGGATCAGCCGGCGGGCCCGTTCCAGACACTCTTCGCGGGTCCGGCCGCCGACGGCGACCCGGTGCCAGCCGTGCGCGCGGGCCGACTCGACCGGCAGACCGGTGGTCATCTCGTCACCGATGTGCAGGGCCCGCTTGGCGAGCCGCTCCAGCTCCGGCGGGGCGTCGATGCCGTGCTCGGCGTAGTCCAGTTGCTGGGAGCGGATCATCCGGAGCCGGTGCTCCAGGTTACGGAACGAGTCGGCCGGCCCGAGCAGATCGATCCGGGAGGAGATCTCCATCGGCCACGGCAGCCGTTCGTGGAAGTGCATCCACGGCTCGTGGCGTTCCGGGATCTCCAACGGCTCCATCCGGCCGACCGCCAGCACCGCGACGTGCCGCTCCTCGCCGGTCATCCGGTTGACCAGCTTGAGCGTCGAGCCGTACGGGGTCCGGTAGCGCTCGACCTGCTCGGTGAGGGCGAGCAGGTCGCCGCGGTCCCAGTTGCCGTCGCGCACCGGCGAGAGCATGGTCGGCGGGTTCATGCAGAGCGCGACCGACCGGTAGAGCAGCCATTCGAGTTCGCCGGCGGTGACCCGTCGACCCCGCATGCCGAAGGCACCCAGCACCTCGTCGAACTGCTCGACCATTCGGCCGAGCCGACGGCGTTCGCTCTCGGCGACGCCGCGGCCGAACAGCCGCAGCACCCGTTCAGACAGTGAGTCGCCGAGCGACCGGCGGGCGAAGGTGATGCCCAGGTAGGTCTGTCCTTCGGCGTGGTTGACCGCCATCAGGTGCCGTTGGGCGGCGACCAGGTGGTCGGACCAGGAGACCGCGTCGGCGACGTTGGGCAGCGGGTTGCTGGTCAGCGAGTCGATGGTGCGGGCCCACTCGTCGGCCGGGAACGGCCGGGTGGTGCGGCGCAGGTGCAGCCGGAATCCGGCCAGGCCGGCGTACTGCTCGGAGATGGCCGACAGCAGCACCTCCCGCTCGGCGTCGGGCCGGAACGCCCAGCGGACCTCGGGCAGCCAGTACCAGGCGGTGACGGTGTTCGGGGTGAAGGTGAGATGGCCGGCGATCTCGGTGATGGCGAGCTCGGCGGCCGGGTCCCGGTCGGTGAACTTGACCTTCGGGGGGCGGATCGGCACCGGCTTGATCAGCTTGTCCGGCCGGTCGGCTTCGGCGGCCCGCCGACGGGCACGCTTGCCCTTGCCCTTGTCGCTGACCGGTGCCTCGGCCGGCGGCGGCCGGTGCACCGGTGCGGGTGCGGCGCGCTGCTGGGGTGCGGGTGCGGACTGCTGCTGGGGTGCGGTGTGGTGCGGCGTCGCCGATGGCCGGCGCTGCGCTGGTGCGCCATCTTGCTGCGCTGCCTCGGCGGGGTGTGCTGGGTCGGGCCGGCCCCGAACGTGTTGCGCGGTCGGACCGGGCCGGCGGGTGGCGGCGGGCGGTGGCGGCAGGACCGGTGCCGGCGGGGCTGTGGACGCCGAGGTGACCGGCTGGCCGTCGCGCGGTGCGACCGGTTCGGCTGTCGGGGCCGGGTCGGCGGCGGTACGCGGGGTAGGCGTGGCAGCCCGGTGCTGGACCGGCGGGTCGGGCGGCGGGGCAGGGGGACCGGACAGCGCCGAGCCGATCGGCCCGGCGGGCGGGGTGTCCCGGGCTGACGCGTCGCCTGGGGTCCCCTGCGGGCCGTGGCGGTTGGGCGGTCCGATAGCGGTCTGCTGGGTCGGCGGTGCGATCGCGTCGTGCCGGGTGGGTGGTTCGATGGCCTCGTGCCGCGTCGGTGGTGCGATCGCGTCGTGTTGAGCCGAGCGCCGGATCGCCGTGCGTGGCGTGCGGCCCGGCTGGTGGCCACCGGCCGGGCCGGCACCCGGGAAAAGGTCCAGGAAGGGCGAGTCGATGTCGGTGTTGTCGCTCATGCCGGCTCTGGGGGTGGGTACTGGTGGTGCCGGCGGCGGGGTTCGCGTCGACCGGCTGCCGCGGGACGCCGCAGGTGCCTGGAAGTAGGCGACCGCGCCGTGGCTGGGGCTGGTGACCAGTTCGGTGTCGGTCGACTCGTCCAGCTCGGAGGTGTCGTAGTCGGCTGGTTGCTTACCGTTACCGCTGGTGCCGGCCGGCTGACCGGCCGGGTGGGAGGAGCCCGGCGGAAATGATCGACTCATGCCATCGCCTCGCGCCGCCGGCCGGCCGGGTGGACAGCGGCTGCGGTTCGGTGGTCGGTGCGGGTCATGCCAACTCCTCCCGAATCCGGATGTGGCTGGCGATCAGTCGCGGGTCTCGCTGTTCGGTGGCGGGTTCCCTGGTGCGGCGCCAGTCGGTGAGGGCGGTCCGGACCACCATCCGGGCGGGCCGATCCGGGTCGACGTACCGGAAGATGAAGGAGGTGGTGACGATCGCCAGCGCGATCTCCCAGGCGGGGAAGAGCTCCACGGTGAAGGTGAACGCCCAGTGGATGAACATGTAGAGCGGTACGAGGAGGATGAAAACCCCGTACTGGGCGTACGGCAGGTGGATCGGCAACGTGTAGCCGGGCGGGCCGAGGTAGACCAGCCGGGCGCGGTAGATGTCGTCGTCGGTACGCAGCCGCATCCTGTGCCCCGCGCTCTATTCGAACATCAGGTTGATGAGGTAGTCGCCGACGAAGAAGAGCGTCGCCGCTCCGGCGATGAACGCCAGACCCACGATCGCGATCGCGGAGCTGGTCAGGACCTTGGAGATCTCGCCCTTGCTGGCCCGGCCGATGAAGATCACGCCCAGCACGGCCAGCAGGATCGGCGCGACCTTGCTGGCGAGGAAGGAGACAACGCCCTCGGTGTTGAAGCCGGTCGGCGCCGGGTCCGGCTCACCGGCCGGCGCGGCCAGCAACGGAAGCGTGTCGACCACGGATGCCATGGCGGCGTTGACCGTGTCGACGAGCGTTGTTTCGATCATGGGAACCTCCCCGGTGTGCGGCCGGCGAAGCCGGGGCACTGCAGTTGTCCAGCCTCACGGACGTGTCGGGTCGTGCCGCGAGTTTCGACCCTGCGTCCGGCGATCACCGCGTACGGTGATGATTTGTGGGCTTTTTGTCCAACTTCAGCCCTTCTCCTCGGCGTTGCCCTCGCTGACCACCAGCAACTGCAAAGCGTACGGGCCACCCCTGTCTGGTACAAGCTGCGTGCAACTCGACCGACAGCGCCGCCGTGCCGCCGTTGTCTGGTTCGAGAGTACCCAGCATGCCCTCTGCCGGCCGACCCCGAGCCGCGCCGGTACCGTCCTACCCGTGACCGATCTGCTGCGGCCGGCCCGGCCGGTCGTGATGGGCGTTCTCAACGTCACGCCTGACTCCTTTTCCGACGGCGGGCGGTACGCCGACCTCGACGCCGCCGTCGCGCACGGCGTCCGGCTGCACCGCGACGGCGCCGACCTGATCGACGTCGGCGGTGAGTCGACCCGGCCGGGCGCGGTGCGGATCGACGCCGCGACCGAGACGGCCCGGGTGCTCCCGGTCGTCCGGGCGCTCGCCGCCGCCGGCGTACCGATGAGCATCGACACCACCCGGGCGACGGTCGCCGCCGCCGCGTTGGCCGCCGGGGCGGCGGTGGTGAACGACGTCTCCGGCGGTCTGGCGGATCCGCGGATGGCCGAGGTGGTCGCCGAGGCCGGCTGCCCGTGGATCCTGATGCACTGGCGCGGGCACTCCGACCGGATGCAGGACCTGGCGCACTACCGCGACGTGGTCGGCGAGGTCCGCGCCGAGCTCGCCGCCCGGATCGACACCGCGCTGACCGCCGGGGTGGCCGCCGACCGGCTCATCGTCGACCCCGGCCTCGGCTTCGCCAAGCGGGCGGAGCACAACTGGCAGCTCACCGTCCGCCTGCCCGAGCTGCTCGACCTCGGTTGCCCCTTGCTCTTCGCGGCCAGCCGCAAGTCCTACCTGGGCCAACTGCTCGCCGACCCGGCAGGCCAGCCACGGCCGGTCGACCAACGGGCCGCGGCGACCACCGCCACCAGCCTGCTGGCGGTCGCCGCCGGCGCCTGGGGGGTCCGGGTACACGACGTCCGGGACACCGTGGACGCGCTGGCGGTGTGGCAGGCCAGTGGACGGCCCCGGATCGTCCCGGACGCCGACGATCCGCCGGGGAGCCGTCGATGACCGACCACCAGCCCGCCGCAGGGCCGTCGCCCGGCCCGGGGGCCGCGCAGCCGTCGGCGACCGACCGGATCGTGCTGACCGGGCTGCGTGCCCACGGCCGGCACGGCGTCTACCCGCAGGAGCGGGCCACCGGGCAGGACTTCGTCGTCGACGTCGCGCTCACCGTCGACCTCGCGCCGGCGGCCGAGACGGACGACGTCACCGACACCGTGCACTACGGCGAGCTGGCCGACCGGCTGGTCGCGATCGTCAGCGGCGAGCCGGTGAATCTGATCGAGACGCTGGCCGACCGGCTGGCCGCCCAGTGCCTGGCCGACCACCGGGTCAGCTCGGTCACGGTGACCGTGCACAAGCCGCAGGCGCCGATTCCGCACCGGTTCACCGACGTCGCGGTCGTGCTGACCCGGGGCCGACCATGACCCGGGGCCGACCATGACCCGGGCGGTGCTGGCACTGGGCAGCAACCTCGGTGACCGGTACGGGCGGTTGCGCGCGGCGGTGCGGTCGCTGGACGACGTACTGCTGGTCGTCTCCGGGGTCTACGAGACCCCGCCGTGGGGCGACCCGGCGCAGCCCGACTACCTCAACGCGGTCGCGATGGTGGCCGATCCGGGTGCCGCGCCGGCCGACTGGCTCGACCGGTGCCGCAGCCTGGAACGGGCCGCCGGGCGGGTGCGTGACCCGGACCGGCCGTACGGGCCCCGCAGCCTGGACGTGGACGTCGTCGCGGTGTGGACCGACGACGACGCCCCGGTGTTCAGCGACGACCCTGAGCTGGTGCTGCCCCATCCCCGGGCGCGGCTGCGGGCGTTCGTGCTGCGACCGTGGATCGACATCCAGCCGTACGGCCAACTGCCCGGCCACGGCTGGCTGACTGACCTGCTCAACCACGATCCGGTCGCCGGGGACCTGCTCGAACTGCGCCCGCGACCGGATCTGCCGCTAGAGTCGACCCAGTGAACGTGCGTCTGTCGATCACCTTGCCGGGGCTGATGCTGCTGTGACCGGACCGGGAGTCAGCCCGCGCGGACGGGAGCCTGACGAGCCGCGGATGGGGCCCACCAGGTTGTCCACCCTGGTGGTGGCGGCGCTGGCCGCCGCAGCGGTCGGCTGGCTGGTGATCAGCAGCTGGTACGTACGGATGCCGGTCATACCCTGGCTACCCTCCGTGACGCTGGCGGCATTGGCCGTGTTCGAAGGGTATGCGGCGCTGAACACCCGGGCCCGGGTCGACCGCCAGCCCGGGCACGACCCGGTCAACCCGCTGCTCGCCGCCCGCTTCGTGGTGCTGGCCAAGGCGTCCTCCCTCGCCGGGGCGATCTTCGCCGGCTTCTATGCCGGTCTGGTGCTGTGGCTGTTCATCCAGCCGACCCGGGCGGCCAGCAACGACCTGCCGGCCGCCGGCAGCGGTCTGGTCGCCGCGGTCGCGCTGGTGGCGGCGGCGCTCTGGCTGGAGCGGGCCTGCCGGGTCCCGGACCGCCCGGAGGACTCCGACACCCCGGACCAGCCGGCCGACTGACCGGTCCGCCAGGCCGGCCCGCCGGGCCGGCGCCGACCGGGCATCGACCCGGTATCGACCCGGTTCCGGGCAGCTTGGCTGGATACGGGGGGTGACGGCCGGACCCGGTCGCGGGTACGGTGCCTGCGACCGGTACGGCTGCCCGGGCCACCGCGCGGACGCCACACACTGGTCGACTGAGCGACCAGAGGAGACGCGGTATGGCGTACGACGATTCGCCTTATCGCCGGCGGAACGCGAGCACCTCGGATCCGACCGGCCACCGTCAGCCCGGCGACACCCGCTATGGCGACACCCGTTACGGCGACGCGCGGTATCCGGCGGCCGAGCCAGGTCGTCGCGGCCCGGCCGGCTACTCGACGAGCTCCTTCTCCACCGTTGCGGACTTCTCCGCCGCCGGAGCCGCCACCACCGCGGACTCCGCCGCGACCGGGAACTCGTACGCTGCCGCGGACCGGCCCACGCGCGGCTCCAACACCACCCGGGCGGCCACCCGACACAGCCGTCGCCGCCGGGCGTCCACCGCGCTCGACGACGTCTTCGACGACCCCTACCACGGCGAACGTGGCCGGGACCGGCTCGGCGTGCACCTCGTCTGGGAACTGATCCTGCTGCTGGCGGTCGGTGGGATCGGCTATCTGCTCTACCGGGTCGACCCGGGTCTCACCAGCGCCGGCACCCGCGATCCGCTGCTGGTCTACGCGACCGGGCTCGGCCTGTTCGCGCTCGCCGCCGGGGTCACGCTGCGCGCCGGGGCGCCGAACCTGGCCATCGGGCCGGTGGCGGTGGCCGCCGCGCTGCACTTCGCCGAGAACGGTGACAACGGCGTGGTGCCGGTGCTGGTCACCGGCGTCATCTGGGCGGTGGTGCTCGGCGCGGGGACGGCGCTGCTGGTCGCCGGCCTGCAGGTGCCCGGTTGGGTGGGCAGTCTGGTCGCCGCCTGCGTGGCCGTCGTCTTCATCCAGCAGCGGTCCGGCCCGGTCGACCTGCAGGGCGCCTTCGACCCGACCGGCCAGGCGTTCGTGGTCTTCGGCGGCTTCGTCGTGCTGGCGCTGCTCGGTGGATCCCTCGGCACGATCAAGTCGATCCGGCGGGGGGTCGGGCGGTTCCGCCCGGTCGGCGATCCGGCCGACCGGCGGGGCGGCGTCGCCGCACTGGTCACCAGCGGTGCGTTCATCCTGTCGATGGTCTTCGCGGTCGTCGGCGGGGTGCTGCTGGCTGCCGTCGGCAACGGCCCGGTCAGCCCGTCGGTGGGGCTGGAGTGGACGGCGGTGGCGATCGGCGCGGCGCTGCTCGGCGGGACCAGCGTCTTCGGCCGCCGGGGCGGTGTCTTCGGGACCGTGTTGGCGGTGCTCGGCCTGACCCTCTTCATCAGGTACGCCGAGCTGCGCGACCTCGACATCGCGCTGTACGCCACCGGTGCTGTCGCGGTAGTGGCCGGGCTGGCGGTGACCCGTCTGGTGGAGACGTTCGGCCGGCCACGGTCGACGCCGGTCGACGACGCCGACGAAGCCCATGAAGCACACGAAGCCGAGCAGACTGCGGGCGAGTCGACTGGTGAACCCGAGCCGGTCTACTACGACGGTCAGCCGGTGGGCTGGTCGGAGCCGGCCCGGGCCGAGGCCGGGTGGCCGTCCGACCCGCCGACCGGCGGCCAGCAGTCCTGGTCGGCCTCCCTGCCCGCCCAGCCGGCACCGGCCCGGGACCGCTGGGACACCAGCGACAACTGGGGCGCCGACGACAGCTGGGGCACCGACGGTCGCTGACCCGCCGACGGCTCGCTGAGCGGGTCAGCTGCCGAGCCAGCGACGGGCCGGCGGGCTAGGCTCGCTGATATGACCGAATCGCCGGCCGCGAACCGAGCCACGCCGACCTTCGAGGAGCTCGATCGGCTCTCCACCGAGCAGTTGCGGGAGCAGTCGTTCGAGCTGGCCCGACAGCGCAGGGACCTGGGCTTCTTCTGGTCGATAACCCAGCGGCTGTCCCGGGCCGATGACGCCAGCGAGCTGGACGGCGCGCCGAACTCGATCGGCCCGACCGTCGAGGACGCGGTGGCGCTGTGGCGGGAGTTCACCGGCCACGAGTACGGCGAGTCGGAGCCGTTGCTACGGGCGGCGTTCATCGACTACCTGCTGCGGCCCGGGCATCGGAGCTGACACAGGTCAGCCGGCGTCGGATCAGCCGGCGTCGAGGATTCGGCGTCGGCTTACCACGCCGACCGGCTGGTCGGCGTCGTCGACCACCCGGGCATGCTCCGCGCCGGTGACCAGCAACCGGGCCAGCGCGTCGTAGAGCGAGGTGCCCAGGGTGAGGGTGGGCAGCCCGGCCGGGTCTGCGGCCGCCGGGGCGTCGTCGAGCAGTTCGCGGCTCACCGGGGTGACCGCGAGCCGGCGGATCGCCCGGTCGGCGCCGACGAACTCCGTCACGAACGGGGTCGCCGGCCCGCCGAGCAGTTCGGCCGGTGCCGCGTACTGCTCCAGCCGGCCACCTTCGGACAGTACGGCGATCCGGTCGCCCAGCCGTACCGCCTCGTCCAGGTCGTGAGTGACCAGCACGATCGTCTTGCGTACCTCGGCCTGCAGCCGGAGGAACTCCTCCTGCAGCCGGCCGCGGGCGATCGGGTCGACCGCGGAGAACGGCTCGTCCATCAGCAGGACGACCGGGTCGGCGGCCAGCGCCCGGGCGACGCCGACCCGCTGGCGTTGCCCGCCGGACAGCTCGTGCGGGTAGCGCTTGCCGTACCGGCCCGGTTCCAGTCCGACCAGGTCGAGCAGCTCGTCGGCGCGGCGCCGGATCCGGTCCCGCTGCCAGCCGAGCAGCCGGGGGACCGTGCCGACGTTCGCCCGGATCGTCTGGTGCGGGAAGAGCCCGACGTGCTGGATCACGTACCCGATCCGGCGGCGCAGCCGCACCGGGTCGACCTGGGTGACGTCCTCGTCGCCGAGCATGATCCGCCCGGTGGTCGGCTCGATCAGCCTGTTGATCATCCGGAGCACAGTGGACTTGCCGCAGCCCGACGGGCCGATCAACACCACCAACTGGCCGGCGGGGATCTCCAGGGAGAGGCTCTGTACGGCCCGCGTCCCGTCCGGGAACTGCTTGCCGATGTCGGTCAAGGTGATCGCCGCCGCGCCGTCGGCGGCCCGCACGGTACCGTCCACCTGTGTCCTTCCACCTGCTCGCCGACCGGGCTGACCCGGGTAACCCGTGGTTCTCCGGTCAGTACGTACGGGACAACTGGTCGACGATCGTCGCCGCGTTGACCGAACACGTCACCCTGACGGTACAGGCGGTGCTGATCGCCGCGCTGCTGGCGGTGCCGCTGGCGGTGGTCGCGTACTGGTTCCGGTCGCTGACCGGGCCGATCCTCGCCCTCACCGGCGTGCTCTACACCATCCCGTCGCTGGCGTTGCTGGCCTTCATCGCACCCTACGTGGGCGCGACCAACCCCGCGTCGGTGCTGATCGCCCTGGTGCTGTACGCGTTGCTGCTGGTCGTGCGCAACTCGCTGGCCGGGCTGAGTCAGGTGCCGGCGGCGACCATCGAGGCGGCCGACGGGATGGGGTACGGCCGGTTCGGTCGGCTGCTGCGCATCGAGCTGCCGTTGGCGCTGCCCGGCATCATGACCGGCTTGCGGCTGGCCACGGTCTCCACGGTCGCGCTGGTCACCATCGGCTCGCTGATCGGCTTCGGCGGGCTCGGTGACCTGATCTTCAGCGGCTTCCGGAACAACTTCTACAAGGCCCAGATCCTCACCGGTACGCTGCTGAGCGTGGCGCTGGCCCTGCTGCTCGACCTGCTCCTGGCGGGTGCCGGCCGGCTGCTGACGCCCTGGGCCCGGCGGGTCGCCCCGTGAGCCGGCAGACCGTGGCGGCGAACCCGGTCGAGCAGGCGGTGACCTGGCTCAACGACCCGCTCAACTGGACCAACCCGGGTGGGGTGCTGGACCGCCTCGGTGAGCACCTGACCATCTCGGCCGCCGCGGTCGCGGTCGGCTGCCTGGTGGCCTGGCCGGTCGGACTGTGGCTCGGGCACACCGGCCGGGGCGGCGGCCTGGTGGTGCTGGTGTCGAACCTGACCCTGGCGGTGCCGACCATCGCCCTGCTGTCCATCCTGCCGCTGACCTTCCTGGGCTTCGGCAAGCCGCCGGTGATCCTGGCGTTGGCGGTGTTCGCCGTACCGCCGCTGCTGGCCAACGCGTTCACCGGGATCCGGCAGGTGGATCCGCAGGTACGGGAGGCGGCTCGGGGGATGGGGCTGTCCGGCTGGCAGGTGCTGCGCCGGGTCGAGTTGCCGCTCGCGGTGCCGTACCTGGCGGCCGGGTTCCGGACCGCGGCGGTGCAGGTGGTGGCGACGGCGGCGTTGGCGGCGTTCGTCAACGGTGGCGGCCTCGGGCAGATCATCAGCGCGGGCTTCGGGTTGGGCATCTCGATCGGCGGCGGCCAGATCCTTGCCGGCGGTCTGTTGGTGGCGACCCTGGCATTGATCACCGAAGGGCTGCTGGCGGTGCTCGAACGGGCGTTCACCCCGCGGCCGCTGCGCCGGACCGGCCGGCGGGCGAACGAGCAGGCCAGCGCGGTCGGCTCGGGTTGAGCGCGTCGCTTTCCGTTCGGGTCGGATGACGATCCGGTGACAACCGATCTTCATCTGTTGTCGGACCCTACGGTGAGGATGTTCGGTAGAGGGAACGGGTGACGGCATGCCGGCACGGGCCGGGGCCCCGTCGCGGCTGCCGTGCTGCCCGCAGCACGCTCGCGCGGGCATGTGCCGCGCCCGTCGGACACGCGGCCGGCCCGATGGGGTCGCGCCGGGACACAGGAGGCGGGCAAACATGCATGCACGGACACGTATCGCCCTGAGCGCGGTCGGCGCGCTCACCGCGGCGGGTTTCCTCGCCGCATGTGGCGAGGCGGGATCATCCGGCACCGAGGCGCCGGATGCCGGCGCGTCCGGTGCCGGTTGCGCACCGGTAGCCGGAGACCAGTTGGTAGTGCTGACCGACGACAAGAACCTGCAGAACACCGACAACATCGTGCCGGCGGTCAACGCCGACGCGGCATCGCCGCAGGTCATCGCCGCCCTGAACAAGGTGTCGGCAGCGTTGGACACCGAAAAGCTGATCGGGCTCAACCGGGCGGTCGACGTCGACCGTCAGACGCCGCAGGCCGCGGCCGAGGAGTTCGCCGCCGCCGAGGGCCTGACCGACGGTATCGAGACCGGACCGGGCGGTGAGCTGATCGTCGGCGCGGCCAACTTCAGCGAGAGCGAGACCCTGGGCGAGCTGTACCGGATCGTGCTGACGGCGGCGGGCTACGACGTCACCGTGCAGCAGATCGGCAACCGTGAGCTGTACGAACCGGCGCTGGAGACCGGGGAGATCCAGGTGGTGCCGGAGTACGCGGCCACCATGGCGGACTTCATCAACAACAAGGTGGCGGGGGAGAACGCTCCGGCGATCTCGTCGTCGGACCTGGACGAGACGATGACCGGGCTCCGCGAGGTCGGTGAGCAGGTCGGCATCGTCTTCGGTGAGCCGTCCGCGGCACAGGACCAGAACGCGTTCGCGGTGACCAGCGCCTTCGCCGATGAGTACGGCGTTCGTACGCTTTCCGACCTGGCGGAGAAATGCTCCGGTACGGCGACCGTCCTGGGCGGTCCGCCGGAGTGCCCGCAGCGCCCCAAGTGCCAGGAAGGGCTGGTCGAGGTGTACGACTTCCGGGCCGGGGAGTTCAGCTCCCTCGACGCCGGTGGGCCGCAGACCAAGACCGCGTTGACCACCGGCGAGATCAGTGTCGGCCTGGTGTTCTCGTCGGACGGGGCGCTGGCGACCGGCTGATTTTCGGGGCCGGCGCGGGCTGTCGCCGGCCAGCCGGGCTGTGGAGCCTACCTTCTCGGACAGCAGGCGGTACCCGTTCCGTTGATCTGTAGATGTCGGTAGGCTCCACAGCCATGTCCGCTCCCGAGGCCGAAGAGGAGCCGCGCCGCACGGTTCCGCTCAAGTGGCTTACCTGGGGTGGCCTGGGCCTGGCGCCGCTGGCTGCGCTTTTGCTGCTGCTCGGCGACGGCGACGGCTCGTTGCGACTGGCGATGGTGATCGCTATCGCGTCCGTGGTGTTGATTGGATTGTCAATCACATTGCGTGGTGGCGTGGAAACTATGCGCGCCGACATGGAGGATGCGCTCGTCGAGGAAATGGACGTGCTCCGCGAGGACGTGCGCAACGACATTTCCACCGCCGTCCGGGCGACGCACCGCGCCTTCGGCGAGAAGATGCAGGTGGTTCAGGACGACGTCGAGGCGCTTCGTGGTCAGCTGGACGTGGTTCGTGCCGAGATCGCCCGGAGTGAACCGGCCCGGGCGCAGCCGGGCGGTGACCGCGCCGGCTACGACCGGTTCGATCAGGCTGCTCCGGCGTCCGCCGTACCGGCGGCGGTGCCGGCCTCCGGCCCGACCGGGGCTGCCGGCTACGGCGGCGAGTACAACGGCGGCCAGTACGGCTCCGGCGGTCAGGCCGGCCGGGCCTCGGTCCCGGCGGTCAGCGGCACCGTGCTGCCCCGCCAGCAAGGGCCGAACGGCGTCGTCCGGCAGCCGGAGACCGTCCAGGTGAGCACCCGGCAGGTCGTCGACCCACGGGCCGAGGACGAACCCGCAGGCACGGTGTACGGCGGGACCCGTTACGGCGGCCGGGGCGGCGAGTCCATCGACGGTGAGTGGTCCGCACCGGCGGCCCGTGGGCGGCGTTCCGCCGAGCCGGACGAGGAGTCGTGGACCGAACGCCGGCTGCGCGACCAGCCGGAGGAGCGCTGGTCGTGGAGCGGCGACCGGGACGACAGCGCCGAGCAACGGTACGGCGACCGACCCGTCGACCGGTGGGACGTCGGGCGGGCCGACGGCTTCAGCACCGGGTCGCCGGCCGAGCGGTGGCCACCGGCCCGCGACGACGACTACCCGCCGGCCCGCGACGACTACCCACCGGCCCGGTCCGGGGCCGGTGCCCGTAACGGCCGGTACCCGCAGGACCGGGGCGACCTGCCGGGGCCGGGCGGTGACCGGGTCGCGGACGAGCCGCCGTGGCGGGACGCCCGGTGGGACCAGCGGATGGCCGATCCGCCGTCGGACGGCCCGGGGATCGGCGGGACCGGTCGGCGTGCGGCGTTGCCGGCTTTGCCGGCCGGCAGCGGCGCCGAGTCGCCCCCGGCATGGTCGTCGCCGGCCCGCGATCCACTCGACGACGAGCCGGTCCGGCGCAGCCGCCGGTACCGGGACGAGGAGGACGACGCCGGTCGGCGGTTCCGCGACGACGACCCGCCGCGCCGGTTTCGCGACGACGACCCGCCCCGCCGGTACCGGGACGACGAACCTGCGGACCCGGGTCGGCGGTACCGCGACGACGCGTCCGGCCGGCGCTACCGCGACGACGACCCGCCCCGCCGGTACGCGGAGGAGGGCACCGCCGGCCGCCGCTACCGCGACTACGACGACGAGCCGGCTCGGCGCTACCGCGACTACGCCGACGACGCCCCGGGCCGGCGCTACCGGGAACCGGACGACGGCGGCCGGCGGTACCGCGACGACGACGGCCGTGGCCGCTACCGTGACGACGTCGACTACCCCGACGACCGCCGCTGGCGGTAGGCCGGCGTCACTTGTCGATGTCGCCGACCACGAAGAACATCGAACCGAGGATCGCCACCAGATCCGGCACCAGGCTGCCGGGGATCAGCGTCGCCAACGCCTGCACGTTGGCGTAGGAGGCAGTCCGCAGCTTGAGCCGCCACGGGGTCTTCTCCCCCCGGGAGACCAGGTAGTAGCCGTTGACGCCGAGCGGGTTCTCGGTCCACGCGTAGGTGTGGCCCTCGGGTGCCTTGACCACCTTCGGCAGCCGTACGTTGACCGGCCCGCTCAGTTGGTCGACCCGGTCCAGACAGCGGCGGGCCAGGTCGAGTGAGGCGTACACCTGGTCGAGCAGCACCTCGAACCGGGCGTGGCAGTCACCGGCGCGACGGGTGACCACCGGCACGTCCAACTCGCCGTAGGCGAGGTACGGCTCGTCGCGGCGCAGGTCCAGGTCCAGGCCGCTGGCCCGGGCGACCGGACCGGAGGCACCGAACGCGGCGGCCGTCGCCGCGTCGAGCACCCCGACCCCGACCGTACGGGCGAGGAAGATCTCGTTGCGCCGGATCAGCCGGTCCAGGTCGGGCATCCGGGCCTCGACCTGGCCGATCGCCTCCCGGGCCCGGCGGGTCCAGCCGGCCGGCACCTCCTCCTTGAGGCCGCCCACCCGGTTGAACATGTAGTGCATCCGGCCGCCGGAAACCTCTTCCAGCACCGCCTGCAGCGTCTCCCGCTCCCGGAACGAGTAGAACACCGGGGTGAGCGCGCCGATCTCCAGTGGATACGAGCCGAGGAACATCAGGTGGTTGAGCACCCGGTTCAGTTCGGCCAGCGCGGTCCGCAGCCAGGTGGCCCGCTCCGGCACCTCGATGCCCATCATCCGTTCGACGGCGAGTGCCACACCCAGCTCGTTGGCGAACGCGGACAGCCAGTCGTGCCGGTTGGCCAGCATGATGATCTGCCGGTAGTCGCGGACCTCGAACAGCTTCTCGGCGCCGCGGTGCATGTAGCCGATCACCGGCTCACAGGAGATCACCCGCTCGCCGTCGAGGACCAGCTTGAGCCGGAGTACGCCGTGCGTGGACGGGTGCTGCGGGCCGATGTTGAGCACCATGTCGGCGGTGTCCAGCCCGGCGCCGGTGCCGACGGTCAGCTGGCGGAGTCCGTCGGCCGACCCGGCCGGGGGCGGCGAACCGGTGTCGGTGTCCATGCCGGCCATCGTCGCACGCCGGCTCCCCGCCGCGCGGTCAGCGGTGTCGCCGCGCCAACCCCGGCCGGCCGGGCCCTGATCGTCACGCCAGCAGGGCTTCGGCGTCGCCGGCCAGCCGGACGGGTTGGACCAGCCACCAGTGCCCGCCGAGGCCGTCCGGGTCGGTGAGTTCGGCGGCGGTGCCGGCGGCGGCCAGCGCGGCCAGGTAGCCACGGGGGTCGGTGCCGGCCAGGGCCAGCGGCGGTCGGCGGCCGTGCACCCCGAGCCGGTGCAGCGCGTCCCGTTGCCGGCACAGCAGGTGGCCGGTCCCGCTGGCGGCCGCCGATCCGGCGGCGGCGACGGCGTCGATCGCCACGTGGGCGGTGAGGTCGCAGGAGCCGTCGGGGACCGGGGCCACCGTACGGCCGGCCCGGAAACCGGTCAGGGTGCCGGCGACCGGGCGGTCGGCGTACCGGTGGCCGTAGTCGACCGCCAGCGCGGCGCCCCGGTGCACGGTGCGTACCGCTGCGGCCCAGGCCTCGTCGCGGGGGCGGCCGACCTCGGCCTGCGCTCCGTCCGGCAGCGGCGGCCACCAGCGGGCCAGCCAGGCGGAGTCGGCGGCTCCGAGTTCCCCGCCGGGGTGCTGGCGGCCGGTCGCCGGGTCGACCAGCAGACAGCGGAGCCGGTCGCCGTCGCGGACGGCCAGATCGAGCGGTACGTTGTCCAGCCACTCGGTGGCGACGAGCAGCCCGGTGGTCCCCGTCGGCGGTGCGGCCCGCCATTCGACCGGTTCGGGCAGGCCGGCCGGTCGGGGCGCCAGGTCGACGCCGGTCAGCCGGATCCGGTCGGCGAGCTGGCCGGGCGGGTCGGCGAGCCGGTCGGGCGGGTCGGCGAGCAGCCGGTGTACGGCGCTGAGCAGTTCACCGCCGCCGGCTCCGACGTCGACCAGGTCGACCGGGTCCGGGTGGCCGAGCAGGCGGTCGACCCGGCACAGCAGCCGCAGGACCGCTCGGGCGAACGGCGTACCGGTCTGCGCGCTGGTCGAGAAGTGCGCGGCGGGCACCGGGGTGCCACCGGTCACATAGAAGCCGTCCGGTCCGTACAGCGCGGTGGTGATGGCGTCCCGCCAGGTCAGCACCGGGCCACCCTAGATCAGCGGGTGAAGGTTTTCACACACCGTTGTTTCCGGTCCGTTGCCACGGCGCATACTGGCATCGACCGGTACCCCCGTTTCGAGGACTGGATCACATCATGAGCGCATCGGCGCGCCCGACGGCGGTGGACGTTCCCGCTGCCCGGGTGACCGACCCCGCTGTCGGGGTCGTGGGCGCCGGCCGGGTCGGCGCGGTGCTCGCCGCCGCCCTGACCGCCGCCGGCCATCGAGTCACCGCGGTCTCCGGGGCCAGCCCGGCCAGCCGGGACCGGATCCGCCGGCTGCTGCCCGGCGTCGAGCCCCGACCGGTCGCCGACGTCGCCGACGCCGCCGAGCTGCTGATCCTCGCGGTGCCCGACGACGTGCTGCCGACCGTGCTGGCCTACCTGGTGACGGCCGGCGCGCTGCGGCCCGGCCAGGTCGTGGCGCACACCTCCGGGGCGCACGGTCTCGCCGTACTGGCCCCGGCCGCTGCGGTCGGCGCCGCCCCGCTGGCGCTGCACCCGGCGATGACCTTCACCGGCGAGCGCGGCGACCTGGACCGGCTGCCCGGGATCAGCTACGGGGTGACCGCCGACCGGCCGCTGCGGCCGCTGGCCACCCGCTTGGTGGCAGCGCTGGGCGGCACCGTCGAGTGGGTCGCCGAGACGGACCGGCCGCTCTACCACGCCGCCCTGGCACACGGCGCGAACCACCTGGTCACCCTGGTCAACGAGGCCAGCGACCGGCTGCGCGACGCCGGGGTCGCCGACCCTGCTCGGGTGCTCGCACCGCTGCTGCGCGCCGCCCTGGACAACGCCCTGGCGCACGGCGACGCCGCGCTGACCGGGCCGGTGTCGCGCGGCGACGCCGGCACCGTGGCCCGGCACCTGGACCGGCTGGCTGACACCGCCGCGGAGAGCCTGCCCAGCTATCTGGCGTTGGCCCGGCGTACCGCCGACCGGGCGATCGCCGCCGGCCGGCTGCCGGCCGCCGCTGCGGTGCCGCTGCTCGACGTGCTGGCCAGCCGGGAGCCGGTCGCCACGTCGGGCCGGCGGCGGGAGCGGGTCCGATGAGCGCGGCGGGTCCGATGAGCGCGATGAGCCAGGCCCCGACCACCTCGACCGCGCCGACCGCGCCGACCAGCCCGACCGCGCCGACCGGGCTGCAGGTCGTCCGGACCCGCGCCGAACTCGCCGCGTTGCGCACCGGCTGGTCCGGCTCGGTGGCGGTGGTGATGACGATGGGTGCCCTGCACGACGGGCACGCCGCCCTGCTGCGTGCGGCGGCGGCCCGCGCCTACCACGTGATCGCCACGATCTTCGTCAACCCGCTGCAGTTCGGGCCGACCGAGGACTTCGACCGGTACCCGCGCACCATCGACGACGACCTGGAGGTGTGCCGGCGGGCCGGGGTCCGGGCGGTCTTCGCGCCGGGCCGGGCCGAGGTCTACCCGGACGGCGCACCGCAGGTCCGGGTCCACCCAGGGCCGGTGGGGGAGATCCTGGAGGGGGCGAGCCGTCCGGGCTTCTTCCACGGGGTGCTCACCGTGGTGCTGAAGCTGCTCCAGATCACCCGACCTGACCTGGCCTTTTTCGGGGAGAAGGACTACCAGCAGCTGACCCTGGTCCGGCGGATGGTGCGTGACCTGGATCTGCCGGTGACCATCGTCGGCGTGCCGACCGTCCGCGAGCCGGACGGGCTGGCCCGGTCCAGCCGCAACCGTTACCTGTCGCCCCGGCAGCGGCAGGTGGCGCTCGGGCTGGCCGGCGCGCTGCGGGCCGGCGTGGACGCCGCTGCGGCGGGCGGCTCGTCCGACGAGGTGCTGGCCGCCGGTCGGGCCGCCTTCGACCGGCACACCGGCGACGCCGCCGAGCTCGACTACCTGGCGCTGACCGACCCCGAGCTGGGGCCGGCGGTGCCCGGCCCGGCCCGGCTGCTGATCGCCGCCCGGGTCGGTGACACCCGGCTGATCGACAACGCCCCGGTGGAGCTGACCGGCTCCCGATCGGAAGGTTCCTGATGCTGCGCACCATGCTCAAGTCCAAGATCCACCGGGCCACGGTCACCCAGGCCGATCTGCACTACGTCGGCTCGGTCACCGTCGACGCCGACCTGCTGGACGCCGCCGATCTGCTGCCCGGCGAGCAGGTGGCGATCGTCGACGTGACCAACGGCGCCCGGCTGGAGACGTACGTCATCGAGGGGGCCCGGGGCAGCGGGGTGATCGGCATCAACGGGGCCGCCGCCCACCTGGTGCACCCCGGCGACCTGGTGATCCTGATCGCGTACGGGCAGTTCACCGACGCCGAGGCCCGCGCCTACCAGCCCCGGGTGGTGCACGTCGACGCCGCCAACCGGGTGATCCAGCTCGACGCCGACCCGGCCGGGGCACCCGCCGGTGTGGTCGGCGACCCGGTCCGTGGCGACACCGCCGCCGGCTGGCCGGTGGTTGCCGGCAGGCCTTAGCGTGGTGGTGGTTGCCGACCGGAAGCCGGGCGGTGACCGTACGGTCACTCGAAGGTGTCGTATGCTCGGCGGTCCGGACCGCCTGCCAGCCAGCCCGTGGGAGGGACTCGATGCGCCGATGGACCGCCGCTGTCGCGGTCGGCGGAGCGCTTGCGCTCGGCCTGACCGGGTGTGGCCTGCCCGCCGGGGTGGACGGTGAGCTCACCAACAGTTGGCAGCCGATCCCCGAGCCGAGCCCGTTCGTGCCGCCGGCCGAGGTCTGCCACCCGGGGGACTTCGCCGAGACCGCCTACCTGTCGTCGTACAGCCCGGTCGACTGCACGACCCCGCACCGGGTGGAGACGGCGCACGTCGGCACCTTCGGCGCCGAGGCGGCGGAGGCGACCGCGCCGCCGGCGCAGGGTTCACCCGAGATCCGCGTCGCGTACGCCGAGTGTGACTCCGCGACCAGCGAGTACGTCGGCGCCGACTGGCGGCTCGGCCGGCTCTGGGTGGGGGTGGCGGTGCCGTCCCCGGCTGCCTGGGAAGGCGGCGCCCGCTGGTTCCGCTGCGACGTCACCGAGGTGACCAACGTCGAGGACAACGGCGGTACGGCGTCGCGCACCGCGAGCCTGCGGGACGTGCTGGCCGAGCCGTCGCCGCTACACCTGACCTGTTACGCGGTCCGCAACGACGACAACGGCGCGATCGACACCATGCCGGCCGAGGAGTGCGACGAGCCGCACAACGCGGAGTTCGCCGGGGTCTGGCAGGCACCGGACATCGAGTATCCGACCCGGGACCGGGACTGGAACCAGTTCCACACCGAGTGCCGCAAGGTGATCGGCCGGTACGCGGACGTACCGCTCGACGGCAACCTGCAGTTCCGTACCGGGGTCATCTCGCTGCCGGGCGGTGCCGCCGAGTGGGCGGCCGGCAACCGGGGCGTCCGCTGCTACCTGTGGCTCGACGAACGCAACGTCGAGCGGTCGCTCAAGGACGCCGGCACCGAGGGCCTGCCCATCCAGTACGAGTAGCGGCCGGGTGTACCGGCCCACATCCGTCCGCCCCGGCGGCCCGTCACCGGGGCGGGCGCGGTTGACTCTGCCCATGCGACTGCGTATCCCGGCCCTGCCCGAGCTGCCCGGCCGGCTCGCCGCGCCGGATCCCGGCTGGGCGGAGACCACCGACGTGGTGGTCGTCGGCTCCGGCATCGCCGGCCTGACCGCCGCGCTCTATCTGCGGGAAGCCGGGCTGCACGTCACCGTCGTGACGAAGGTCAACATCGACGACGGGTCGACCCGGTGGGCACAGGGTGGGATCGCCGCCGTGCTGGACCCGCTGGACACCCCGGCCGCGCACGCCCAGGACACCGAGACCGCCGGGGTGGGGCTGTGCGACCCGGACGCGGTCCGGGTGCTGGTCGAGGAGGGGCCGGCCAGGATCCGGGAGCTGATCCGGGTCGGCGCCGAGTTCGACCGGGACGCCGACGGTGTGCTGCTGCTCACCCGGGAGGGCGGTCACCGGGCCAACCGGATCGTGCACGCCGGCGGTGACGCCACCGGTGCCGAGGTGCAGCGGGCGTTGCACGCCGCGGTCCGTCGGGACCCGTGGATCCGGCTGGTCGAGCACGCCCTGGTGGTCGACCTGCTGCGTGCCGCGCCGGACGCCGCCGGCGGGCCGGCTCGGGCCTGCGGGCTCACTCTGCACGTGCTCGGCGAGGGCTCCCCGGACGGGGTGGGCGCGATCCTGGCCCGCGCCGTGGTGCTGGCCACCGGCGGGATGGGGCAGGTCTTCGCCACCACCACCAATCCGGCGGTCTCCACCGGCGACGGGGTGGCGCTGGCGCTGCGGGCCGGCGCGGCAGTGGCCGACCTGGAGTTCGTCCAGTTCCATCCGACGGCCCTGGCGGTGCCGGGTGCCGCCGGCGGCAGCGGCCAGCAGCCGCTGGTGTCCGAGGCGCTGCGCGGCGAGGGCGCCCGGCTGCTCGACCCTGACGGCAAGCGGTTCATGCTCGGCCAGCACGAGCTCGCCGAGTTGGCACCGCGCGACGTGGTCGCCAAGGGCATCCACCGGGTGATGTCGGCGGTCGACGTCGACCACGTGCAGCTCGACGCCCGGCATCTGGGCGGCGAGTTCCTGGCCCGGCGCTTCCCGACGATCGTGGCGTCCTGCCGGGCCATCGGAATCGACCCCGCCGAGGAGCTGATCCCGGTGGCACCGGCCGCCCACTACGCGTCCGGCGGCGTCCGCACCGACCTGCACGGCCGGACCACCATCCCCGGCCTGTACGCCTGCGGCGAGGTGGCCTGCACCGGCGTGCACGGCGCCAACCGGCTGGCCAGCAACTCGCTGCTGGAGGGCCTGGTCTTCGCCCGGCGGATCGCCCGGGACATCACCCGCGAGCTGCCGCCGCAGCTGGAACCGGCCGGCACCGGCCGGGCGGCTGACCAGGCTGACCAGGCCGACGGCTGGCTGCTGCCGGCCGATGCCCGGCAGCCGCTGCAGCGGGCGATGAGCCGGGGCGCCGGAGTGCTGCGTTCCGCCGCGACGCTCGACGGCACCGCCGCCGAGCTGCGCCGGCTCGCCGGTAGCCGGGGCACGCCGGGCACCGCCGGATGGGAGGCGACTAACCTGGTCACCGTCGCCACCGCGCTGGTGGCGGCGGCGTACGCCCGGCAGGAGACCCGGGGTTGTCACTGGCGTGACGATTTCCCGGCGGCGGCCGAGGGCTGGCTCGGGCATCTGGTCAGCGCGCTCGGTCCGGTCGGGCAGCCCACTCTCACCTGGGAGCCGTCATGCGTAGCGAGGTGACCGTCGCCGCGTCGCGGGCCTGCGGTCTGGACCCGGAGGTGGTCCACCGGGTGGTGACGACCGCGTTGGACGAGGATCTCGGCCCGGACCGGCTGGACGTGACGTCGGCCGCCACCATCGACCCGGGGCAGCTCGGTACGGCCGAACTGGTGGCCCGCTCCGCCGGGGTGGTGGCCGGTCTGCCGTTGGTCGCCGCCGTGTTCGACGCGGTGCCGTCGGCAGGTACGCCGGTCGAGGTGCGGCTGCACCGTGCCGACGGGGACCGGGTGTCGGCCGGTACGGTGCTGGCCACGCTGACCGGCCCGGTCCGTACCCTGCTCACCGGCGAGCGGACCGCGCTCAACCTGATCAGCCGGCTCTCCGGGGTGTCCACCCACACCCGGGCCTGGGCGGACGCCCTCGCCGGATCGAAGGCGACCGTGCTGGACACCCGCAAGACCACTCCCGGGCTGCGGCCGCTGGAAAAGTACGCGGTCCGGGTCGGCGGCGGGGGCAACAAGCGGATGGGTCTGTACGACGTGGCGATGGTCAAGGACAACCACAAGCTGGCCGCCGGCGGGGTGGGTGCCGCGTACCGCCGGGTGCGCGAGGCCTTCCCCGGCGTACCGGTGGAGGTCGAGGTGACCACGTTGGCCGAGGCGGTCGAGGCGGTCGAGGCCGGGGCGTCGTTCCTGCTCTGCGACAACATGCCGCCGGAGCTGCTGAGCGCGGTCGTCGCCGAGGTGGGTGACCGGGTCGAGGTGGAGGCCACCGGCGGGTTGACCCTGGCCAACGCGGCCCGGTACGCGCGGACCGGGGTGGACTACCTGTCGGTCGGGGCGTTGACCCACTCCTCGCCGATCATGGACATCGCGCTGGATCTGCGACCGGCCGGTGCGGGCGTGTCGGCCGGTACGGGCGTGTCGGCCGATGCCGGCCGGACCGCCGGTTGACCGTCGAGGGGACGACATGCTGCTCTGCATCGACATCGGTAACACCAACACCGTGCTGGCCACGTTCAACGGGGACAAGCTGGTGCACTCCTGGCGGATCAAGACCGATGCCCGGTCCACCGCCGACGAGCTCGGCCTGATGTTCCGCGGGCTGCTCGCCGGGGACTCGGTGGAGCTCACCGGGGTGGCCGCCTGCTCGACCGTACCGGCGGCGTTGCGCTCGCTGCGGACGATGCTCGGCCGCTACTACGGCGACATTCCCAGCGTGATCGTGGAGCCGGGGGTGCGGACCGGGGTGCAGTTGGCGATCGACAACCCCAAGGAGGTCGGCTCGGACCGGGTGGTCAACACCCTCGCCGCGCACACCTTGTACGGTGGCCCGTCGATCGTCGTGGACTTCGGCACCACCACCAACTTCGACGTGATCAGCGCCCGGGGTGAGTTCCTCGGCGGGGCGTTCGCTCCCGGTATCGAGATATCCTTCGACGCGTTGTCGGCCCGCGCCGCCCAGCTGCGCAAGGTCGAGCCGACCCGGCCCCGGTCGGTGATTGGCAAGAACACCGTTGAGTGCCTGCAGTCCGGCATGTACTTCGGTTTCGCCGGCCAGGTGGACCGCATCGTGGAGCGGATGGCGGCGGAGTTGGGGCAGCTCAGCGCGGTTATCGCGACGGGCGGACTGGCCCCGGTGGTGATCGCTGAGTGCCGCACCATCACCCACCACGAACCGATGATCACCCTTATCGGCCTGCGGATGGTGTACGAGCGGAACACCTGATCCCCGTCGCGGCCTTGTCAGCTGCGTCACAGAACCCTGGTTGAGTACGCTCGTGGCCGGACCGTGACCACGAGGTCGCACCGTTGTCCGTACCCCCTGTGTTGAGGATGCCCACCGTGACCGAGCACGTGACCGTACCCGACGATTCCGCAGCGGATCTGCCCGAGCAGATGCGGGTGCGCCGGGATAAGCGGGACCGGCTGCTGGCCCAGGGCGTTGAGCCCTATCCGGTCGGGTTCCCCCGGACCGCGTCGTTGGCGCAGCTGCGGCAGCGCTTCGGCGACCTGCCGATCGACACCGCCACCGGCGAGCAGGCGGCGGTCACCGGCCGGGTGATCTTCGTGCGGAACACCGGCAAGCTCTGTTTCGCGACTCTGCGTGAGGGTGACGGCACCGAGTTGCAGGTGATGCTCTCCCGGGACCGGGTCGGTGCCGAGCGGCTGGAGGACTGGAAGCGGCTGGTCGACATCGGCGACCACGTGGGGGTGGCCGGCGAGGTGATCACCAGCCGTCGGGGTGAGCTCTCGGTGCTCGCCGACTCGTGGCAGATCACCGCCAAGGCGCTGCGTCCGCTGCCGGTGGCGCACAAGCCGTTGAGCGAGGAGGCCCGGGTCCGGCAGCGGTACGTCGACCTGATCGTCCGCCCGGAGGCGCGTCGGACCGTGCGGACCCGGGCGACAGTGCTGCGTACCCTGCGCGACTCGTTCCACCAGCGGGGCTTCACCGAGGTGGAGACGCCGATGCTGCAGGTGCTGCACGGCGGCGCGGCGGCCCGGCCGTTCGTCACGCACAGCAACGCTCTCGATGTCGATCTGTATCTGCGAATCGCTCCCGAGCTATTCCTCAAGCGCTGTGTGGTCGGCGGCATCGACCGGGTGTTCGAGATCAACCGGAACTTCCGCAACGAGGGGGTTGACTCCTCGCACTCGCCCGAGTTCGCCATGTTGGAGACCTACGAGGCGTACGGGGACTACGACACCATGGCGCGGCTGACCCGGGATCTGGTACAGGAGTGCGCCAGCGCGATCAGTGGGTCACATGTGGTGACCTACGCCGACGGGTCGGAGTTCGACCTTGGCGGCCAGTGGCGTACGGTGACTCTGTACGGAGTGTTGTCGGAAGCTCTCGGTGAGGAAGTCACCGTACGGACCGACCGAGCGCAGTTGCTGCGTTACGCCGAGAAGTTCGATGTCACCGTGGACCCGAAGTGGGGTCCGGGCAAGCTGGCGGAGGAACTCTTCGAGGAATTGGTCGTGCCGACTCTGCTCCAGCCGACCTTCGTGCGGGACTACCCGGTGGAGACCAGCCCGCTGACCCGGGCGCACCGCGCCGAGTCGGGGCTGGCCGAGAAGTGGGACCTCTATGTGCGCGGGGTCGAGCTGGCGACCGCGTACAGCGAGCTGGTCGACCCGGTGGTGCAGCGGGAGCGGCTGGTGGCCCAGGCACGGCTGGCCGCCGGCGGTGACCCGGAGGCGATGCGCCTCGACGAGGACTTCCTCCGGGCCATGGAGTACGGAATGCCGCCGGCCGGGGGCATGGGAATGGGAATCGACCGGTTGCTCATGGCCCTGACCGGCCTGGGTATTCGCGAAACCATCCTCTTCCCTCTGGTCCGTCCGGAGTAGTCGGCCAAATTTTTCTCGGGGAGTTTGCGCGTCCTATTGACGGCTGGCGCATCTTTCGGGCTATTGTGCTCTTGATTGCGGGAGAACGTGCTCGGAAGGACAACGGCCTGTGGCCAAGCAGATCATTCACAAGCTGGTCGACGATCTGGACGGCGGCGACGCCGACGAGACCGTCAAGTTCGCCCTCGACGGCGTCCAGTACGAGATCGACCTCTCGGAGAAGAACGCGGACAAATTGCGGCAGGTTTTCGCTCCGTACGTGGCTGCTGGTACCAAGATCGGCCGCGGTGGCGTGGTCGTGGGTGGTCGGGCCGCGCGGGGTCGGGGCGGTGCCGCCGCTGACCGTGAGCAGAACCGGGCGATCCGGGCCTGGGCGAAGAAGGAGGGCAAGGAGATCTCCGACCGCGGGCGTATCCCGCAGGAGATCGTGGACGAGTACCACGCCAAAGCCGGGCGCTGATCGTCCCAGGCGTGCCGGTACCGGCCAGCCCTCGTCGGCCAGTCGGAGCCAGTGACACGAGGTACGGATGTCTCATCCGTACCTCGTGTCCCTTTTTGGGGGGGTTTGGCGGTTGCGGCGCGATCCTGCGGCGATACTGCCCTGCGGCGACACCGCTGCGGCCAGAGCGTGTCCGGCCAGAGCGTGGCAGGTTGTCCACAGCCTGTGCACCGGTTGTCCACAGGCCTGTGGACAACCGGTCGGGCGGTGGCGGTACGGACGGCGCGTCCCGGTGAGCCGACGCCGCGCCCGGTCACCGGACCGAGCGGATTTCGCTCACCGCGTAGCGCCGAAGCCTCGGGGAACAGCCAGCAACCCGGCACAGTTGGGGTAAACGTTGCGGATCGCCCCTGCTCCGGCCCGACACGGCAGGAGCGGAGTCGGCCCACGGCGATAGAGTGATGGCACGAGCTTCCGCCTGGAGGCTCGTGCGCTGGCCCGCCAAGACCACTGGCGCACGGCACGTGAGGAGCACGAGGGCATGTTCGAGCGGTTCACCGACCGAGCGCGACGGGTTGTCGTCCTGGCTCAGGAAGAAGCCCGGATGCTCAACCACAACTACATCGGCACGGAGCACATCCTGCTCGGCCTCATCCACGAGGGTGAGGGCGTGGCGGCGAAGGCCCTGGAGAGTCTGGGCATCTCGCTGGAAGGTGTGCGTCAACAGGTCGAGGAGATCATCGGCCAGGGCCAGCAGGCGCCGAGCGGGCACATCCCGTTCACGCCGCGGGCCAAGAAGGTGTTGGAGCTGTCGCTGCGGGAGGCGCTGCAGCTCGGCCACAACTACATCGGCACGGAGCACATCCTGCTCGGCCTGATCCGCGAGGGCGAGGGCGTCGCCGCCCAGGTGCTGGTCAAGCTCGGCGCCGACCTCAACCGGGTCCGCCAGCAGGTGATCCAGCTGCTGTCGGGCTACCAGGGCAAGGAGCCGGCGGCGGCCGGCGCGGCGGCCGGCGAGGCGGCCCCGTCGACCAGCCTGGTACTGGACCAGTTCGGCCGGAACCTGACCCAGGCGGCCCGGGAGGGCAAGCTCGACCCGGTGATCGGCCGGGAGAAGGAAATCGAGCGGGTCATGCAGGTGCTCTCCCGCCGTACCAAGAACAACCCGGTGCTGATCGGCGAGCCCGGTGTCGGCAAGACGGCCGTGGTGGAGGGCCTGTCCCAGAAGATCATCAAGGGCGAGGTGCCCGAGACGCTGAAGGACAAGCAGCTCTACACCCTCGACCTGGGTGCGCTGGTCGCCGGCTCCCGCTACCGCGGTGACTTCGAGGAGCGCCTGAAGAAGGTGCTCAAGGAGATCCGTACCCGGGGCGACATCATCCTGTTCATCGACGAGATCCACACCCTGGTCGGCGCTGGCGCGGCCGAGGGCGCGATCGACGCGGCGAGCATCCTCAAGCCGATGCTGGCCCGTGGCGAGCTGCAGACCATCGGGGCGACCACCCTCGACGAGTACCGCAAGCACCTGGAGAAGGACGCCGCGCTGGAGCGCCGGTTCCAGCCGATCCAGGTGGGTGAGCCGTCGCTGGCCCACACCATCGAGATCCTCAAGGGTCTGCGGGACCGGTACGAGGCGCACCACCGGGTGAGCATCACCGACGCCGCCCTGGTGGCGGCGGCGACGCTGGCCGACCGGTACATCTCCGACCGGTTCCTGCCGGACAAGGCGATCGACCTGATCGACGAGGCCGGTGCCCGGATGCGGATCCGCCGGATGACCGCGCCGCCGGACCTGCGTGACTTCGACGAGCGGATCGCCCAGGTGCGCCGCGACAAGGAGTCCGCGATCGACGCGCAGGACTTCGAGCGGGCCGCGCAGCTGCGGGACAAGGAGAAGCAGCTGCTCGGGCAGAAGGCGCAGCGGGAGAAGGAGTGGAAGGCCGGCGACCTCGACGTGGTCAGCGAGGTCGACGACGAGCAGATCGCCGAGGTGCTGGGCAACTGGACCGGCATCCCGGTCTACAAGCTGACCGAGGAGGAGACCTCCCGGCTGCTGCGCATGGAGGACGAGCTGCACAAGCGGGTCGTCGGCCAGGAGGACGCGGTCCGGGCGGTGTCGAAGGCGATCCGGCGGACCCGGGCCGGCCTGAAGGACCCGAAGCGGCCGTCCGGCTCGTTCATCTTCGCCGGCCCGTCCGGTGTCGGTAAGACCGAGCTGTCCAAGGCGCTCGCCGAGTTCCTGTTCGGCAGCGAGGACGCCCTGATCCAGCTGGACATGTCCGAGTTCCACGACCGGTACACGGTGTCCCGGCTGGTCGGTGCCCCACCCGGGTACGTCGGCTACGACGAGGGTGGCCAGCTGACCGAGAAGGTGCGGCGTCGGCCGTTCTCGGTGGTGCTGTTCGACGAGATCGAGAAGGCCCACCCGGACGTGTTCAACACGTTGCTGCAGATCCTGGAGGACGGGCGGCTCACCGACGGTCAGGGTCGGATCGTCGACTTCAAGAACACCGTGATCATCCTGACCACGAACCTGGGCACCCGGGACGTGGCCAAGGCGGTGTCGCTGGGCTTCCAGGCGTCGGAGGACAACGACTCGAACTACGACCGGATGAAGCAGAAGGTCAACGACGAGCTGAAGCAGCACTTCCGGCCGGAGTTCCTCAACCGGATCGACGACACCATCGTGTTCCACCAGCTGAACCCGACCGAGATCCTGTCGATCGTGGACATCATGATCGCGCGGATCGAGACCCAGCTGCGGAACAAGGACATGAGCATGGAGCTCACCGACAACGCCAAGAAGTACCTGGCGAACAAGGGCTTCGACCCGGTGCTGGGGGCTCGGCCGCTGCGCCGGACCATCCAGCGCGACATCGAGGACAACCTGTCGGAGCGGATCCTGTTCAACGAGCTCAAGCCGGGTCAGATCGTGGTCATCGACTGCGAGGGCGACCCGGACGACATCGACAAGTCCAAGCTGGTGTTCCAGGGCGCCGACCGGCCGGTCGCCGTACCGGACGCGGTTCCCGCCGACCTCGGCGGTGCCACGGCGGCCGGCTCGGACGAGTAGGACCGGCAGTCGACTGTCAGTGCGGCGCCGACGGCGAAAGCCGTCGGCGCCGCACTGCGTCTGCGGCGTCAGCCGTCAGCCCGCAGGTCGTCAGCCCTGACCGGCCAGCGTGTACCCGGTCGGCGGCGTGCCGTCGCTGGCCACCGGCTCCACCAGGCCGTCCTCGATCAGACTGGCCAGTGCCCGACGGCGCTGCAGATCGTCGCCCCACACCACGTCCAACCGTTGCTGCGGCACCGGCCCGGTCGCCTCTCGCAGCACCGCCAGCAGCAGGCCACGGACCTGCCGGTCGGTGCCGGCGTACCGCTGCGGTCGGCGGGTCGGCCCGGTCGGTGCCGGCCGGCCGGCTGCCCGCCACGCGCAGCGGCCGGCCACCGGACACATCCCGCAGCGCGGTGTCCGGGCCACGCAGACCACCGCTCCCAGCTCCATGAACGCGGCGCTGGCTCGGGCCGCCCGGGCCGGCTCGGCCGGCAGCAACGCGGCGGTGGCAACGAGATCGGCCGGGCGGGTCGCCGGCCCGGCGTCGGCAGCCCCGTCGACCGCCCGCGCCACGAACCGCCGGACGTTGGTGTCCACCACCGGATGCCGCTGGCCGTAGGCGAACGCGGCGACCGCCCGGGCGGTGTAGGTGCCGATTCCCGGCAGCGCCAACAGTTCGTCCAGGCCGGTCGGCACCTTGCCGTCGTACCGCTCGGTCAGCACCGTGGCGCACTCGTGCAGCCGCAACGCCCGACGCGGGTAGCCGAGCCGGTTCCACATCCGGATCGCCTCGGCCGGTGAGTCGGCGGCCAGCGCCGTCGGGTCCGGCCACCGGTCCAGCCAGCCGCGCCACGCCGGCAGCACCCGGACCACCGGGGTCTGTTGCAGCATCACCTCGCTCACCAGAATCGCCCAGGCACCGACCCCCGGCTCCCGCCAGGGCAGGTCACGGGCGTTGTGGTCGAACCATTCGATCGCCGTGTCGGCGAAACTCACGTCACGCATGGCCCCGCCGATCCTGCCATGCCACGGCTGCCGGCCCCGGCCCAGGCCGTCCCTGGACGGGACACGGGTGCCGGGCCGCCCGGTCGGGCCGGCACCCGGTCGGGCAGACTGCTGGCATGAACGAACTCGCGATCACCGTGATCGGGCGCGACCGGCCCGGCATCGTCGCGGACGTCGCGGAGGTGCTGGCCGATCTCGGTGCCAACCTGACCGACTCGACGATGACCCGGCTGCGCGGCCACTTCGCGATGACCCTGGTCTGCGCCGGTCCGGCCGAGGCCGCGGTGCAACAGGCACTGCGGCCGCTCACCGCCGACGGCCAACTACTGGCCACCGTACGGCCGGTTCCGGCGGAGGGCCAGCAGCCGGTGGGCGGCGAACCTCACCTGCTCAGTGTGTACGGCGCCGACCGGCTCGGCATCGTCGCGGCGGTGACCCGGGTGGTCGCCGAGGCGGGCGGCAACGTCACCGACCTGACCACCCGGCTGACCGGCCCGCTCTACGTGCTGATCGCCGAGGTCGTACTGCCCGCCGGTACGGCGGCCGAGGTCGGCCGGCGGCTGTCCGAGACGGCCCGGGCGCTCGACGTCGAGGTGAGCCTCCGGTCGGTCGACTCGGACGTGCTGTGAGCACGGTCAGCCGTACCCTGGCCGACTGGACCGAGACGACGCTCGGCGTACCGGGGCGGGTGGTCCCGGTGGTCGCCGCACCCGACCAGGTGCTCAGCCGGGCCGGTGAGCCGGTGGATCCGTGCGCTGCCGGGACGGTCCAGGTCGCCGCCGACCTGGTCGCCACGATGCGGGTCTCGCCCGGCTGTGTCGGCCTGGCCGCGCCGCAGATCGGGATCAGCGCGCAGGTCTTCGCGGTCGACGTGACCGGGCATCCGAAGACGGTCACCGGGCACGGCACGTTCGTCCTGTGCAATGCCCGGCTGATCGAGGCCACCCGGTGGCGGCCGGGCCGGGAGGGCTGCATGTCGGTGCCGGATCTCACCGGTGACGTGAAACGGGCCACCCGGGTCGTGGTGGAGGCGCAACTGCCCGGTACCGGCGAGTCGGTACGCCTGGTCACCGACGGGTTCGAAGCGCGGGCCGCTCAGCACGAGATCGACCACTGTGCCGGTCTGCTGTTTCTGGACCGGGTGGCCGGGGCGCACGCCGTCTTCCCGCGTAAGACATATCTCTGACCGGGCGCCCCGGACCTCGGCGCGTCGCGGCCGATCGGTCCGGTCTTGCCGATACGGTGTGCCATCATGCGACTGACGGTTGGCCCGCTGCCACCCGCCATCTACTGGCGGCGGCGTGCCGTCGTGCTCGGGGCGCTGCTGCTCCTGCTGTTCATCGTGGCCTACTCCTGCGTCGGCTCCGACCAGACCGGGCGGTCGCAGGCCGATCCCACCCCGACCCCGTCCGGTGAGGTGCTCACCCCGACGACCTCGTCCCCGGAGCCGCAGGACGGTGTCGGCACCGACGACGGCGACGACCCCGACACCGCCGGCAACGGCGACGCCGGCAACGGCGACGCCGGCGGTGGCAGCACCGGCGGCGGTACGGGCGACGACGGCACGACCGGCGGCGGGCAGCCCGGCGCCGGCGACCAGAACGCCCCTGGCGGCCCGGTCGGTCCGGCCGCCGGCACCTGTACCGACGACGAGATCCTGCTGACCGCGGCAGCCTCGCAGGCCACCGCCCAGAAGGGCGTCACCCTGGCCATGCAGTTGCGGGTGCAGAACGTCTCCAGCCGTACCTGCGACCGGGATGTGGGCGCCGACCCGCAGGAGCTGTACCTCAAGCGGGGCGCGGAGCTGATCTGGTCGTCGGACACCTGCGGGGCCGCCCGGGGCACCGACGTGCGCACCTTCGGGCCCGGCACGGCCCGCGACTACCAGGTGGCCTGGAACGGTCGGGCGGCGAGCGAGTGCGCCAACAACGTCGCGGCCGGTGACCATCCGGCGGCCGGCGAGTACCAGCTCTTCGCCCGACTCGGCTCGAAGGTCAGCGAGCCGTTCGTCATCACCATCACCGGCTGACGACCGGGCGCGTCCCTCGCGCAGCTACGCCGACTCCGGCGCGACTCAGACGTAGCGCTCCAGGATCGACGCTTCGGCCAGCCGGGACAGACCTTCCCGTACGCTGCGCGCCCGGGCGTCACCGACGCCGTCGACGGCCTGCAGGTCCTCCACCGTCGCCCCGAGCAGCCGTTGCAGACTGCCGAAGTGGTTGACCAGCCGGTCCACCACCGACACCGGCAGCCGGGGCACCTTCGCCAGCAGTCGGAAACCGCGTGGGCTGACCGCCGCGTCGAGCGCCTCGGTGGAGGCGGCGTACCCGATCGCCTTGGCCACGGCGACCAGGTCGATCAGCTCGGTGGCGGTCAGCAGGTCCAACTCGACCAGAGCCTCGTCCAGGGTCCGCGCCTTGCGTACGGTGGGCAGGTAGTCGCGGATCACCAGGGTCCGGTCGGCGTCCACGCCAGCCATCAGCTCGTCGAGCTGCAGCGCCAGCAGCCGGCCGTCGGTGCCCAGCTCGACGACGTACCCGGCGATCTCGTCGGCGATCCGTCGGACCATCTCCAGCCGCTGCACCACCGCGACCGCGTCGCGGACGGTGACCAGGTCCTCGATCTCCAGTGCGGAGAGCGTGCCGGACACCTCGTCCAGCCGCAGCTTGTACCGCTCCAGGGTGGCCAACGCCTGGTTGGCCCGGGACAGGATGGCGGCCGAGTCGTCCAGCACGTGCCGCTGACCGTTGACGTAGAGGCTGATGATCCGCATCGACTGGCTGACCGAGATCACCGGGTAGCCGGTCTGCCGGCCGACCCGTTCGGCGGTGCGGTGCCGGGTGCCCGACTCCTCGGTCGGAATCGACGGGTCCGGCATCAGATGCACGGCGGCCCGGACGATCCGGGTGCCGTCGCTGGACAGCACCACCGCGCCGTCCATCTTGCACAGCTCGCGGACCCGGGTGGAGGAGAACTCGACATCGAGCGGGAAGCCCCCGGTGCACAGCGCCTCGACCTGCTTGTCGTAGCCGAGCACGATCAGCGCCCCGGTCCGGCCGCGCAGGATCCGTTCCAGCCCGTCCCGCAGCGCGGTGCCGGGCGCCATCAGCGCCAGGTTGGCCCGCAGCGGATCTCCGGTGGCCGCCGGGCTGGTCAGCGCCGAGGTGCCGGCGCTGATGGTGCGCGCCGGCGTACCGACGGCACCGACCCGGCCGGCCGCGCCGGCACCGGTGCCGGCGCTGGCGCTGGCAGTCTTGTTCGCATCGCGGTCGATCGCCACGGGCAACAGTCTACGGACCGCCGTGCGGTGGGTGCTGCCGCGGTTACTGTCGCACCGGTTCAGCCGGCTGAGGCGCGCGCTGCGGCCTGCAACGCGGCCCGTACGTCGTTGACCTCGGTGACCTGTATGTTCGGTGGCATCGGGTCGGTGCCGGAACCGGCCGTACCGGGTGGTACCAGCGCGTACCGGAAGCCGAGCCGGGCGGCTTCGGCGAGCCGCCGGGCGACCGCGCCGACCCGGCGTACCTCACCGGTGAGCCCGACCTCGCCGATCGCCACCAGCTGCGGGGAGACGGCCAGGTTGAGCCCGCCGGAGGCGACCGCCAGTGCCACCGCGAGGTCGGCGGCCGGCTCCACCACCCGGATGCCGCCGACCGTCGCGGCGAACACCTCCCGGTCGTGCAGGGTGAGCCGTTCGGTACGCCGTTGCAGCACCGCCAGCACCATCGCCAGCCGGGCACCGTCGAGCCCGGACACGGTGCGCCGGGGCGAGCCGGCGACGGTCGCCCCGATCAGCGCCTGGACCTCGGTGACCAGGGCCCGCCGGCCCTCCATCGCCACCGTGGCGCAGGTGCCGGGCACCGGTTCGGTGTAGCGGGTGAGGAACAGTCCGGACGGGTCGGGCAGGCTGCTGATGCCGCCTTCGTGCATCTCGAAGCAGCCGACCTCGTCGGCCGCGCCGAACCGGTTCTTCATGCCGCGCACCATCCGCAGCGACGAGTGCTTGTCGCCCTCGAAGTGCAGCACCACGTCGACCAGGTGCTCCAGCACCCGGGGGCCGGCGACCTGGCCGTCCTTGGTGACGTGGCCGACCAGCACGGTGGCGATGTTGCGTTCCTTGGCCGCCGCGACCAGTGCGGCGGTGACCGCCCGGACCTGGGTGACGCCGCCGGGGATGCCGTCCGAGCCGGGCATCGAGATGGTCTGCACCGAGTCGAGCACCAGCAGACCGGGCCGGACCGCGTCGAGGTGGCCGAGGATCACCCCGAGGTCGCTCTCCGCCGCCAGGTACAGCTTTTCGTGCAGCGCGCCGATCCGCTCGGCGCGTAGCCGCACCTGGCTGGTCGACTCCTCGCCGCTGACCACCAGCGACGGACTGCCGGCACCGGCGGCCCACTGCTGGGCGACGTCGAGCAGCAGGGTCGACTTGCCGACCCCGGGCTCACCGGCCAGCAGCACCACCGCGCCGGGTACCAGGCCGCCGCCGAGCACCCGGTCGAGTTCGCCGACACCGGTCGGCCGGGCCTTGGCGGGTGCGGCGCTGATGGTGGCGATCGGCCGGGCCGGTTCGGTCGGCATCCGGGTGCTGACCACCCGGCCGGAGACCACCGGGCCGCTGACCACCGACTCGATCACCGAGCCCCATTCGCCGCATTCCGGGCACCGGCCCACCCATTTGGGCGGCTGGTGCCCGCACGCGTCGCATTCGTACGCGGGCCGCGGCTCGCGGGTGGCTGCCCGGCTGCGCGGCGCGGCACCACCGCGCCCCCCTCCGGTGCCGCCGGCGCCCCGGGGGATCGACCGCGAGCTCAGTGCTCTGCCTCGTCGTGCTCGGCGGGCGCGCGCGGGGCCGGGGTGAGCGGCATGTCCACCGGGGCGGCGACCACCAGTGGCGCGCCGCCGGTGCTGAACTCGAAGGCCAGGTTCACCGAGTACCCGGCGGCGAGCGGGTCGGCCAGCCCGGTCACCCGCAGCGGTTCGGTGTCGTCGGTGGTGAACAGCGCCCAGCCGTTGGCCGGCAGTTGGACGATCGCGTCCCGGCCCGGGTCCGGCTGCGGCACCTCGACGGTGCCCGGCTCCGGCGACGGAGTCGGCCCGGTCTGCTCGGAGCCGCCGATCACCACCGACTGGGCCCCGACCACCGTCGCCCAGTCCTCGTCGGTGACCGGGGCGGCGCTGACCCGTACCATCACCGGGTCATCGGTGTTGTTGAACAGCCCGACCTCGACCGGTGCGCTGCCGCCGGCCGGGTAGCCCTCCACCCCGGGATAGGGCACCGAGAGGTCGCGCACCGACACCGCGCCGTCCGGCGACTCGAGGTTGACTCCGTTGATCGCCGTCGCCTTGGTCGCGGTCTCCGCGAGCTGGCCGGCACCGCAGCCACTGAGCAGCAGGCCGCTGGCTGCGGCAGCGCCGGCGAACAGCACCGCGACTCGGCGGTGTCCCCTGGTCGAGGGCGTCACGTCGGTCCTCCTTGTCACGGCGCGGCGACGAGCCCCGCGCAGGCCGGCTCCAGGGTAGTTGGCGGTGATCCGCGCCCCGCCACGGACCCGAGAATCCGTGATCGGCGGCGCTCACCCGACCGGGCCGCTGGCCACCAGCAGCACCACATCGATCACGGCGACCAGCAGCACCGCCCGGAAGACGCCGTCCGAGCGGCTTGCCCGGCGGGCGGCTCGCCGGGCCGCGTACCAGCCGGTCGGCAGAATGACCGCGGTGCCGGCGACCGCGACGAGCCCGGCCCACGACGGCGGCCCGGGCGGGCCGACGACCAGCGTCACGGTGGCGGCGAAGAGCAACCCGGCCGCCGCGACCCCCGAACCGGTGGCCCCGAGCCGGTGCGGCAGACCGCGCACGCCGGTGCGGGCGTCGTCGGCCAGATCCGGCAGTACGTTGGCGAAGTGCGCGCCGGCGCCGAGCAGCCCGGCGGCGGTGACCAGCCAGGCCGGTGGCGCGGGCGCACCCGGTAGCGCGAGCACGATGAAGGCGGGCAGCGCCCCGAAGGAGAAAGCGTACGGCAGCACCGACACAGCAGTGGATTTCAACGGCCAGTTGTAGGCCAGCGCGCTGAGCAGCGCGGCGGTGATGCACAACGCCGCGGCCAGCCCGGTCGGCGCGGCCAGCAACGGGGTGGCCAGCGCGGCGGCCAGCCCGGCGACGCCCACCGTGCGCCGGCTGACCACGCCGGTCGCGACCGGCTTGTCGGCCCGTCCGGTCTGCCGGTCGCGACCGGCGTCCAGCCAGTCGTTGGTCCAGCCGACGGCGAGCTGAGTGGCCGCGACGGTGGCGGCGACCAGCGCGATCCCGGCCGGACGGTGACCGACGCCCCAGGCCAGCAGGGCGGTCACGGTGGTGACCGCGACCGCCGGTTCGGGGTGGCTGGCCTTGATCAATGCGGACACGCGGCGCGACATATCCGCCAAGTGTGGCTGTTACCGGCTGGTCATGCCACGCTCAGTCAATGCCGGATCTGCCGCCGAACGACCCCCGCCAGTACGACGTGCTGGCCGACGAGTGGTGGCGGCCGGCCGGCGCGTTCGAGATGCTGCACTGGATCGCCGAGGCGCGGGCCCGGCTGGTCCCACCGGCGGCCCGGCCGGGGGCGGTGCTGGTCGACATCGGCTGCGGGGCCGGCCTGCTCGCCCCCCATCTGCGCGGCAAGGGCTACCGGCACGTCGGGGTCGACCTGGTCGGTTCGGCGTTGCGGCAGGCGACCCGGCACGGCGTCGAGCCGGTACGCGGTGACGCGACCCGGCTGCCGCTGGCCGACCGGGTGGCCGACGTGGTCTCCGCCGGGGAGCTGTTGGAGCACGTACCGGACCTGTCGGCGGCGGTCGCCGAGGCGTGCCGGGTGCTGCGGCCGGGCGGGCTGCTGGTGCTGGACACCCTGAACGCCACGTTGGCCAGCCGGCTGATCGCGGTCGAGCTGGGTGAACGCCTGCCGGTCGCGCCGCGCGGCATCCACGACCCCGCGCTGTTCGTCCGTCCGCAGCGGCTGGTCGCCGAGTGCGCCCGGCACGGCGTACGGCTGGCGGTACGCGGCCTGCGGCCGAGCGTTTTCAGCCTGATCGATTGGCTGGTGCGCGCGCCGCTACGCCGATCGGCTCCCGACCGGGCACTCTGGAAACCCCGGCGGCGGATGGTGCCGACCTGGTCCACCTCGGTGCTCTACCAAGGCAGGGGGGTCAAGGTGGGCTGAGCGGACGAGCAGGTGGGCAGGTCGACGGCGGAAGGGGCGGCAATGGTTGCGGATGCACTGGCGGCGGCGCGGCGGGTGGTGCCACGGTTGGCGGCGCGGGCGGGTGAACACGACCGGGCCGGCACCTTCCCGGTGGCGGACTTCGCCGACCTGCGGCAGGAACAGCTGTTCGGGTTGATGGTTCCGCAGCGGCTGGGCGGGCGGGGCGCCGGCTTCGCCGACTACGCCGAGGTGGCGTACGAACTGGCCCGGGGTAACGGCGCCACCGCGCTGGTGTTCAACATGCACGCCTCGGTGACCGGCGCGCTGGGCGCGGTCGACGACAACCTCGCCGAGGCGATGGGGCTGCGGGACGAGGCGTTGGCGGCCCGGGACGAGCTGCTCGCCGACGCGGCGTCCGGCGCCTGGTACGCGGTGGCGATGAGCGAGCGGGGGGCCGGCTCCCGGCTCTCCCAGCTGTCCACGGTCTACCACCGGGTGGACGGTGGATACCAGATCAAGGGGGCCAAGGCGTTCTGTTCCGGGGCCGGTCACGCCTCCGGGTACCTGGTCGCCGCCCGGCACGCCGACGACCAGTCGGTGGTGTCGCAGTTCCTGGTCCCGGCGAACACGCCCGGCCTGCGGGTGGAGCAGAGCTGGGACTCGCTCGGCATGCGGGCCACCTGCTCGCACGACCTGCACCTGGACGTGACGGTCGGCCCGCGGACCCTGCTCGGCGGGGTGGAAGGGCTGGCTCTGGTGGTGGCCCAGCTGATGCCGCACTGGATGGTGGCCAGCTACGCGGCGGTCTACGCCGGGGTGGCCCGGGCGGCGGTGGACGCGGCGGTGGAGCATCTCACCGAGCGGGGGTTGACCCACCTGGCGGCGGTCCGGGCCCGGATCGGCCGGGCCGACGCGGCGGCCGCCGCGGCGCTGCTGACGGTGCGGGAGGCGGCCCGCCGGGTGGACGCCGACCCGGGCGACCCGGCGACCAACCAGTGGGTGTGGCGGGCGAAGCTGGTCGCTGGCGGCACGGCGGCCGAGGTGGCGTCGTCGATGCTGGAGGCGGCCGGGACCTCGGCGACCCGCCGGGGACATCCGCTGGAACGGCTCTACCGGGACGCCCGCTGCGGTGCGCTGCACCCGCCGACGTCGGACGTCTGCGCCGACTGGCTCGGCGTGGCGACGATCGGCGGGGACCCGGACCGCGACGGATCGGCGCCCCGGTGGTGAGCCGGTCGTCGGAGCCGCTGGCGGGCCGGTCGTCGGCTGCGGTGGTCGGGCTCGGGCTGGCGCTGCCGCCGTCGGCCAGCCAGGACGAGCTGTGGCGGGATTTCTTCGCGGCGCGCTACGACGGCGGTACCCGGGCGCTCGCGGAGCGGATCTTCGCCAATTCCGGGGTACGCACCCGGCAGGCGGCGGTGAGCCCGTTGCTGGAGGATGTCGCGGACTGGCCGACCGAGCGCCGGATGCGCCGCTACCAGGTCGAGGCGTTGCCGCTGGGCAAGGAGGCGGTGGACCGGGCGCTGACCCAGGCCGGGCTGACCGCCGGGGAGATCGGTCTGTTCGTGGTCTGCTCGTGCACCGGGTACGCCACGCCCGGACTGGACATCATCCTGGCCCGGGACGTCGGCATGGCCGCCGACACCCAGCGGCTGTTCGTCGGGCACATGGGCTGCTACGCGGCGCTGCCCGGGCTGGGTGCGGCGGCCGACTTCGTCACCGCCCGGGGCCGCCCGGCGCTGCTGCTCTGCGCCGAGCTGACCAGCCTGCACATCCAGCCGCCGGCCCGCCGGGTGGACACCCAGCAGATCGTGGCGCACGCGTTGTTCTCCGACGCGGCGGCGGCGGTGGTGCTGGCACCGACCGACGGGGCCGGCGGCCCGCCGCCGCCCGGCGGCTACGCCGTACGGGAGGTCGTGTCGGCCACCGACGCCTCCACCGCCGACCACATGACCTGGGAGGTGACCGACCTCGGCTTCCGGATGGGTCTGTCGCCCCGGGTGCCGCAGGTGCTGTCGGTGCACGTGCGGGCGCTGGTGGGTGATCTGCTGGCCCGGCACGGACTGACTGTGTCGCAGGTGGATGGTTGGGCGGTGCATCCGGGTGGGCCGCGCATCCTCAATGTGGTGCAGCGGGAGCTGGGGTTGTCCGACGAGGCGATGTCCGCGTCCCGGGAGACGTTGGCGGCGTACGGCAACTGTTCGTCGCCGACCGTACTGCTGATTCTGGACCGGTTGCGGCGGGCGGGGCCGCCGCCGCGTCAGGTGGTGATGTTGGCGTTCGGCCCGGGTCTGACGCTCTACGCCGCGCTGCTCAGCCGCTGACCCGCCGCCCGCGCCCGCTCCCTGGCGGTGGTCCCGCTCCCCGGCGGGAGGCAGCGGCTGCGGCGGGCTCAGGGGCCGACCAGCAGGGCCAGGTCGGCGCGGTACGTCTCGACCGAGTCGGCCTGCGGCACCAACCGGATGACCTCGCCGGTCTCGGTGACCAGCAGCGCGGTGGCGGTGCCGGCGGTCGCCGGGACGTCGACGAAGTTGCGGATCCCGGCGGCCGGGTCGGCCAGCAGATGGGTGCCGAGGCTGTCGGCGAGCACCGGCGGCAGGGTGCCGGGGCTGGTGGCGCCGCTGGTGACCGCGACCACCGAGACTCCGGCCGGGGCGGCGGCAGCCGCTGCGGTTATCTGGTCGGCGCACTCACAGCCCTCGACGAGCAGGATCGCCGCCGGCAGCAGCGACCGGAGCGGGACCGAGGTGCCGGAGTCGTCGATCAGGTCGAGGGCGGGCAGCGGGCGGTCGGGCAAGGTGGCGGGAGCCGATGGTGCCGGGCTGGCGGTGGGCTGGGGCCGGTCGGACCAGGCGACGGTGAACATGCTGATCATCGCGGCGAGGACCGCTACCAGCATGATGATCAGCGGTAGCCGGAGGGCCGCGATCTCGTGTGGGCGGTGCCCGCTGCCGCCGGCCCGGCCGGTGTCGCCGGGGTGGATGCCGAACCGCCGGTGCCAGTGGTCCCGCCGTCGGGTGCGGTGCAGCTCCCGGCGGACCTGTGCTGCTTCCTCGGCGAGCGCCCCGGGATCGTCGGGGATGACGATCGGGCCCCACTCGGGCGGGATCTCGGGCAGGTCGTCGGGCGCCCCGGCGCCGTCCGACCACCCATCACCGTTGTTGCCTGTCCTGCCCACAGCACCCCCAGCCGCTCGCCCACCGGGTCGATCGGGGTCTAGGTATCAGGGTCCCGCAACGAACCTGGTTCCGCCAGTGCCGGGGCGTGGGCAGCCGCCGGACGATATGCTGGAAGTGCCGAAACGCGTCCCATCTGGCACGTCCAACCAGTTAGCTGACTGCTGATCTGGTTGTTACTTAGCGTGTTCAAAACCTACTGGCGGTTGCGTGTCAAGCTCGAGAAAGACCTCTCACAGCCCCTCTGACCTGCGCTTACGGCTCAGACTGTGACGGGACATCGGTGCCTGAGCGTGTTACCCTAGACACAGCGAAAGGGGCTTCGAACCTATGGTTTTCAGTGTCGGCGAGACCGTTGTTTACCCCCACCACGGGGCCGCACTCATCGAGGCAATCGAGACTCGTGTCATCAAGGGCGAGGAGAAGCAGTACCTCGTCCTCAGGGTTGCGCAGGGTGACCTGACGGTGCGAGTTCCCGCCGAGAACGCCGAGATCGTCGGCGTGCGCGAAGTGGTTGGCGAAGAAGGCCTCGGCAAGGTCTTCGACGTCCTCCGCGCCCCGCACACCGAGGAGCCGACCAACTGGTCGCGGCGGTACAAGGCCAACCTCGAGAAGCTGGCATCCGGAAACCCACTCAAGGTCGCCGAGGTCGTTCGTGACCTGTGGCGTCGGGAGCGGGAGCGGGGGCTGTCCGCAGGCGAGAAGCGCATGCTCGCCAAGGCCAGGGACATCCTGGTCGGTGAGGTCGCGCTTGCGGAGAAGAGCACCAAGGACGAGGCAGAGACCTTGCTCGACAAGGTGCTCACCGACGCGTAGGCAACTCTCCACCCATAGATAGTCTGTTGCCACCTGCACCGAGGACCGCGACGTGACCGCGCACTTCCAGCAACGCGGTGACGTCGCGGTCCTCGTTCCTGCGGCGGGTGCCGGGCTACGGCTCGGACCCGGCGCCCCCAAGGCACTCCGGCCGCTCGGCGGCGTACCGCTGCTGGTGCACGCGGTGCGTCGACTGGCCGCCGCCTCCTCGGTCGCGGTGATCGTGGTCGCCGCCCCACCCGCCGACGTGGATGACGTCCGCGACCTGCTCATCCCCGCCACGGCCGGGCTGCCGCTGATCGTGGTGCCGGGCGGCGCACACCGGCAGGCCTCGGTCGCCGCCGCGCTCACCGCCGTCCCCGCCGGCCCGCAGATCGTCCTGGTGCACGACGCGGCCCGCGCCCTGACCCCACCCGACCTGGTCGACTCGGTCGCCGCCGCGGTCCGGGCCGGCGCCGACGCCGTCATCCCGGTGCTCCCGGTCGTCGACACCATCAAGTCGGTGGACGCCGACGAGACCGTGCTGGCCACCGTCGACCGGTCGACGCTGCGGGCCGTGCAGACCCCGCAGGGGTTCCGGCGTGACGTGCTGGTCGCCGCGCACGCCGACGCCGTCGATCCGCACACCGACGACGCCGGTCTGGTGGAGAAGATCGGCGTACCGGTGCTCTGCGTGCCCGGCTCGGAGCGGGCGCTCAAGATCACCCGCCCGTTCGATCTGGTGATCGCCGAGCACCTGCTCGCCACCGAGCCGGCGACCCGTACCCTGCCTTCATGATCGTCCTTCGGACCGAGCCGGTCATGAACGCTTTCCAGGCCGAGTCAGCGCGATGATCGTTCCCCGGGTGGGTGTCGGCACCGACGTGCACGCCTTCGCCGCCGACCGGCCCTGCTGGGTCGCCGGCCTGCACTGGCCGGGCGAGACCGGGCTGGCCGGGCACTCCGACGGCGACGTCGCCGCGCACGCCGCCTGCGACGCGCTGTTCTCCGCCGCCGGCCTCGGTGATCTCGGCGCCAACTTCGGCGTCGCCGAACCGCAGTGGGCCGGGGCCGCCGGCGTCGACCTGCTGGCCGAGGCGGCCCGGCGGGTGGTCGCCGCCGGTTTCGTGATCGGCAACGTCTCGATCCAGGTGATCGGCGTACGGCCCAAGATCGGACCCCGGCGGGCCGAGGCGCAGCAGCTGCTCAGCGCCGCCGCCGGCGCCCCGGTGACCGTCTCCGGGACCACCACCGACGGGCTCGGGCTGACCGGCCGGGGCGAAGGCCTCGCCGGCCTGGCGGTCGCGCTCGTCTATCCGTCCGGACCGCCCGGATAGGCTCGACAGGTGTCGAGCGAGTCTTCCCCCGAGCCGCCCACCGACGTCGACGGCTACCTGCAGCGCGCCGGGCTGCTGGCCGACCTGGGCCGCTACGACGAGGCGGCCGGTGAGATCGGGTTCGCGGTGGCCCTCGACCCGGACAGCGTGGCCGCCCGGATCATGCTGGCCCGGGTGCATCTCGCCGCCGACCGCCCGGAGCAGGCCCTCGCCGCGATCGACGCGTGGGCGGACGATGTGCCCAACCCACGGTCGGCAGAAGCCGCAGCGGCCACACCGGCCGAGGTAGCACCGACCTCACCAGCCGACGGTGCTGCCGGCACCGGTGCCGGCAGCGGCGCTCGACCCGGCCCGTCGGACCGGGTCGCCCTGCTGGTGGTGCGCGGGCTGGCGCTGATCGACCTGCGGCGGTACGCCGACGCCGCCCGGCTCGCCACCGACCTGCTGGCGACGTACCCGGACGACGCGTACGCCCAGCGCAGCGGGGCGGCGATCCTGGCCGGCTCGCGCAACGGCCAGCCGGCGCTCAACGCGGCCTGGCGGGGGGTGGAGCTGGCTCCGCAGGATGCCCAGGCGCATCTGGTGCTGGGGCTGGTCGGGGCCCGGCTGGAGCTGTTCGACCTGGCGCACCGGGCCTACGGGGAGGCGCTGCGGCTGGACCCGCTGATCGGTGAGGCGCAGCACGACGTCGGGGTGATCCACCTGGAACAGCGACGGTACGCCGCCGAGCTGGCGGTGCTCGCCGAGCGGGCCACCGCGATGGCACCGCCGCCACCGCCCGCGCCGGCCCGATCCCCTCGGTGGGCTCCGGCACCGCCCGGGTCGGTGCCGATGGACCCCCGGCTGGAGCGGCCGCCGACACCCGAGGAGGAGCTGCGCCGGCTGGTGCTGATCGGTGCCGGCTACAGCATGATCGCGGCGGTGACGGTGGCCTGCCTGGCCGGCAGCGAGGCGTCGCGTGGCTGGGCGGTGGTCGCCGCGCTCGGCGGGTTCGTGCTGGTCTGGGTGCTGGCCCGGCGGGTGCCGGGCGGCCGGATCCTCGAGGTGGTGTCGCAGCTGGTGGACCGCCGGCTGGCGACGGCGGTGTACGCGGCCGCCGCCGCCCCGGTGCTGATCTTCTGCTACGCGGCGATCGCCACCCCGTGGCTGCTGGTGTCGGCGATCGTCGCGGCCGCCGTCGCTCAGTTCATGGTGCTGCGCCAGGCCACCGCCCGACCACCGGACCAGCAGTAGTCGGCCAGCGGTAGCGCGCCGTGCCGAGCCAGCGGTAGCGCCGGTCAGCGGGCGTTGCCGGCCCAGGTCCAGGCGTACCCGGTGTCCTCGACGGACAGTGCGGCGTCGCAGAGGTCCAGCGGACGGAAGGTGTCGACCATGACGGCGAGTTCGTCGAAGTGGTCGGCGCCGAGCGCCCGTTCGACCGCGCCCGGCTGCGGCCCGTGGGTGAACCCGGCCGGGTGCAGCGAGATCGAGCCCTGCTCGATGCCGGAGCCGCGCCGCGCCTCGTAGTTGCCGCCGGTGTAGAACAGCATCTCGTCGGAGTCGACGTTGTGGTGGTTGTACGGCACCGGGACCGCCTGCGGGTGGTAGTCGACCTTGCGCGGCACGAACGAGCAGATCACGAAGTTGGGGCCGGCGAACGTCTGGTGCACCGGCGGCGGCTGGTGCAGCCGGCCGGTGATCGGCTCGAAGTCGTAGATGCTGAACGCCCACGGGTAGAGGTGACCGTCCCAGCCGATGACGTCGAACGGGTGGTGGGCGTACACGTGGCCGGTCCAGCCCTGCCGGTGCCGCACGTAGACCTCGACGTCGGTGCCGTCGATGAGCAGCGGTTTGCCCGGCCCGCGGATGTCGCGTTCGCAGTACGGCGAGTGTTCCAGGAACTGGCCGCGCACCGACAGGTAGCGCTTCGGCGGTCCGATGTGGCCGGTCGCCTCGACGGTGAGCAGCCGCAGCGGTACGTCGTCGACGGGCACGATCCGGTGCACCACCGACGTCGGGATGATCACGTAGTCGCCGGAGGTGACGCCGAGCACCCCGAAGCTGGACTCGACGCGGGCGGCACCGGACTCGACGTACAGGCATTCGTCGCCGGTGGCGTTGCGGTACAGCGGGGACGGCCGGTCGGCGACGACGTACGAGATGCGCACGTCGTCGTTGGCCAGCAGCGGTTGCCGGCCGAGGACGGCGTCGGTATGCCCGGTGTCCAGCTTGTGGGTGCGCAGGTGCCGTGGGGTGAGCGGACGGTTCGGCAGCCGGCGCGTCGGCGGCGGGTCGTACGACTCGGCGGCGACGATGGCGGTCGGCGGGTGCCGGTGGTAGAGCAGGGACGAGTCGGCGGAGAAGCCCTCCTGGCCCATCAGCTCCTCGGCGTACAGGGTGCCGTCGGGCTGGCGGAACTGGGTGTGGCGCTTGCGGGGGATCTCGCCAACGCTGCGGTAGTAGGGCATGATTACCCTCCGTATCTCCCCGTTGACCGGCCGGTAGCGTCCGATAATCGGACGCTGTTGTCCGTTAATCGTAGAATCCACTAGGTTCGAAGGCGTGTCAATGCAGGTACCCAGGATCTTCACCGGCCTCGTCGACGACGCCGCGGTCTTCCCGCCGGGCAACGCCGACCTGCCCGACGCGGTCACCGCGCACCGTGGCCACCGCACCGCCTGGTACACCGACCTGGTCGGCCCGTTCCTGCTGCCCGCGTCCGAGATCGACGTGGCGCGGCGACTGGTCGGGCCGGGCGACGAGCTGGAGATCGGCCTGATCGGCGACACCGGCGTGGCCGCGCTGCCGGCCGCCGTCGAAGCGCTGCCGACCGACCGGCTCCGGCCCCGGCAGGTCGAGGTCGCCGTCGCCAAACGCGGCGAGGACCCGCAGCCCGGCCTGCGCGCGCTGCTCACCGCCCTGGCCGGCTGGCCCAAGATCAGCGGGTACGCGGAGGTGCCGCTCACCTGGGGGCTGCTCGCCGCCCTGGACAGCCTCGCCGAGGCGCGGGCCGGCGGCGTCGACGTCGCCGCCAAGTTCCGCACCGGCGGGCTGGCCGCCGAACTGTTCCCCACCCCGGTCGAGCTGGCCGCCGTGATCTGCGCCTGCCGGGACCGGGCGCTGCCGTTCAAACTGACCGCCGGCCTGCACCACGCGATCCGCGACACCGACCCGGAGACCGGCTTCACTCACCACGGCTTCCTCAACGTGCTCGCCGCCACGATCACCGCCGCCGAGGGCGCGGAGGTCGCCGAGGTCGCCGAACTGCTCGCCACCACCGACGCCGCCCGGCTGATCGAGCCGGCCCGTACGCGCGGCGGTGCCGACCGGCCGCTGTGGGTAGGTTTCGGGTCGTGCAGCATCACCGACCCGCTGACCGACCTGGTCCGGCTGGGGCTGATCAACGGAGGATTCGCGTGACGACCTGCTGGGTGCCCGGTGCCGACGGCTCACCGTACGGGGTGCAGACCCTGCCGTACGGTGCCTTCCGCCGCAGGGGTGCGGCCGGCTCGCCCGACGGCGGCACGTCCGGCGGCTTGCCCGGCGGTGGGGAGCGGCGGCTCGGCGTACGGATCGCCGATTTCGTGCTCGACCTGCGCGGCGCGGAAGATGCCGACCTGATCCTCGCCGGCGGCGCGCTGTGTGAGCCGACCCTCAACGCCTTCCTGGCCCTCGGCCGGGCACAGTGGACGACGGTGCGGCGGCGGATCGTCGAACTGCTCACCGAGACCGAGCACCGGGCCGCCGTCGAGCCGCTGCTCGTCCCGCTGTCCGAGGTGGACCTGGTGCTGCCGTTCGCGGTCGGCGACTACGTCGACTTCTACTCGTCCGAGCAGCACGCCAGCAACGTCGGGCAGATCTTCCGCCCCGGGCAGCCGCTGCTCACCCCCAACTGGCGGCACCTGCCGATCGGCTACCACGGCCGGGCCGGCACCGTCGTCGTCTCCGGTACGCCGATCGTGCGCCCCAGCGGGCAGCGGCGCAGCTCCGACGGTCCGGTCTTCGGCCCGTCCCGCCGGCTCGACATCGAAGCCGAGGTCGGCTTCGTCGTCGGGGTGCCGACCGCGCTCGGTGACCCGGTGCCGACCGACCGGTTCGCCGACCACGTGTTCGGGGTGACCCTGGTCAACGACTGGTCGGCCCGGGACATCCAGGCCTGGGAGTACCAGCCGCTCGGCCCGTTCCTGGGTAAGTCGTTCGCCACCTCGGTCGGCCCGTGGGTGGTGCCGCTGGAAGCTCTCGACCACGCCTGGGTGCCGGCCCCGGCGCAGGACCCGCCGGTGTTGCCGTATCTCGCTGAGTCGTCACGGCGCGGCCTGGACCTGTCGATCGTCGTCGAGTGGAACGGCACCCGGGTCAGCGAGCCGCCGTTCGCCGGCATGTACTGGACCCCGGCGCAGCAGTTGGCGCACCTCACCGTCAACGGCGCGTCGCTGCGCACCGGCGACCTCTACGCCTCCGGCACCGTCTCCGGGGCCCGGCGTGACCAGGTCGGCTCGTTCCTGGAGCTGACCTGGGGCGGCACCGAGCCGGTCAAACTGGACGACGGGTCCGAGCGCACCTTCCTCGAAGACGGCGACACCGTCGTCATCACGGCCACCGCCCCCGGCCCGGACGGCACGACGATCGGCTTCGGCGAAGTCGCCGGTACCGTTCAGCCTGCTGCCTGACTTCCCGTTACTGTGGATCGCATTCATAGGTCCTCCATTGTGGTCTGACTGATTCTCGGTGCAACCATGGGGCAGCCAAAAATCGTCTCGCTGACCGCATCACCTGTGATACGACCTGGACAGGAGATGTTTTCGCAGCTCACGTCTTGCCGGCCGGTAGGTCTGGTATCGGGCAGAGCCAGGGCATGATGCCGCCGGTTGCGGATTCAGGGTTGCGTACGAGGCTGACGGCCAGACAAACTGTGGTGCGCAGCTGCCGCGAGCTTGGACCACAGATGGCATCGACCTGACGAAGCCATCCATGAGTGAAGGGTCGAGGGATTGCGAATCTTCAATAAGATCGGCGAAGCCCTGCTGGAGCGGTTGGTGCCGCAAGCGGAAGCGCAGGCCGCACCCTGTCCGTGTGGCTACATCTACTGCGAGTTCTGCATTGCGCCGGACATCCGATGCAAGGTGATGAACGATGCCTGCACCTCGTACGACTGCTGGGCAGACGCGACGTGCTGACACACATCTGATCGGATGCACTTGTAGGAGGTGGGAACCCCGGCCGGCCTGGATGTCCGGCCGGGGGCCCGCCTGGAAAGACGGCTCTCGGGCTGTACGAACACAGGTTGGTAGCGATGTTGCGGGTTGTGTGGTCGCAGGTTATCCGCCGGTGGACTCGGTCGATCGCCCTGCTCCTTGGGCTGTTCGTCGCGGTCACCAGTTTCACGGTGCTCACCGGCACGGCCGAGACGTCACGGCTCGACGTCATTGGCACGGTGGAGGCGAACGCCCGCACCGCGTACGACATCCTCGTCCGCCCCGCGGAGTCGATTTCCGACCAGGAGACGGCGACCGGGGTCGTTCGACCCAACTTCCTCACCGAGGCACCCGGCGGCATCAGCCTGGAACAGGTCGATGCGATCCGCAGCCTGCCCGGCGTGGAGGTGGCGGCGCCGATCGCCCTCATCGGTATGGCCGTCCCGGAGCTTCGTGTCCCGGTGGACCTGTCCGATGTCGTACCGGATGGAGAACGATCGGCCTTCCGGCTCACCGTCAACTGGCGCATGGACCGTGGCTTGAGCACGATCGGGCCGGATGAAGCTTACATCTACTTCACTCCGAACCCGGTTGCGCACCGGGATATCGTCTCGGTCACCGACGAGAACCCGTTCGGCAGCTTTCTGGACGAGATCCTTCCATCCGGCGCGCGGGTCAACATCTGCGGCAAAGCGCTCGACATCCAGGCCGGTTCGTCGCAAGAATCGACGATGAGCGAGACTGTGCAGTGTTACTCCCTAAACGAGGACAGCCGTGAGTACGCCGACCAGGCGTTCCTGCTTGACTGGCGCATTCCGTACGTCCTGGCCGCCATCGACCCAGCGGCCGAGGCCGAGCTGATCGGTCTGGACGACGCGATGGTCTCCGGGAGTTATCTGCCCGACAGCCGGGCTGCGGCGGCCGGGGAGGGCGACGGTTGGACCCGGACGGTCCCGGTGATCGCGGCCAGCGACAGCTACGTCGACCAGCAGGCGATTGTGGAAGTCGAGCAACTGCCGCGCGATATCGCGGAACAGTTCGTCGGGACGAGGGAGAGCATCACCGCTGCGGACAGTTTCGCCGACAGCGCCTCCGGATTCCCGGTCAAATCGATTGAGGTCGACGGTGGGGCTGCTGACGCATTTTTGCTTCGCGACCTCGGACATACGTTCGGCAACGCGGTAGAAGCGTACTGGACGGCCGGACCGGTCGAGTGGGACACCAGGTCCGACGGCGCGCTGATCCCCCGGGACCAGGAGGTCGCCAGCGAGGTGTGGCAGGGGTTGTTCGGCGGTCGGATCGGTACCGCGCCGATCGCGGCCGATGACCGGAGTTTCCGTGAACTGCAACTGCACGGGCTGGCCATAGGTCGACAGGTGACCCACCCCAAGTTTACGTTGACCGGCCGGTTCGATCCCGAGCTGATCGACACCTTTTCGGCCTTGTCCGAGGTGCCACTGGGCGCCTATCAGTCGCCCGGTCTGGAGGGCGCGGACGAGACCTCGCAGCGGCTGCTGGGCGGAGCGCCACTGCTGCCGTCCAGCAACCCGGCCGGCTATCTGCAGCAGCCGCCGCTGCTGCTGACCACCCTGGATTCGGCAGCATCCTTCTACGGGAACTTCGACCGGTCTTCCGGGCCGGGGCCGGTGGCGGCGATCCGGGTGCGGGTCGCCGGCGTGACCGGCATCGACGAGGTGTCCCGGGAACGGGTCCGGGTCGTAGCGGAGCGGATCGCGCAGGAGACCGGCCTGCACGTCGACATCACTGTCGGCTCGTCGCCGACCGAGCGGACCGTGGCGCTGCCGGCCGGCGAGTTCGGCCGGCCTGACCTGTCACTCGCCGAATGGTGGTCGAAGAAGGGCGTCGGAGTGGTGATCAGCGAAGCGGTGGAGCGCAAGTCGCTGATCCTGTTCGTCCTGGTCCTTGTGGTCTGTGCGCTGTTCATCGGCAACTCGTCCGCCGCCGCAGTGCGCGCCCGGCGCAGCGAGCTTGGCGTGCTCGCCTGCCTGGGCTGGCCGCGGCGGTCGTTGTTCGCCGTGGTGTTGGGCGAGCTGCTGGTCATCGGGCTTGCCGCAGGCGTGCTGGCGTCGGCGGGGGCGTGGCTGATCGGCGGGCCCGTAGGTGTCGAGGTGCCCTGGGCGCGAGCGGTGCTCGCCATTCCGGCCGCGATCCTGGTGTCGCTCGCCGCCGGCCTGATCCCGGCGGTGCAAGCGTCGCGGGCCGATCCCATGGAGGCTGTCCGGCCGGCCGTCGTCACCGGCCGCCGCGCCCGGCTGTTCCTCGGACTCACCGGTCTCGCGATGGTCAATATCCGCCGGACACCGGGGCGTACCGCGCTAGGCGGCGCGGCGTTGGCTGTCGCGGTGACGGCGCTGACGCTGCTGGTCGCCATCACCTGGGCGTTCCAGGGTGTCCTGGTCGGCAGCCTGCTCGGTGACGCGATCGCCGTTCAGGTACGTGGGCCGGATCTGGCCGCCGTGGTCGCGATGCTGGTCCTTGCCACGGTCGCGATCGCCGACGTGGTGTTCCTGAACGTGCGGGAGCGAGCCTCCGAGTTCGCCGCGCTGCAGGCGACCGGTTGGACGCACACATCGATAGCCCGGCTGGTTCTCACCGAGGGCGTGCTGCTGGGTCTACTCGGGGCGGTCCCGGGCGCGGCCCTGGGCCTCGGTCTCGCGGTACTGCTGGCCGGTGGCGCTGATGCCAGCGTGGCCAGGTTGCTGCCGATGGCGCTCGCCGTGGCCGGCGCCGGCGTCGTCGCTGCAGCCCTCGCCGCCATCCCACCGATCCAGTCCCTGCGGCGTCGCCCGGTCACCCGCCTTCTGGTCGAGGAGTAGCAGGTGACCTATCTGGGGCTGGCCTTCCAGCTGGCCATGGTGGGGGTGTTCGCCGTGTCGGCGGTCGGGAAGCTGCGCGCCCGAGCCGAAGCCGAGGCCGCGATCGCGCTCCTGCTGCAGTTGCCGCAGTCGCGACGAGCGGTCGTCACCGTGGTCACGGCGCTACTGCTCGCGGCCGAGCTGACGATCGCGGTGGCGATGCTCGTGCCGTGGGTTGCCGCCGCCGGGCAGGTTGCAGCGATCGGCCTGCTCGTCGTGCTTACTCTCGGCGTCGCGACCGCGGTCAAACAGAAGATCAGCGTCCCGTGCGCGTGCTTCGGGCGGCCAACGAGCGACCTCGGGAAGCGGCACATCTATCGAAACCTGATCCTGATCACCATCGCTGGGGCCGGCCTGGTCATCCACGTCTTCCAGGCAGACGGGAACTTGTCCGATCTGCACGTGGGCGGTGTCGCCATGAGCGTCCTGGGCGCATTCGTCATTGCGCTACTGGTTACCTACTACGATGAGATAGTCGATCTCTTTGACACCTCGCCGGGGTCGGGTGTCGGCACACCTCCACTGTGACCCCCAAAAGTGGTTGGGAAAGCGATGACCTACGTAGTTGCGTCCGTCGTGCTGATCGGGGCGATATCCCTCATCAATCTGTCGTTGACCGCAGCGGTGATCCGTCGGCTCCGACAGGACCAGTCAGCGCCTGTCAATTCGGCTCCCGTGTCCGGGCTCGCGGTTGGTTCGTCGCTGCCGGATCTCACGACTACCGCGCTTGACGGTGCCGAGGTGTCGGTTGCGAGAGTCGGTCAGGAGCAGGCGGTGTTCGCGTTTATCTCCACCGGCTGCTCAGCGTGTGGCCCGTCGATCCCGCACTTCATCGAGTACGTGCGGAGTCAGTCATTGCGGCAGTCTCAGGCCATCGCCGTCATAGCTGGCGAGCGCGAGAACGCCACTCACTTCATCGAGCAGCTGGGCGGGATCGCCACGACCGTGCTCGATTCCAAGGAAGGCGACTTCGCGAGGAGCTTCGCTGTCTTCGCTTTCCCGACCTTCATCGCCAGTGACTCCGCCGGCCGGGTCATCGCCAGCGGGGCTGGCGCTGCATCACTGCCTCGCGAACGCTGACCGTGGCGACCTCGCGTTCTGACCCGAAGGTGCTGGTCGGCTGGCGTGGACTTGTCGCCTGTTCGGCAAAGGCGCTCGCGCTCACGTTCCGGGCCGGTCCGATAGCCTTCGTGTGCTCGGTGGCGATCACAGTCGCGCTCGGCCTCATCCCGGCTTGCGTCGCGTGGCTGACGAAGGAACTGGTAAATTCTCTTCAGTTCCCTGATGCTGCGGGTCTCGAGCCGCTCCTGGCGGTTGCCGCCATCGCGGTGCTCGGCGCCTTCGCGGCCCTCCTGCCACACCTTTCGAACTATGTCAAAGCGCGCCTACGGCGGCAGGCCGCGATCATCGTGCAGGACCGGCTGTTCTCGACAGTCAACGGATTCGACGACATCGCGGTCCTCGAAGACCCGAAGTTCAGAGACAGGCTACGTCTCGCGCACGAGAACGCGATGAGTGCCCCGGACCGGGTTTCCGGAGCTCTGTTCGGGGCGATGCAGAACGCCATCTCGGTGTCCGGCTTCATCGTCGTTCTGATGGCGATCAGTCCGATTGTCACGGCCGTGACGGTCGTGGCGGCGGTGCCCGTCCTGGTCGTACAACTCTCGATCAGCCGGCAGCAGGCCCAGATGGCCTGGAAACTGAGCCCGCGTAACCGGCGTCAGCTCTTCTACCAGGCGCTCATGCTCGACCTGGCTGCCGCCAAGGAACTCCGCCTGTTCAACCTCGGAGGGTTTCTCCTCGGCAGAATGCGCAGCGAGACCCGCCAGATAAACTCCACGGAGGACAAATTCGACCGAAGGGTCGTGCTGAGCCACGGGCCGCTGGCCGGGCTGAGCGCCACGATCGCGGGCTGTGGCCTGGTCTGGATGGTCGCCGAGGCGACACGCGGAGCGTTCGACATCGGCGACATCACCGCGTTCATCGCCTCGGTGACCGGCGTGCAGATGGCGCTCGGTGGACTCGTCGCCTCAATCGCCGCAGGCCACCAGGCGCTACTTGGATTCTCTCATTATGTTGCAATTATCGACATGTCTCGGCGCAATTCGGAAAGTGAGTCGACGGCATCGCTGTCGCCCCTGTCAAGCCGGATAGAGTTCCAGGACGTCTGGTTCCGGTACACCAACGACGGCCCCTGGATCCTGCAGGGTGTAAGCTTCACGCTCTCCCATGGTGCGACCCTCGGTCTGGTGGGGTTGAACGGTGCTGGCAAGAGCACCCTGGTCAAGCTTCTGTGTCGCCTGTACGAGCCGACCAGGGGCCGGATAAAATGGGACGGGACCGACATCCGCCATGTTTCGGCCCGTGCCCTCAGGGCGAGGATCAGCGCTGTCTTCCAAGACTACATGATGTATGATCTTTCGGTGTCCGAGAACATCGGCATCGGCGATGTCGCGAATCACGCAGACCAATCGCAGATCGCTGCTGCGGCAGGCAGGACAGGTGCCGACGATTTCATCGAGAAGCTGGCTGATGGATATGACACCATGCTGTCTCGCATTTTCGTGCCCGCAGACCGGGACGATCTCAGCTCCGGAGTCGTGTTGTCCGGCGGGCAGTGGCAGCGACTCGCTCTGGCCCGCGCGTTCATGAGGACCCGACGGGATGTCCTGATCCTGGACGAGCCGACGTCTGGGCTCGATCCTGCCGCCGAGCAGGAGATAAACGAAAAGCTCACACGCCATCGACTGGGCTCGACCAGCATTCTGATATCCCATCGCCTCGCTGCAGTGCGGCAAGCCGACCACATCGTGGTGCTGCAGGGTGGGGTGGTCATCGAGGAAGGTTCACACGCGTCCCTGCTGGGCAAGGGTGGTGAATACGCCCGTCTGTTCAACCTGCAGGCAGCCGGCTATGCGGCCGGCGAAGGCGAGTCGTCCGCCCGGCCAGAAGGGACCAGTGCCGAGATAGTTGACGAGTCGGAACGGATAACCGCGTGATAAGCAAAAATGCCCAGGGCGATAACGTGCTGGGTGATGAGTCTCAGCCCACCTCAGGCGGGTCGGATAGCGAGGGTGACCAGCCGATCGTACGGGTGGTCGACCTGTCCAAGACCTACCATACCGACGCCAGTGAGCCGATTTACGCGTGCCGGAACATAGATTTCGAGATGCGCGAGCGCGAGATCGTCGCCCTTACCGGGCCATCCGGGTCTGGTAAATCCACGTTACTGCACCTGATCGGGGCACTCGACACACCTGATTCGGGTGTCATCGAGGTAGCGGGCGAGCCGGTCACCGGGATCAAGGGGCGTCGACTGGCCGAATATCGGCGGCGGGTCGGATTCGTGTTCCAGAGATTCCACCTCTTGCCCACACTGACCGCAGCGGACAATGTGATCGCGCCTCTGCTGCCCTACAAGACCTCGTTTGACAGACGGGCCAAGGCGAAGCAGATTCTCGACGCCGTCGGACTTGCCGGCCGAGAGGGTTCGCTGCCGTCGAAGCTTTCCGGCGGGCAGCAACAGCGTGTCGCCATCGCGCGAGCCTTGATCAACGACCCGATGCTCGTGCTGGCCGACGAACCCACTGGAAACCTCGACAGCCAGACCGGGGAAGACATCATGGAGCTCCTGTTCGGTCTCCGCGAGCGGGTCGGGGCCTCACTGATCATCGCAACCCACGACCCGGGCCTCGCCGCGCGTTGCGACCGTGTCATCCAGATCCGAGACGGACGCGTCATCAAAGACACCGCTCGCCCGGCTACCGGCTGAGCGGCAGACCCTCGATGACGTGGTGGCTGCTGCCGAGCGCGATAGCCCTGTCGATCGGTGGCTTGGCGGTCTGGCTCCGCCGGACCTACCTGGTGATCACGGTCGACGGCCCGAGCATGTCCCCGGCGTTGGTGCCCGGTGACCGGGTGGTGGTCCGCCGGGGGGCGCAGCGGATTGGCAAAGGCAGCATCGTGGTGGTCAGCCGTCCCGATCCGGACCGGGGCTGGAAGGACCGCGCGCGGCTCACCGGCACTGTTGGTTCCCGACGCTGGTTCATCAAGCGAGTGGCCGCCCTGCCAGGTGAAACCGTCACGACCGCAGCGGTGCCGGTTGTCGTGCCCGAACGCCACGTCTATCTCCTCGGCGACTACGCGCGCAGCGCCGACTCCCGGCAGTTCGGCCCGTGCCCCACCGACCAGATCCTCGGCAAAGTGGTCTATCGGTACACCCGACGCGGCTCGCCGCGCCACGATGCCCACCGTCCCTGACCGATAGGCCGGTGTCGGTCCAGCGGCAGGCGCCAGCTCTGCGGCACGGGTCAGGGCGGGGTGAGGCTGGCGTACTGCAGGACGGCCCGGATCCGTCGGGCGGCGGCCGGGTCGCGCCGGTCCAGCACCGCGAGCGCCTCCAGGAACAGTTCGCAGTACGTGCCTCCACAGTGTCGGCAGCCGCCGGTCCGGTCCGGCATGTGCCGCTCGGCCATCCGCTTGGCGATCTTCGCGACGAGCGCCAGGTCGCCGTCCGGCGGCTGACCGCCGTCGTCGGCGTGACCGGGCCCGTCGTCAACCTGGTCCGGCTCGCTGTCGATCCGGTCGTGTCCGCCGTCGCGGGGTGCCGGGGCGACGCAGCCCGCCCCGACCAGGTTGAAGCGCGGGTCGCTGTCGATGTCGGTTTCGCCGGGCACCCGGCTCGGCAGCGGCGGGCGGCCCGCTGTGGGCCGTCGGTTGATCTGTTCCGACGGCTGCGGCCGGCGGGTGAACCGGTCGGGCTTGTCATTGCGGTACGCCATGATTCTCCTCGCGTCAGTATTGCCGTCTGAGAAAGTCGTCTGGGGATTACTTTGCTGCGGTCACTGGCCGCCGTGGAAATTGCACGCAGGTCGGCGGCGCTGTGGCGTTAGGGTCTACGTCGGCGGGGGTGGCGGCTGCGGGTAGGTCATCGCTCCGCAGTCCGGACACCAGCGGCTCTTCACCTTGAAGCTCAGCAGACCGGCGAGAAATCCGATCATGGCGGAGCTGATTATGGCGATCCCGAAGCTGATCGACGACATCGCTTCACCCTCTCGCGTAAGCGTGGTGAGCTGGGGTTTCTCCGGCGGCGTGGCGGCCGGACGGCTCGGGGGTGCCGTGCCGGCCGCCACGCCTGATTGGGGAGAACGGCGCTGACCGTTCGGATGGTTTGCCGGCCCACCGATCGGTCATGCCGTATTCGTCGACGAAAGGTCAGCGCCGATTTGCGGCGCTTCGATCCCGTTCCCGAACGAAGAAGAGTCTGTCGGTCAATCTGCGCCAACGCAACAGTGTTGGGGCCATGTGGTAGAGATATGGCCAGTCAGTCGAATAGACCTCGGTCGACCGAGAGTTGACCTGCCAGACGTGCATGATCAATCCGCAGGTGATCAATTCCAGGAGGTGGCACCAATGTCCTTGGCCCTGTTGAACTCTTCGGTACCGCGACGCCAGCTCGGTCGGGAGCTGCGTCGGCTGCGGGAGCGGCTGGCCCGGGTCCCGCAGACCACGGCGGCTCGGGAGCTGGACTGGTCGGCGACCAAGCTGCTGCGGATGGAGCGCGGCGAGGTGCCGATCCGCGCCGAGGACGTGGTGCTGCTCTGCGAGCTGTACGGCGCTGATCTGCAGACCATCGAGGCGCTGGCCGCGCTGGCTCCGAAGACCAAGGAGAAGGGCTGGTGGCACGACTACGCCAGCATCCCGTCCTGGTTCGAGCTGTTCATCGGCTTGGAGGAGGCCGCCTCCCACCTCCGCGAGTACCACGTCGACCTCATCTCCGGCCCATTGCAGACCCGCGAGTACGCGACCGAGGTGTTCACGCGCAACCCGCTGCGCCTGTCGCCCGAGGTCATCGAGCAGCGGGTGGCGGCACGGCTGCAGCGTGCAAAGCTGCTCACCCGGATGGAGCCGCATCTACCCCGGTTCGACATCCTGCTGGACGAGGCAGCAATCCGTCGCCCGGTCGGCTCCGGGGCGGTGATGGCCGCCCAGCTGCGCCGGCTGATCCAGGTCGACGAACTGCCGAACGTCTCGATCCGGCTGATCCCGTTCAGCGCCGGTGTCCACAGCGGATCTCTGACTGGCAGCTTCGTGATGCTCGACTTCCCCGCCGAGCTGGAGCCGACCACCGTCTACGTCGAGGGCCTCACCGGCGCGCTCTATTTGGACCGCCCTAATGAAGCCGATTCTTATACGATGGCCTTCGATGACCTGACGGCCGCCGCGCTGGGTCAGGCCGCGACACGTGACCTCCTCGCCCGGACCGCAAAGGAGTACGAGTCATGATCGACCTGTCCACCGCCACCTGGCGTAAGAGCAGCCGATCCAATGCTCAGGGGCACTGCGTCGAGGTGGCCGACGCCACCTGGCGTAAGAGCAGCCGATCCAACGATCAGGGCGACTGCGTCGAGGTGGCCGACGCCACCTGGCGGAAGAGCAGCCGCTCCAACGATCAGGGCGACTGCGTCGAGGTGGCCGACGAGTTGGGCGGGGTGGTCGGCGTGCGGGACTCCAAGGACCCGGCCGGCCCGGTGCTGGTGATCTCCCCGGCGAGCTGGGCCGCCTTCATCACGGCTACCAAGGGCGGCACCCTCACCGTCTGACCGCGCCCGCACCTGCGCTGACTGCCACGATGTGAGGCTGAGATACCTAACCAGCTCGTCGATAGGTATCTCAGCCTCACATCGTGTCGCTGTCCGGGCGTCAGACGGCTGCCCCGAACCCGGCGACGTCCTTGGGGTCGGAGCCGAAGCGGTTCGGGCCGGGCGTCCCGTTCTGCACGTAGAACACCAGCAGCACGATCCAGCCGATGATCGGGATCAGCCCGATCAGGATCCACCAGCCGGACCGGTCGGTGTCGTGCAGCCGGCGTACGGCGACCGCCAACGACGGCAGCAACAGCGCCAGGCTGACGAGCAGGCCGATGACGCCGTTGGTGGAGTCCTCGAAGTTGGTGCCCAGCGCGGTGTCGAGGATCGAGGTCACGATGCTGACGAGGAGAGAGAAGAGGGCGAACCACCAGTACTCGGAGCGGCGGGCCCGCCCGCTGAACCCGACGTACTGGGTGAGCACAGAGCGAACTGCAGCGGCAAAGTTCATGACGCCTCCAGCGTCTCAAGCGGAGCGATCCGTGACACTCAGGGTAGGAGGCTGTGGCAAGTGGATTCTGCCTGCCTGAGCGCACGATGCCCGAACGTCGTCCATCGAGTGGGTGTCGCCGGAGGCGAAGTCCTCTCGGGACTGGCGTAGATCCGCGAGGCTGAAGTGGTCGTGTTACCGGGCGACCCTGTCGGCGAGTTCGGCGATCCGGGCCTTGGCCTCTGTTATCGGGATGGTCTCCATGGGGGCCATTCTGGCGACGGTCAAAATTCTGGCTACTGGTAGCTCCGCTCTGGGATGGACATGCCACAGCGGCATACGTCAGGTGCCGGGGTTACCGACCCGTCGGGCGGTGGCGGCGGCAGCGGTCAGCGACTCGTCGACGGTGCCGGCCCGTTGCCGTACCGCCGCCAGCGTCTCCTTGACGGTGCCGAGCGTGCCGATCAGCTGGGCCGGGTCGCCGCCCTGCAGCACCCGAGCCACCAGCCCTGCCGCCTCGTCGGCCTTGGCGGCGGCCGCGCCGATCCCGTCCTGGACGGTGCGCAGCTTGTCGCCGGCCCGACCAAGCGTGGCCAGCACCTCCGCCGGTGACGGTTCCCTCGGCACCGGCACCACGGTGGCCGCCGCTTCGTCGAGCGTGCCGACGACCCCGGTCAGCCCCGCCTGCAGCTCCTTCAGCGTGTTGCGTACCTGGATCATGCCGGCCACGATGCCGCTGAAGCCGCCGGCAGCAGCCTGGCCGGCGACCCGCTCGGCCTCCTGCTGGGCCGCCGCTGCGGCTGTCCGGGCCCGTTCGACGCCCGCCCGCATCGCCTGCAGATCCTTGCCGACGCTGTCCACCGGTGCTGCCACGATCGCTCTCCTCACCCCGTTCGACCTGCTGTTTCCCATGGTGCGGGGTGGTCGGCGGAAAAGTCGGCAACCGCGCTGGCGAGGCTTCGAGTAGGCGGTCATACCGCCGGCGGTACCGCTTGCTTGACTTCGAGTGCGCTCGAGGTCGCAGGGTGGGACGCATGACGTACGAGAACACCGCGACCACCGCCGCCACCTCGACCACCAGCAGCGCGTCGGCACCGGCCTCGCCGCTGGTGCTGGGCGCGATGATGTTCGGCACCCGGATCGACGAAAAGACCTCGTTCGCGCTGCTCGACCGGTTCGTCGAGCGGGGCGGCGAGTGGATCGACACCGCTGACTGCTACGCCTTCTGGGCCAGCCAGGATGGCCGGGGCGGCGACAGCGAACGGGTCATCGGGCGGTGGCTCGCCGCCCGCCCCGGCGTACGGCAGCGGGTGCGCATCGCGACCAAGCTCGGTGCCGAGCCGCTGTGGGCCGGGTCGTGGCCGCAGGTGCGGGCCGGGCTGAGCCGTCGCGCCGTCGCCGACGCCTTCGCCGGCAGCCTGGACCGGCTGGGCGTGGACAGCGTCGACCTGCTCTGGCTGCACCAGGAGGACCGGGCCACGCCGATCGAGGAGACCGTCGACGCGGTCGCCGACCTGGTCGCGTCCGGTGCGGTCCGTCGGGTCGGCGCGTCCAACCATCCGGCCTGGCGGATCGAGCGGGCCCGCGCCCACGCCGCCGCCACCGGTACCCGGCCGATCGACGCCCTGCAGCTGAACGCCACCTATCTGCGGGCCCGCCCCGGCACGCTGCCTGAAGGAGTGGTGCATCCGTTCGGTCTGCTCAGCGACGAGCAGCGGGACATCGCCGAGGCGTACCGGTTGGAGGTGTGGGCGTACACGCCGCTGCTGTCCGGTGCCTACGACGACCCGGCCAAGCCGGTCCCGCCGGTGTACGACCACCCGGGCAGTACGCGGCGGCTCGCGGCGCTTGACGACGTCGCCCGGGACACCGGCGCGACCCGTGGGCAGGTGGTGCTGGCCTGGCTGGTGGCGCAGGGCATCCGCCCGATCCTGGGTGGCAGCAAGCCGTACCAGTTGGAAGCGGCGCTCGACGGCGTCTCGCTCGACCTCACCGACGAGCACCTCGCCCGCCTGGCTGTCGCCGGCTGACGGTCAGTCGGGCCGTGCTCCTCGGATGAACTGGTCGACGGCCGTCTCCAGGATCCCGTCGAGCGATTCGGCCGGGATTAGGTTCCCGTTGATCAGGGCGGCGATGCCCTGCTGGGTCGCGAACAGCACGACGCCCACCCGCTCCGGATCGTCCGGCGCCAGGTGGCCCTGCGCCTGCCCCTCCTCGATGAGGTTCTGCATCAGCCCGATCGGCGCGGCGGCGACTTCGCCGGGCAGGTCGGCGCCGGGCCGGTGCTTGGTGGCGAACATCAGCTCCAGCAGTGCGGGTCCTCGGTGGCGAACCGCAAGTGGGCGGCGGCCATGGCCTGCAGTCGCGGCCTGAACTGCTCCCCGGCGGCATCGGTCGCGCCGCCGCCCGCGCACTCGCCGCCCGGGGCGCGCGGGTCGTGCTCGCCGTCCGCGACCCCGCCAAGGGCCGCGCCTTCGCCGAGAAGTCCACCGAGCCAGTCGACGCGCTGATCAACAACGCCGGGGTGATGATCCCGCCGCTGGGCCGCACGGCCGACGGATTCGAGCTGCAGTTCGGCATCAACCATCTGGGGCACTTCGCGCTCACCAACCTGCTGCTGCCCCGGATCCGCCAACGGGTGGTCACCGTCTCCTCGAGCGGCCACCGCGCTGGCACGATCGACTTCGACGACCTCAACTGGCAGCGTCGCCGCTACCGGGCCTTCCAGGCGTACGCCCAGTCGAAGCTGGCGAACCTGCTGTTCACCGCAGAGCTGCACCGTCGCCTGACCGAGGTGGGCTCGCCGGCTTCCGAGGAGCTGACCGGCGTGGCCTTCCCGCTTGCCCCTAGCTTGATTTTTAACCCGTCGGTGGCGGGCGCCGGTTGCTCCTGTGAGGATTCCGGCGTGTCGGGCTGACGTGGGAACGGCCACCGTTGATGATCTTCGGGTTCCCTGGCAAGGACGCGAGATCAAGGCGGTGGCCGTGGCCACGATTTTGGACCATCTGAGTGGGCTGGTGTTACCCGGCTCTGTCTCGACCGGGCCGGTGAGGGATCCGGCGGAGGTGTTGGCCGGGTTTCGGCGGGACTTCCACCAGGCCCTGTCACGGCGGTCGGATGCGTTGTTCGAGTTGACCGACGCGGTGTTGTGCGCGGATGGGCCGGTGCGGTCGTTGCCCGGGTTGTCGCTGGTAGCGGAGTACCGCCGTGGGCACGGCGCGTTGTACGACGCCTTGGCCGCCGGGCGGGTTGACGTGCAACGGCTGCGTACGGCGGTGGCGGCGGTGCCGCCGCCGCGGGCGGCTGACGGGCGGCTCGTCCTGGCCGTGGATGTGACGTGCTGGCTGCGGCCGGAGGCGCACACGTCGCCGGAGCGGATCCTGTGTCACACCTACGGCCGTGGCAGGGACCAGCACATCGGAGTTCCGGGCTGGCCGTATGCGTTCGTTGTGGCGTTGGAGACCGGCCGCACCTCGTGGACCGCACCGCTGGACGCGGTCCGCTTGGCTCCGGGTGCGGATCTGGCGGCGGTGACCGCCGCCCAGTTGCGGGACGTGGTCGGCCGGTTGATCGCCGCCGGCCATTGGCGGCCCGGCGATCCGCAGGTCTGGGTGGTGATGGACGCAGGCTACGACGCGGCCCGCCTGGCCTGGCTGCTGCGGGACCTGCCGGTGCGCGTCCTGGCCAGGCTGCGCTCGGACAGGGTCCTGCGCCGACCCGCGCCACCACCGCTGCCCGGCCGGCGGGGCCGGCTGCCCCGCCACGGCGCCGAGTTCATCTTCGGCGACCCCCGCAGTTGGGGTGCCCCGGATGTGACCACGGTGACCGATACCCGCCTCTACGGCACCGTCACCGCCCGAGCCTGGCACCGCTTGCATCCGAGACTGACCCGCCGCGCGGCCTGGACCGACTGCCCTGCACTGCCGATCCTGGAAGGCACCGTGATCCGTCTCGACGTCGGGCGGCTGCCGTCGGGCGCGACCGCGAAACCGGTATGGTTGTGGTGGTCCACCGGTATCGACCACGAGCCGGGCCACGATCCCAGCCCGGATCCGGCGATGATCGACCTGTTGTGGCAGGCGTTCCTACGCCGCTTCGACATCGAGCACACGTTCCGGCTGTTCAAGCAGACCCTCGGCTGGACAGTGCCGAAACTGCGCGACCCGCACGCCGCCGACCGGTGGACCTGGCTGATCATCGCCGCCTACACGCAGCTGAGGCTGGCCCGGCCACTGGCCGCCGACCTGCGTCACCCATGGGAACGACCAGCGCCACCCGAACGGCTCACCCCATCCCGGGTCCGCCGCGGATTTCGGCACCTACGTCCGACAAGCACCTGCCCCGCCAGCGCGCCGAAACCCACCCGGCCAGGCCCCGGACGACCACCCGGCACACCCAACCGTCACCCCACCCGCCGCTACGACGTCCACACCGTCACCAGCAGCCAAACCGGGAAGACGACCTCCAGAAAGAAAAAATCGGCCAATCCCAGACCACGCCGCACAGGTTAAAGATCAAGCTAGGGCGTGTATCAAAGTCGGCCGTGGGCGGGTGACGAACTTCCGGCGTGTCGCTGCCCGGTAAACAGCGAGGCCTCCGGTAGATGGCTTATCGACCAAGACGAACCATCAACACGGAGACCTCGTGACCAGCGTAGCGGTGACGAGGCGGCACGACCTGACGGACGCGCAGTGGGCAGTCCTGGAGCCTCTCCTGCCCACCGCACGCCGACCGGGCCGACCGCCCGCATCAACGAAACGGCAGCTCATCGACGCGATCCGGTGGCGCACACGGGCCGGCGCCCCGTGGCGGGACATCCCCGACCACTACGGCTCCTGGGCGGCGGCGTACGCCCTGTTCCGCCGGTGGCAGCGCGACGGGACCTGGGCCAGGATCCTGACCGCGTTGCAGGCCCTGGCCGACGCGGCGGGACGGATCGTCTGGGACGTGTCCGTGGACTCCACGATCAGCCGAGCGCACCAGCACGCCGCCGGAGCGCGTAAAAGGGGGATCTGCAGGCCGAACCACCCGGCGGTACCGGGTCGGAACCCGACGACCACGCGTTGGGGCGTTCCCGTGGCGGACGGACCACGAAACTGCACCTGGGCTGTGAACAGGGACAGAAACCGCTGTCGATCGTGCTGACCGGCGGGCAGCGTGGCGACAGCCCGCAGTTCACGACGGTCCTCGACGGTGTGCGGGTGCCCCGGGTCGGGGCCGGTCGGCCCCGGACCCGTCCGGACCGGGTGCTGGCGGACAAGGCGTACACGTCGAAGGCGAACCGTGCCTACCTGCGTCGACGGGGTGTCGCCGCGACGATCCCGTCGAAGGCCGACCAGGACGCCAACCGGCGGAAGAAGGGGTCGAAGGGCGGCAGGCCGCCGGCCTTCGACCCCGAGATCTACAAGCAGCGCCACGCGGTAGAGTGCGGGATCAACCGGCTCAAGCGCAACCGTGCCGTCGCGACCCGCTACGACAAGCTCGCGGTCCGGTACGAGGCGACCGTGCAGGTCGCGGCGATCAACGAGTGGCTGTGACCGACTTTGATACACGCCCTAGCTTGATCTTTAACCTGTGCGGCGTGGTCTGGGATTGGCCGATTTTTTCTTTCTGGAGGTCGTCTTCCCGGTTTGGCTGCTGGTGACGGTGTGGACGTCGTAGCGGCGGGTGGGGTGACGGTTGGGTGTGCCGGGTGGTCGTCCGGGGCCTGGCCGGGTGGGTTTCGGCGCGCTGGCGGGGCAGGTGCTTGTCGGACGTAGGTGCCGAAATCCGCGGCGGACCCGGGATGGGGTGAGCCGTTCGGGTGGCGCTGGTCGTTCCCATGGGTGACGCAGGTCGGCGGCCAGTGGCCGGGCCAGCCTCAGCTGCGTGTAGGCGGCGATGATCAGCCAGGTCCACCGGTCGGCGGCGTGCGGGTCGCGCAGTTTCGGCACTGTCCAGCCGAGGGTCTGCTTGAACAGCCGGAACGTGTGCTCGATGTCGAAGCGGCGTAGGAACGCCTGCCACAACAGGTCGATCATCGCCGGATCCGGGCTGGGATCGTGGCCCGGCTCGTGGTCGATACCGGTGGACCACCACAACCATACCGGTTTCGCGGTCGCGCCCGACGGCAGCCGCCCGACGTCGAGACGGATCACGGTGCCTTCCAGGATCGGCAGTGCAGGGCAGTCGGTCCAGGCCGCGCGGCGGGTCAGTCTCGGATGCAAGCGGTGCCAGGCTCGGGCGGTGACGGTGCCGTAGAGGCGGGTATCGGTCACCGTGGTCACATCCGGGGCACCCCAACTGCGGGGGTCGCCGAAGATGAACTCGGCGCCGTGGCGGGGCAGCCGGCCCCGCCGGCCGGGCAGCGGTGGTGGCGCGGGTCGGCGCAGGACCCTGTCCGAGCGCAGCCTGGCCAGGACGCGCACCGGCAGGTCCCGCAGCAGCCAGGCCAGGCGGGCCGCGTCGTAGCCTGCGTCCATCACCACCCAGACCTGCGGATCGCCGGGCCGCCAATGGCCGGCGGCGATCAACCGGCCGACCACGTCCCGCAACTGGGCGGCGGTCACCGCCGCCAGATCCGCACCCGGAGCCAAGCGGACCGCGTCCAGCGGTGCGGTCCACGAGGTGCGGCCGGTCTCCAACGCCACAACGAACGCATACGGCCAGCCCGGAACTCCGATGTGCTGGTCCCTGCCACGGCCGTAGGTGTGACACAGGATCCGCTCCGGCGACGTGTGCGCCTCCGGCCGCAGCCAGCACGTCACATCCACGGCCAGGACGAGCCGCCCGTCAGCCGCCCGCGGCGGCGGCACCGCCGCCACCGCCGTACGCAGCCGTTGCACGTCAACCCGCCCGGCGGCCAAGGCGTCGTACAACGCGCCGTGCCCACGGCGGTACTCCGCTACCAGCGACAACCCGGGCAACGACCGCACCGGCCCATCCGCGCACAACACCGCGTCGGTCAACTCGAACAACGCATCCGACCGCCGTGACAGGGCCTGGTGGAAGTCCCGCCGAAACCCGGCCAACACCTCCGCCGGATCCCTCACCGGCCCGGTCGAGACAGAGCCGGGTAACACCAGCCCACTCAGATGGTCCAAAATCGTGGCCACGGCCACCGCCTTGATCTCGCGTCCTTGCCAGGGAACCCGAAGATCATCAACGGTGGCCGTTCCCACGTCAGCCCGACACGCCGGAATCCTCACAGGAGCAACCGGCGCCCGCCACCGACGGGTTAAAAATCAAGCTAGCGCGGCCGGCGGTGGGCAGCATCTCCGATGATGTGGCCCCGACGGTGCTGACAGGATCCTGACGGTTGCTCGGCAACCTCGCTCGCATGACGACATTTCGACACCCCCGCCGGTCCGGCATCCGATCAGGCCGCCGGTCCGCCCCGCTGGCGGTCGCGCTGGCGGTGACGGCGATCGGGCTGCTGGCCGCGTGCGGCGGCGGGGACCAGGACCCGGCGGCAGCCGGCGGTACGACGACCGGCGCCTCCGGCTCGACCGGTGACGGCGGCGTCGCCACGATCGTAGGCAGCACCGCACCGGACACGTCGCCGTCGCCGCAGGCCGAACGCCCGTTGATCCGCCCCGACACGTCGCCGGAGGAGGAGGACCGTCTCTACGCCATCTACCAGCAGTGCCTGGAGGACAACGGGTTGCCCAAGCACGTTCGGGTGCCGCAGGACAGCGGCGATTCGCCGCTGGCCGCCGGCGCTCCCGAAACCGCCGAGGAGCAGGCCGCCGCGCGTAGGGCCGCCGAGGCATGCGCTTCGCTGGAGCCCGAAGAGCTGTGGGAACGGTCCATGCGGCTCGACCCGACGTACCGCGACAAGCTGCAGGTCTGGGTGAAATGCCTGCAGGACCGAGGGGTTGACGCCTACGCCGACGGTGACAGTCTGATGCTCAACGACGGGCTGCCGCCCGGTAACGAGATCGAGGAATGTGAAGCGGAGGCGTTCATCGAGGGCTGACCGGTGACCCGGGTACCCCATGGTGCCTCTCACGCTCTGATGCCACAGGTGCATCTTGATGCACCTGTGGCATCAAGACTGAACCGGGACCCCTATCCAGAGAGGTGACGCTGAGTGTGGAGTGTGCCGGGCGGCCGGGCTGGGATGCGTACCGTGACGTGCGTGCCCCGGCCCGGCTCGCCGGCCACGCGGGCTACGACAGAGCTATCCCAGCACGTAGCTTTCATCCCCGAAGTCGGCGACGATTTTTAGCTTGCCACCGAGAGCCTGTACATATGCTGCAAGGGTATCGACCTCGCTCCGCTCCAACTGTCCTTTCTCGATGCGAGAGACGCGGGCCTGAGTCACCCCCATAGCCTTCGCCACCTCGTTCTGCGTGGTGTGCTGACGTCGCCGGATCTCGGAAAGCCGGAAGGCGCGAGCTTCAGCGATCAGACGCTCGGCGCCGACTTCGATCTCCTCGTGCTCAGCCGTAGAGAAGCCCAGGTTGCGCTTCAGGTCATCCCACGAGCGGGCCTCAGGGTCAGTCAGATGGTCAGTCTGGCCGAAGTTCCTTCAGATTCGGCAGGGCAGACCCTTTGGCTGTGTCGACCAGTGGTCGGCCAAGTGCTGGCCCTTCCCTGCTGAGCGCTTCGATCGCCTGGCTGACCTGCATCAACGTGCGCCGATCTGTCCGACGTTATGTCGGTCTCACCGTGTCCGGGCATCGAGCAGCCGTGAGGTGTGGCGTGTGCTGGGTGGCTGGGCTGGGATGCGTACCGTGACGTGCGTGCCCCTGCCCGGCTCGCTGGCCACGGTGATGTCCCCGCCGTGGGCGCGGGCCAGTTGCCGGGCGATCGGCAGGCCAAGCCCGCTGCCGCCGGTGGCCCGGCTGCGGGAGGCGTCCGCCCGCCAGAACCGGTCGAACAGTTTCGGCAGGTCGTCGGCGGCGATCCCGACCCCGGTGTCGACCACCTCGACGGTCAGCCAGCCGTCGCCGCGTACCGCACAGTCGACGGTGACCGACCCGCCGGCTGGGGTGTGCCGCACCGCGTTGCCGACCAGGTTGCCGACGAGCTGACGCAGCCGTACCGGATCGACGGTGACCTCCGGGTCGCCGTGCACCGCCAACCGCAGGGCGACCCCGGCGGCGGTCGCGGCACCCTGGTTGGCCTCGACGACCTGGGTGAGGACGTCGCCGACGAACGTCGGCTCCGGGTGCAGCGTGAATGTCCCGGCGTCGGCGGCGGCCAGATCCCGCAGGTCGTCGATGACGTGCTGCAACAGGGTGGCTTCCTCGGTCAGCAGCGTGAGGGTACGCGGATCCACCGGCGCCAGCCCGTCCTGGGCGGCCTCCAGCCAGGCCCGGATGTTCGTCAACGGGGTTCGCAGCTCGTGCGCGACGTCGCTGACCATCGCCCGGCGCTGCTGTTCCAGCTGGTCGCGCCGCTGCGCAAGGTCGTTGAGGGCGGTGGCGAGGTAGCCGATCTCGTCGCGGGTGGTGACCGGCACCCGGTGCTGCCGGTCGACCGGCGCGCGGGCCGCCTCGGTCAGCGCCCGCAGCGGCCGGACCAGCCGCATCCCGACGCCGACGGTGACCGCGACGGTGAGCAGCAGGACCAGGCCGGCGACGCCGGCGATCCGCAGCAGGTTGCCGGTGGACAGGTTGACCGTCGTCGGTTCCGGGCCGGCGGCCGCCGGGTCGGTGACGAACAGCAGGACCGGCGGGGCCACGTACGGTCGCAGCTGGCTGCGGCGGCTCTCCTCCACGCAGGCCCGCAGCTGCGCGTCGGACGGTACGCGCGGCAGCGCGCGGACCACCTCGACGGTGAACTCCGCCGAGACGGTCAGGTCGATCTGGTCGACCACCGGGCTCAGGCAGGTCCTGGTGAGGTCGAGTAGTTCCTCGAAGGGGCCCATCTCGCCACGGGTCGGCTCCTCCAGCACCTCCGGTTTCGCGCAGACCCCGGTGTCCGGGCCGGGAGCAGGTCTGATCAGGTCGGCGGTCGACGCCCCGGCCGGAGAGCCGATCTCGACGGTCGGTCGACCGCTGGGCAGCTCGACGATCTCGGCGGTGCCGCCGTCGCGGCCGACGCAGGTGAGGTACTCCTCGGCGGCCTCGCGCAGCATCGCCCGTTCGTCGTCGGTGGGCCGGTACGGCCCGACCACCCGGGCGTCGATGTTCGACTCCTGCCCGGCGGCCGTCGCGGCGACGTTCGCCACCTGGCTGGTGACCGTCGCGGCGGCCCCGGCCAACGCCGGGTCGAGGTCGAGCGGGTCGACGGTGGCCGACGGCCGGGCATCGCGCAGCGACGGCCCGGGTAGCGCCGGTCCGGGTAGCGCCGGTCCGGGGGCCGACTCGGCGACCGGGCCGCGGGTCACCGGGTCGAGCAGCACGATCCGCCGGCCGGTACGCGCCGCCAGCTCGTCGACGGTCGGCGCGACTCCCGACCAGTCGCGGTGTTCGACCGCGTACGTGATCAACGTGTCGTAGATGCTGACGTCGTCGGCGAGGGAGCGGCCCTGTTCCTGTTCGATCGCCCGGGTGGTCGACTCCACGGTCAGCCAGGCGGTGGCGACGACCGCGCAGACCGTCACCAGCACCGACGCGCCGAGCAGCCGCAGCACCAGGCTGTGCCGCAGCGGTACCCGGGCACCCCCGGTGGCCGACGCGTCGCCGGTCGGCTCAGCGCCAGCCGCCGACCCGGCCCCGGCCCTGGCCCCGGTCGGCTCAGCCATTGGCCGGGTCGCGGAGTTTGTAGCCGATGCCGTACACCGTCACCAGGTACGCGGGCCGGCGTACGTCCGGTTCGATCTTGCGGCGCAGGTTGACCATGTGGGTGTCGATGGCCCGCTCGGTCGAGTCCCGGTCCAGGCCCCGGGTGTGCTCCAGCAGGTGGGCCCGGGTGAAGGCCCGTTCCGGCTGCTCGGCCATGGCGGCCAGGATCGCGAACTCGCCCGGCGTGCAGACGACCGGCCGCCCGTCGACGGTGACCTCGCGGCGGACCGGGTCGACGGCGAGGGTACCGACCCGCCGTACCCCGTCGATGGTGCGCGGCACCCGGTCGACCCGGCGCAGCAACGTCCGGACCCGGGCCATCAGCTCCCGCGGCGAGTACGGCTTCGTCAGGTAGTCGTCGGCGCCCAGGTCCAGCCCGCGCAGCATGTCGTCCTCGTCGGCGCGGGCGGTGAGCATCAGCACCAGCAGGTCCGACTCGCGGCGCAGGATCCGGCACACGTTCAGCCCGTCCAGGCCGGGCATCATCACGTCGAGCAGCAGCAGCTGCGGGCGGTGCCGGCGGGCCTGGTCGAGCGCGTCGCGCCCGTTGTGGACCACTGTGGTCCGGTGTCCGTCGGACTCCACGTACCGGCGCAGCACCTCGGCCTGCCGCCGGTCGTCCTCGGCGATCAGCACATGGGCAGCCACGGGGCGAACCATACTGCGCCTTGGCGTCGGCGCGGCGGTGGGAAATCGCACCGTACCGGTCTGACAGGTTCCTCACAATCGCCGTCGACGCTGGCCGGCATGGTGTTCTTCCTGCGAACGTTCGCCGGTCGCCGGTGGCGGCGACCGCTGGCGTACGGCCTGTCTGCCGCGATGGTGGTGGCCGGGTTGACGGTGACCGGGACGATGGTCGGCTGGGGCTGGCCGGGTCGGGGCGCGACGGCCGACGCGGACGCCGCGACGCCGGAGCCGGTCTGGGTGGCGACCACCGAGGTGGTCCGGATGGACATCTCCGACGCCCGGGAGCTGGCCGGCACCCTCGGCTACGGCGCGGCCCGGCCGGTGCGGGGCTCCAGCGACGGGGTGCTGACCTGGCTGCCGGAGCAGGGCGCGGTGATCGAGCGTGGCGAGCAGCTGTACCGGGTGGACGATCAGCCGGTGCTGCTGTTCTACGGCGGCACGCCGTTGTTCCGTACCCTCGACCAGCCGAATCTGGTCGGCCGCGACGTGCGGGTGGTCGCCGACAACCTGGAGGCGTTGGGCTACCGGATCGGCTGGCAGCCGCCGGTCGGTGCCACGGTCGCGGTGCCGGCGGCGACGACCGCCGCTGACCAGGATGCGGCCCAGTCGCCGGACCCGGAGCAGTCGCCGGACCCGGAGCAGACGCCGGACCCGGAGCAGTCTGCGGACCCGGAGCAGACCGCCGACTCCGGTCGGCAGCCGACCCCCGACTCTGGCCGGCAGCCGACCTCCGCCGGGGGCATGGTCACCGTCCGTACCGGCGACGCGGTCCTCACCCCGGAGCTGATCTCGGCCATCGAACGCTGGCAGCGCGATCGCGACGCGCCAGCCACCGGCACGCTGCGGCCCGGCGAGGTGGCGGTACTTCCGGGAAAGGTCCGGGTCGACGCGGTCGCCGCGCTGGCCGGGGACAGTGCCGCGACGGACATCATGTCGGTCACCCCGACAGACAAGATCATCACGGTACGGGTGGGAGCCGGCGAGGCGAGCGGAATGCTGCCCGACGCGCCGGTGACGATCACCCTGCCCGACGGCGCCACCGTCCCCGGCCGGATCGCCGCGGTCGGCACCGTCGTCGCCGATCCCGAAGGCCAGCCGGGGCAGGGGCCGCAGCTGAGCCTCACCGCCGTGCCCGACGACCCGGCGGTGCTCGGCGAGCTGGAATCCGCGCCGGTCCGGGTGCAGTTCCGCACCGAGGTACGCGAGCAGGTCCTCGCCGTACCGGTCGGCGCGCTGCTCGCGCTCGCCGAGGGCGGGTACGCGGTGCAGCTGACCGACGGTGCCCTGATCGCCGTCGAGACCGGGCTGTTCACCAGAGGCATGGTCGAGGTCACCGGGGACGGTCTCGACGAGGGCATGACGGTGGTGACCACGTCGTGAGCGTCCCGGTGCTGTCGGTGGTGCGGGCCGGGATGTGTTACCCCGGCGGGGTGGCCGCGCTGACCGACGTCGACCTCGACATCCACGCCGGTGAGCTGGTCGCCATCGTCGGCCCGTCCGGCTCCGGCAAGTCCACTCTGCTCAACATCATGGGCACCCTGGACCGCCCGACCAGCGGCGCGGTCCGGCTCGGCGGCCACGACGTGACCGCTCTGTCCGACCGGCAGCTGTCGGCGCTGCGCGGGCGCTTGCTCGGCTTCGTCTTCCAGCAGTTCCACCTCACCGACGGGCTGACCGCCGCCGAGAACGTCGCCACCGGCCTGCTGTACGCGGGAGTACCGCGCCGCCGCCGTCGGCCGCTGGCCGCCGAGGCGCTGGCCCGGGTCGGGCTCGCCCACCGGGTCGGTCACCTGCCCCGGCAGTTGTCCGGCGGGGAACGCCAGCGGGTGGCGATCGCCCGCGCGCTGGTCAACGACCCGGCGCTGGTGCTGGCCGACGAGCCGACCGGCGCGTTGGACACCGCCACCGGTCGCGCCGTGCTCGACCTGCTCACCGCGCTCAACGCCGACGGCACCACGATCGCGGTGATCACCCACGACCGCGACATCGCGGCGCGGTTGCCGCGCCGGGTGGAGATCCGGGACGGCCGCCTGGTCGGCGACGTCCGCCGGCAGCCGGTGGCGGCGTCATGAGCCGGGCGGAGCTGCCCCGTCCGGTGCGGCTGGCCCCGCTGGACCTGCTCCGGCTCGGCCTGGTCGGTATCCGGACCCGCCGGCTGCGGGCGGCGCTGTCCGCGCTGGGCATCTCGCTCGGCATCGCCACGATGATCGTGGTCACCGGCATCCCGGCGGCCAGCGAACGGGCACTGCTGGCCGAGTTGTCCGCGCTCGGCGTGAACCTGCTGCAGGCGACGGCCCAATCCGACGAGGACGGGGTCACCCGGCTGCCGGTCGAGTCGCCGGCGATGGTGGCGCGGATCGGTCCGGTGACCGCGACCAGCGCGGTCGCCAACACCAATACGGTGATCCGCCGTTCCGACTGGATCGACCCGCGCGACGGTTCCGGGTTGACCGTGCTGGCCAGTGAGTCGAGCCTGCCGGCGACGCTCGACGCGCGGCTGCGTACCGGCCGCTACCTCGACGCCGGCACCGAACGCCTGCCGACGGTGGTGCTCGGCTCGGTGGCCGCGAGCCGGCTGGGCATCGTCGGCCTGGGGCCGGCGGACTCACCGACGCAGGTACGTGTCGGCGACGAGTGGTTCACCGTGATCGGCATCCTGGAGCCGCTGCCGCTGGCTCCGGAAATCGACCGGTCGGCGCTGGTCGGTTGGCCGGCCGCCGAGGAGAAGCTGGGTTTCGGCGGGCATCCGACGGTGATCTACCTGCGGGCGCACGAGCCGGCGATCGAGGCGGTCCGGGCGGTGCTGCCGGCGACGATCGATCCGCAGCGGCCCAGCACCGTGCGGGTGACCCGGCCGTCGGACGCGCTGACCGCCAAACGCGCCACGGAGAGCAGCTTCGCGTCGCTGTTCCTGGCCCTGGCCGGGGTGGCGCTGCTGGTCGGCGGGATCGGGGTGGCGAACACGATGGTGATTTCGGTGCTGGAACGCCGGTCGGAGATCGGGCTGCGCCGGGCGCTCGGTGCGAGCCGGGGCCAGATCCGGGCGCAGTTCCTCACCGAGTCGGTGGCGTTGTCGCTGCTCGGCGGCCTCGCCGGTACGGTGCTCGGCCTGGCCGCCACCGCCGGCTACGCGATCGCCAACGGTTGGCCGGTGGTGGTGCCGCCGGGGGCGACCCTCGCCGGGCTGGGTGGGGCGTTGCTGGTCGGTGTCGTCGCGGGCGGCTATCCGGCGTTGCGGGCCGCCCGGCTGCCACCGACCCGGGCCCTGGCCACCGCTTGACCGACCACATGTCGACCGGCAGAAAGTAGCCCAGTAGACGCGCAAAAAGTAGTCTAGGAGGCGTGAAAAAGGTAGCGTATAACATCTGCAATAAGTAGTCTCAGCTGGTGAACGCCTATCAGGCAAGGATTGTGGACCAGGAGCTGGATGAACTGCTCCCTGGCCTACCCGCCATCAGCATTGAGGGGCCGAAGGGGGTGGGCAAGACGGCGACGGGGCAACGTCGGGGAGCAACCTTCATCGCGCTGGACGATCCCGTGCAGCGCGAGTTGTTGCGGGCCGACCCACAGCGTCTCGACCGTCTCCCGGGTCCGGTCCTCATCGACGAGTGGCAGCGGGAACCGACGGTGTGGGACCTGGTGCGACGCAGCGTCGACCGGGACCCGTCGCCGGGAAGGTTCGTGCTGACCGGCAGCGCCACCCCGACCTCGGCGCCCACCCACTCCGGAGCGGGTCGGATCGTGCAACTGCGGATGCGGCCGATGACCCTTGTCGAGCGGGCGGTCGCCGAACCCACGGTCAGTCTGTGCGACCTGCTTTCCGGTCGACGACCGGAGATCGTCGGCGAATCACCGGTGAGCCTTGTCGACTACGCCGAGGAGATCGTCCGGTCAGGGTTTCCCGCCATCCGACAACTGCCGTCGAGAGCGCGTCGCGCGCAACTCGACGGCTACCTTGCCCGGATCGTGGAGCGTGACTTTCCAGAGCAGGGGCATCTGGTACGCCGACCCGAGACGCTCCGGGGATGGTTGGCGGCGTACGCGAGCGCCACCGCGACCACCAGTTCCTACACAGCGATCCTCGACGCGGCGACGCCGGGCGAGAGCAACAAGCCCGCCAAAACCACCACCGTCGCCTATCGTGACGTGCTTTCCCAACTCTGGCTGTTGGATCCCGTGCCGGGCTGGTCGCCGAGTCGAAGCACCTTCACCCGGCTCGGCCGCGCCGTCAAACACCACCTCGCCGATCCCGCGCTTGCCGCTCGGCTGCTCGGAGCCAGCCGGGAAGCGCTGCTCAACGAATCAACCCCTGCTGGGGCCAAGCCCCGAATGGGACCGTTGCTGGGTGCGCTCTTCGAGTCGCTGGTGACACTGTGCATCCGGGTCTACGCACAGGGAGCCGAGTCCTCGATCCACCATCTGCGGACCGGGGACGGCCGCCACGAGGTCGACCTGATCGTGCAGCGCGCCGATCAGCGGGTTGTCGCGCTGGAAGTAAAGCTTGCGCCGACCGTCGGTGACGACGACGTCGCGCACCTGCGGTGGCTGCGGGCCCGGTTGGGTGAAGACCTGCTGGACGCGGTGGTCGTCACCACCGGCCCGGCGGCGTACCGGCGCGCGGACGGAATCGCCGTCGTTCCACTGGCCCTCCTCGGCCCGTGACTCTGTCACCGGAGCCCCACCAGCCGGGTAAGCCGGCCAACGCGCAGCCGGCCGGCGGCCTGCGGGTCGACGCGACGCTACCGGTCCGGCACTGGTAGTTCTCCTCCGCGAGGTGGCCACCCTTCGATCACGGGTATGCGCTGCAGGTCCATCCGACCCGGATGGAGCCGAAAGGGGGTGTTCGGATGCAGGCGCAACACACGACGGAGTCGTCGTCACCCGGCGGGGCCGGTCCGCACCAGTTGCGGGAGCAGGCCAGCACCTAGCAGCATCGGGCCGCCGACGGGCTGCGGACGATCGGCAACGAACTCCAGGAGATGGCGAGCAAGAGCGAATCGGACGGCCTGGCGGGCGAGCTGGCACGCCGTGCCTCCGACGCCGCCCAGCAGGCGGCCGGCTGGCTGGAGAACCGGCAGCCGGGTGAGCTGGTCGACGAGGTCCGGCAGTACGCCCGACGGCACCCGGGGACCTTCCTCGCCGGGGCGGCCTTCGCCGGGCTGGTCGTTGGTCGGCTCACCCGCAGTCTCAGCGGCGGCCAGACCGGCTCGAGCCAGCAAGGCCAGCAGGACTCGGGCGGCGACGGGCACCGGCCGGACATCGGCGACGGGTTGGGCGCGTACGGCGATGGCCGCTATCCCGACGGCGACGGCTATCCGGGCTCTCCCGGAGGTGGGGTGAACCGATGAAGTCGATGCAGCGGGAACAGGCTGTGGCCGGGGACGGACGCGCGCAGGCCTCCCTCGGTGAGCTGCTGGGCGAGGTTTCCAGCGACCTGTCCACCTTGTTGCGCCAGGAAGTCGAGCTGGCAAAGGCGGAGCTGCGGCAGGACGCGGGCAAGGTCGGCCAGGCCGGAGGGATGTTCGCCGGCGCGGCGATCGCCGGCCTGCTGACCCTGTTCTTCCTCTCGTACGCGCTCTGGTGAGGGCTGTCGAACGTGATGGACCAGAGCTGGGCCGCGTTGATCGTGGCGGCGGTGTGGGCGGTGATCGCGGTGGTCCTGTTGACGATGGCGCGGGGTCGGGCCAGGGAGATCCGTGGACTGCCCCGCACCATGCAGACCGCCCGGGAGATACCCGACGCGGTCCGGGGTCGCTAAGACCGGGAAACCATCAGCGGGACCGTCGAGCACAACAGGTGAGGGAGTCTGACATGTACGACGAACCAGAGCGGATCCGTCAGCGGATCGAGGCAACCCGTGGCGAACTGAGCGAGGATGTCGACGCGTTGGCGTACCGGGCCCGGCCCGGGCAGATCGCCAGCGACCAGATGGACCGGGTCCGGGGCCGGGGCCGGATCGCCCGGCTGCGGGACCGGGTGATGGGCACCGCGGTCGACTTCCGAGATACCACTACCCACCGCGCGTCCGACGTTGGCCATCAGGTCGCCGGGCAGACGCAGTACGCCGGCTCGGCGACCAGGGGCATGGCACGGCACGCCGGTTCGGAGACCAGGAACATGGCGCACCAGGCCGCAGAGGGACTCTCGCACACCGCCGAAACGGCGGCGGACCGGGTCCGGCACGTGCCGCAGATGACCCGGGAGCGGACCGAGGGCAGCCCGCTGGCGGCCGGGCTGGTGGCGTTCGGGGTCGGGGCGCTCGCCGCCGCGCTGCTGCCCGCCAGCGGCAAGGAGCGGCAGCTGGCCCAGCAGGCGGCCGAGTCGGTTCGTTCGACGGCTACCCAGGGCGCGTCTTCAGTGCGGGACCAGGGTGTGGCCGCTGCCCAGCACGTGCAGGGGCAGGTGCGCCACGGCGGCGATGGCCACCAGTAGGTAGGGGGCAGGTCGGCGAAGGTGTCGCGCGAGAGGACAGCGTCTGCTGTCCGGTTCGGTAGGGTGCGGGGGGAGGTGCCCGATGGCCGAGCCGGCGAGCAACACCCAGCACCCAGCGGACGCAGCGGACCCTTCGGCGCACCCCGCCGACGGGCAGGCGAACCCCGACGAGACGCAGCCCGACGGGCGACGCCCCTGGTGGCGGTCCCGGCCGCGCTGGCAGCTGATCACCGCCGGGGTGCTGGCCGGGGTGGTCGTCCTCGCCGCCGCGACGGTCGTCGCCTGGCGGGTGCTGGCCCCGGCCGAGGTGGTCACCCCGGCCGGCTACCAGCCGTCCCCGCCGACCGCCGAGCCTGGCCCGGTGGCCGAGCTGTCCGCCGCGCCGCTGCTGGTCGACGGGCGGTTCCGGGTGTACGCCACCACCCGTCAGGTGCGCGCCGACGGCCCGATCGACATGCGTACCCAGGTCACCCCGGCCTGGTCGTTCCGGCGCTGGCCGGAGCAGCTGACCGGCGTCGTCGCCACCGGCTCCACCGTGGTGAGCCGCTGGACGGACGGCGAACTCGTGGCGATCGACGCGGACAGCGGCAAGGTGGCCTGGCGGTCAGCCGGCCCGCAGCCGGTCGACACCGGGTACGCCGGCCGGCGTACCGGGGCGCAGACCGTTTACGCGCCGTCCGGTCTGCACACCGCGGTCAGCGGCACCGACGGGCGGTCGGTGGTGGTGGCGCACGGCGAGTCCCAGCTGACCGGGTTCGACACCGCGACCGGTCGGGAGTTGTGGCGGACCATGCTGCCCGGCCAGGGCGACGCCTGCCGGGACGCCGGCTTCAGTACCACCGGCGGCCGGTTCGCCCTGGTCAACAGCTGCGCGGCCCCGCCGACGGTGGAGTTCTACGACGTCGCGACCGGGCAGCTGACGGCCACCTGGCAGCCGGAGGGCGCCGGCCCAGGGCTGGCCGTGGAGCCGATCGGCTGCGCGGCCGCCCGTTCGGCCTGCGGGGCGCTGCGTACCACCGGGGCGGGACAGTCCCGGGGTTGGCTGGTCGACGGCCCGGAGCCGGTGCCGGCGCCGCCGCTCGACCCGGTCGACGCGATGCTGGTCGACGGGATGGTGATCCGGTTGGACACCACCGGGGACACTCCGGCGGTGGTGGCCGAGGCGGTACGGACCGGCGAGCAGGCGTGGCGGCGGCCGATTCCGTCGGCGGCGGGGCCCGGTCCGGGCGGCACCGGTGACCGGTTGCTCGCGGTGCAGCCGGGTCGGGCGCACCTGCTGACCGCCACCCGGGAGTTGATCACCCTGGACGCGGCGACCGGTGCCGAGTTGTCAAGTTTTGTGCTGATCCTGCTGAGCGAGCTGTCGACCGACTGGGCACCCGGCTACGTCTCCGCGCAGGACGGCTTCGTGGCGGTCGAGCGGCTGCGGCTGCCGGTCGACCCGGACGCCGACGACGACCGCTACTACCGGCTGCAGGAGGCGGTGATCGTCGCCCGTACCTGAACCGCCGGCACCCGGGTCACCGGCACCCGCAACGTCAGAGGGCTGCCTCGGCGGCCGCCAGGAACGCGTCGTTCTCGGCCGGCGTACCGATGGTCACCCGGACCCCGTCGCCCGCGAACGGGCGCACGATCACCCCGCGTGACTCGCAGGCCGCGCCGAACGGCACCGCCCGCTCACCCAGCGGCAGCCAGACGAAGTTGGCCTGACTGTCCGGCACGTCCGGCACCAGCTTGCGCACCGCGTCGGTGACCCGGGTCCGCTCGGCGATCACCAGATCGCACCGGCGGCGGACCTCGTCGGCCTGGTCGAGCGCGGCCAGCGCCGCCGCCTGCGCCAGGGCGTTGGTGCCGAACGGGGTGGCCACCTTGCGTACCGCCGACGCCACCTCGGGATGCGCGACCAGGTAGCCGACCCGCAACCCGGCCAGCCCCCACGCCTTGGACAACGTGCGCAGCACCACCACGTTCGGCCGGTCACCGTAGGCGGCCAGGCCGTCGGGCACCTCGGCGTCGGTGACGAACTCCCGGTACGCCTCGTCCAGCACCACCAGCACGTCGTCCGGCACCGCGTCGAGGAACCGGTCCAGCTCGGCCCGGCGCACGCTGGTGCCGGTCGGGTTGTTCGGGTTGCAGACCAGCACCAGCCGGGTCTGCCCGGTCACCGCCGCCGCCATCGCCGGCAGGTCGTGCCCGTGCGTCGCGGTGTTCGGCACCCGCCGGCTGCTCGCCGCCGCGGTCGCCGCGATGATCGGGTACGCCTCGAACGACCGCCACGAGTAGACGACCTCGTCACCGGGCAGGCAGGTGGCCCGGACCAGATGCTCGCAGAGCGCCACCGAACCGCAGCCGGTGACGATCCGCTCCGCCGCCACCCCGAGCCGCTCGGCGAGCGCGGCCCGCAGCGCCAGCACCCCCATGTCCGGGTAGCGGTGCGTCGTCGCCGCCGCCTGCGCCACCGCCTCGACGACGCCGGGCAGCGGCCCGTACGGCACCTCGTTGCTGGCCAGCTTGATCGCCTCCGGCAGGCCGAGCTCCCGGGCCACGTCGACCGGGCTGCGCCCCGGCACGTAGCTGGGCAGCGCGTCGAGGTCGGCGCGGGTCAGACCGAGCGAGGGGGGCATCGGGGGGCCTCCTGTCATGCGGAGCTTCCGGGGGTGTCGCGGTCCGCGCCCGGCCCGCCGGTCCGGCCACCGCCGGTCCGGCCACCGCTGGTCCGGCCACCGCCGGGGCCGGCGGCGGTCGCCGGTACGCCGGGCGGCAGCTGCACCACGACGGTCTGCGCCGACTTGTCGTGCAGCGCCTGCCGCAGCGGGCGGTCGAACAGCAGGTAGACGCAGTCGATCAGCTGAAGGATGAAGCCGACGCAGCAGATCCACAACAGGGTGGGCAGGCCGAGGGTGTTCCACCGGCGGAACGACCGGGCGAAACCGAGCTTCCCGCCCGGCTCGACCGGCACCACCTTGAGCCGAGCCAGCCGCTTGCCGAGGGTCTGGCCGGTGTTGGCGACCGCCGGCACCTCGTACGCCCACCAGATCGCCGCCGCCAGCAGGATGATCACCATCTGCAGCCCGGAGGCGCGCTCGGTGACCTGCGGCAGCCCTTCGGTCGACCGGTCGTCGGCCAGTGACCGCCGCCAGATCTCGTTGAACGTCGGCCAGGTCTCCACCACGTACTGCCAGACGAACCAGCCGTTGATGAAGATGTTGAGCAGCAGCACCGCGCCGATGTCGATCAGCCGGGCGGCCAGCCGGGCGCCGAGCGGCGCCAACGCCATTCCCTGCGGCCGGGGTTCCGGCGGCGGCAACCGGTAGCCCGCCCAACCGGGCGGCGGCGCTGCCGGGTAGCCCGGCGGCGCTGCCGGGTAGCTCTGCGCCGGATAGCCCGGCGGCGGTTCCCCCTCCGGCTCGGCCGGTGCCGCTGACGAGGCGCTAGCCGGTGACGTCGGCTCGGCGGGTGCCGTCGGCTCCTCGTCCGGCGGCGGCCCGTCCGGCGGGGTGGCGTCGGCCGGCAACGGCGCACCGATCCACCCGCCGCCGTCCCAGTAACGCTGGGTGGTCGGGTCTGCGGGGTCCTTGTACCAGCCGGGCGAGATCGACGTCACCGGGCGGACCCTGCGGTGCTGCCGGCCGGCCGGGGCGGACTGTGCATGCTCACCCTGGCACCTTAACGACCGGCCTGGCCGGCACCGCAGCCCGTCGACGGTTCACCGGCCCCCGCCCGGGTTCCGAGGTCGCCGACCCGGGTTCAGAGGTTGCCCCGGCTCTCCTGCTCCCGCTCGATCGCCTCGAACAGCGCCTTGAAGTTGCCCTTGCCGAAGCCGAGCGATCCGTGCCGTTCGATGAGTTCGAAGAAGACCGTCGGCCGGTCCTGCACCGGCTTGGTAAAAATCTGCAGCAGGTAGCCGTCCTCGTCCCGGTCGACCAGGATCCGGCGGGCCTTCAGCTGCTCGATCGGGGCGCGGACCGCACCGATGCGGGCCCGCAGCGCCGGGTCGTCGTAGTACGAGTCCGGGGTGTCCAGGAACTCCACCCCGGCGGCCCGCATCGCGTCCACCGACGCCAGGATGTCGTTGGTGGCCAACGCGATGTGCTGCACGCCCGGCCCGCCGTAGAACTCCAGGTACTCGTCGATCTGCGAGCGACGGCGGGCCACCGCCGGCTCGTTGAGCGGGAACTTCACCTTGCGGCTGCCGTCGGCGACGACCTTGCTCATCAACGCCGAGTAGTCGGTGGCGATGTCGTCGCCGATGAACTCGGCCATGTTGGTGAAGCCCATCACCCGGTGGTAGAACGCCACCCAGTCGTCCATCCGGCCCAGTTCGACGTTGCCGACCACATGGTCGACCGCCTGGAAGAACCGCTTCGGCTGCAGGCCGGCGTCGACCAGCGGCGTACGGTCGACGATCGGTGGCCGGGCCACGAAGCCGGGCAGGAACGGGCCGTCGTAGCCGGACCGGTCGACCAGGGTGTGCCGGGTGTCGCCGTACGCGGCGATGCTGGCCATCCGTACCGTGCCGGCGCCGTCGGTGAGGTCGGCCGGGGCGGCCAGCCCGGTCGCGCCCTGCGCCAGGGCGTGCGCGTACGCGGCGTCCACGTCCGGTACGGCGAGCGCGATGTCGGCCACCCCGTCGCTGTGCCGGGCGACGTGTGCGGCGGCCGACGCGTCGGCGTGCACCGCCCCGCGCAGCACGAACCGGGCGGCGCCGCTGGTCAGCACGTACTCGGCGTGGTCGCGGAAACCCTGCTCCGGGCCCCGGTAGGCGACGCAGGTCATGCCGAACGCGGTGGAGTAGAAGTGCGCCGCCTGCTTGGCGTTGCCGACCAGAAAGGTCAGATGGTCGATGCCCTGAACCGGGAACGGGTCACCGACCTCGGCGGCAGTGCCGCCGGCCTCGGCGACGTCGACGTCGACGTCGCGGGATTCGGTCAGATAGGCCATGATCGTCCTCCCCTCGGAGCCGGCCGCGCGGATCGCCATCGGATTGCCATCGGACCGCCGAGGCCGGTAGCGGCAGGATGGGCGATTCATCCCCACTGGGCAACCGCCTCGTCGACGGCTGGGCAGGCTGACCACTCGGTAGGGTCGAGGCCCATGGACACTGAACAGAATGTCCAGCTCGATCAGCTGGACGCTGAGCTGATCGCACTACTGACCACCGAGCCGCGGATCGGGGTGCTGGAATGCTCCCGGCGGCTGCGGGTGGCCCGCGGCACCGTGCAGGCCAGGCTCGACAAGCTGATCGATCGAGGGGTGATCAACGGCTTCGCGCCGCAGGTGTCACCGGCCGCGATCGGTTTCGTGGTCACGTCGTTCGTCACCCTGGAGATCGGCCAGCGGCACGGGCACGGGCCGGTCGCCGCGCATCTGCGCGCCATCCCGGAGGTGCTGGAGGCGCACACCATCAGCGGCTCCGGAGATCTGATGTGCCGGATCGTGGCCAGGTCCAACGCAGACCTGCAGCGGGTGCTGGACCAGATCCTGGCGTACGACGGGATTCGCCGGGCGTCGACGATCATCGCCCTGGCCGAGCAGATCCCGTACCGCGTCCTGCCGTTGGTCCAGGCGGCGGCCGACGTCACGGCTCGGCGCTGAACGCATCGCCGAGCGTGTCGCTGAGCGCATCACCGAGCGCGGACCGCTCGTAGCGCACCTCGCGGCCGATCCGAGTCCGGTGGACCAGGCCGGCGTCGCGGAGCACCGCGAGCTGCCCGCCGACGGTGCCCACCGCCGCGCCGAGCTGCACAGCCAGCTGGCTGGTGGTGGCCGGCACGGCGAGCGCCCGCAGCACGGCGGCGCGGCCCGGCCCGATCAGCCGGTCCAGCCCGTCGGCGGCCCGGTCGGCGTCCGGCGGGCCGAACAGGCCGGCGACGCCGCGTGCCCGGTAGCCGATCGCGTACGGCCACGGTGGATCGAGGTGCAGGCTCAGCGCGCCGAAGACGGTCGGGACGAGCAGCAGGCCGCGCCCGCCGAGCCGGTGCCGCTCGGCGGCGAAACCGGCGACGGTGATGGTGCCCGACTCCGGATCCCAGTGCAGGCGGGCGTCGAGACCGGCCAGCGCCGCAGACCACCCGTACGTGGTCAGCCGCCCGGCCCGGTAGATCACGTCACGCTCCAGGATGGCCCGTAGCCGGGGCCAGTCCGGGGCGATCAGTGCCCGCCAGGCGGCGTCGATGGCGTCGGCGAACCGGTCGACGACGTCGTCGGCGGCGAGGAACCGCCCGGCTGCCCCGGTCGGTGGCGGCCGGCCGTCGAGGCTGCGGCCGATCTCGTCGCGCGCCCGGTCGAGCGGGGTACGCCGAATCACGGCGAGCTGGTCGGTGAAGCTCAGCCCGACCCCGTCGGGCGGCGGCTGGACGAAATCGGCGCTGTAGCCGTGCGGCCGGTACAGCGCGCGGAGCGCGGCGATGCCAGGCTGGGCGCGGCGCAGCGCCTGGTAGCGGTCACGGTGTCGGCGCACCCAGGGCAGCAGCGGTCCGGCGGTCTGGACACCGGCGAACAGCCGCAGCGCGGCCATCGTCTCGCCCAGCGGGGAGATCGCGAACCGGCTGGCCGCGACGTCGCCGGAGCTCACCTCGATCCGCATCCGGCCCCTGTCCACCTCCGGCGACCTTTCGCCTTGCGCCGAAAGGTTACCGCTGGCCGGCGTACCGGCGGCATGCTTCGCCGGTGACCACCCCCACCACTGGCAGCAGTGCGTCGCCGGCCGACCGGGCCACCTTCCGGGACCTGTTCGCGGTCGGCGAGTTCCGGGCGCTCTTCGCCAGCTACGGCATCTTCATGATCGGCGAGACGGTGAAGATGCTCGCCCTGTCCGTGCTGGTCTACCAGCGGACGAACTCGCCGCTGCTGGCCGCGCTGGCCTACGTCGCAGGCTTCCTGCCCAGCGTGGTCGGCGGGATGTTCCTGTTGGCGTACGCCGACCGCTGGCGGCCCCGGACGGTGATGGTCGGCTACGACCTGATCCGGGTGGTCACGGTGGTGGTGCTGGCGATCGGGGTGCTGCCGCCGGTGGGCGCGTTGGCGCTGGTGTTCACCGTCGGGCTGGTGTCGCCGGTGGCGTCGGCGGCCCGTACCGCGCTGCTGCCGGACCTGCTGGCCGGTGACCGGTACGTGCTGGGCCGGGCGCTGTTCACCATCACCGCCGGGGCCACCCAGGTCCTCGGGTTCGCCGTCGGCGGCGCGCTGATCGGCCTGTTCGGGCCGTACGGCGCGCTCTGGATCACTGCGGTGACCTGCCTGACCTCGACGGCACTGATCCGGTTCGGGTTGTCCGACCGGGCGGCCCGGGTGGTCGGGGCCGCCGCGACCGGAGGCGCGGTACGCGAGACCTGGCGGGTGAACCGACAGTTGCTCGCCGACCCGCCGGTACGCGGTCTGCTGCTGGCCACCTGGCTGCCCGGGGCGCTGCTGGTCGGCGCGGAGGGGGTGGTGGTGCCGTACGCCGGTGGCGAGGGCGCCGCCGGGGTGCTGTTCATGGCCGGGGCCGGTGGGATGCTGCTCGGTGACCTGGTGGTCGGGCGGTGGGTGGCGCCGGCCCGGCGGGAGGCGTTGACGCCGTGGCTGGCGCTGCTGCTCGGGGTGCCGATGCTGGCCTTCGTGGCCGATCTCGGGCTGCTGGTGGCGGCGGTGCTGTTCGGGGCGGCGACGTTCGGGTTCTCGTACCATCTGGGGTTGGCCCGGCGGTTCCTGGACGCGGTGCCGCCGGATCGGCGCGGCCAGGCGTTCGGGTTGTCCCACATGGGGATGATGACCGGGCAGGGGCTGGCCGCCGGGGCGGCCGGGCTGGTCGCCGAGTGGGTCGCGCCGGGGCTGGTGATGGCCGGTTTCGGGGCGCTGTCGCTGGTCGCCACGCTGCTGTTGTGGCGACAACTCCGGGTACCACGCATGAATGTCCCCCGACACGCCTAAAAGCCGCATTTCGGTCGGCCGGCTGTTCTGTTGGTCAGGCCCGGCTACGGTGGCCCGATGGCGAAGGGGAGCGCGCCGTGCGTGAAGTGCTACCTGGCCTTCGCGCTCGTCGTGGTCATCGTGCTCGCCGCCACCGGAGTCTGGAACCCGTTCCCCGGCCTGTGGGACTGGGTCAACCGCAGCCAGCCACTGGCCGACTCGGACGTCACCTGGCAACAGCGGGTCGGCGGTACGCCGCGCGGCGTCACCATCACCGAACGCGCCGTCATCGTCGAGCACCGGCTCAAGGTCGAAGGGCGCAGCATCACCTCCGGCAACCAGGTGTGGGAACACAAGGCCGACTGGGCGGCGGTCGCCGGTGAGGGCACCGACCAGGTCGTGGCCACCGGCGAACTGCTCAAAGACGGCTACCAGGTGCTCAACCCGGCCACCGGCGCCGTGCTGCGCGCCGACGACGCCGCGATCGCCGTCTGGACCTACCGCGACGCGCTGCTCGACGTACGCTGCGCCGGCCCACGCGACTGCACGCTGACCGCCTGGGACCCGCGCGGCAAGTCTCCACGGTGGACCGCCCAGCTGCCCGGAATGGGCTTCGTGCTGTTCGCCGACAATCCGAAACTGGTCACCAGCCGGCCGTTGACCGCCGACGACGTCGCCGACGACGCCGGCGGCCCGCAGACCATGCCGACCGTGCTCGGCTTCCCGATCGACGGCAAGATCCACGTCGTCGAGACCCGCACCGGTCAGGTCCTGCAGGAGCTGGAGGAGGACCGGCACGAACGGATCGTGGTCTTCGCCGGCCGGGTGTTCAGCCTGGTCGCCACCCCGCGCGACGGTGCCTGCTACTACACCGCGCGGGGCGTCGACCCGGTGACCGACCTGCCCGTCTGGCAGCGGACCGGGATCAACCTGCGCACCGCCGACCGGATCGGCTGCGCCCAACGGGACAACCCGACCGGCGGCGCCAACGTCCTCGCCGGCATCGCCCCCGACATGCGGGAAACCGTCCTCGACGCCTACGACGGGCGGGTGCTGTGGACCGGCGCCGCCGGGCAGGAGCTGCGCGCCGTCGACGACCGGTACGCACTGACCCGCTCCGCCGACGGCGAGACCCTCCAGGCGTACGTGCTGCCCACTCCGGCACCCCGGTGGACCCGCCCGATGCACCCGGACGCCCAGTTGGCCCTCACCCGGCACGCGGCCCTGGTCGTCGACCGCAAACCGGACCGGGTCGTCGCCCTCGACCCGGCCACCGGCACCGAGCTGGTCAACCTGCGTACCTCGGCGGAGGTGCTGGCCGTCGGACCGCGCGGCATGGTCATCGGCGACGGCCGGGAGATCGGCTACGTCCGGTTCGCCGGCGCCGCCGCGACCCCCGCAGGCGGTCCGGACGACCCCGCCGATCCCGGCGGCCCCGACCCCGGCCCCACCTGTGGCGGCGCCAAGCAGGAGGAGTGCCCGGCCAAGGGCTGACCCACCCGGGGGTTGGGAGCTGCGGCCACCTCTGGCCTAGGCTTGCCGGTCATGAGCAGTGCCGCCCCGTTCTCCCACACCCCGCTGCTACCGACCGGCGACGACCTGACGGAATACCGCCTGATCAGCGACGAAGGCGTCGACGTCGTGCACGGGCCGGGCGGGCGACGGTTCCTCACCATCGAGCCGGCGGTGCTGACCGCACTGACCGCCGAGGCGATGCATGACATCGCTCACTACCTGCGCCCGGCGCACCTGGCCCAGCTGCGGGCGATCCTCGACGACCCGGCCGCGTCACCCAACGACCGGTTCGTCGCTCTCGACCTGCTGCGCAACGCCAACATCGCCGCCGGTGGGGTGCTGCCGATGTGCCAGGACACCGGCACCGCCATCGTGATGGGCAAACGCGGCCGGCACGTGCTCACCGACGGCACCGACGAGCAGGCCATCGCCCGGGGGGTGTACGAGGCGTACACCAAACTGAACCTGCGCTACTCGCAGCTCGCGCCGATCACCATGTGGGAGGAGCGCAACACCGGGACCAACCTGCCGGCCCAGATCGAGCTGTACGCCGAGGACCCGGGCGGCCAGCCGGACGCGTACAAGTTCCTGTTCATGGCCAAGGGTGGCGGCTCGGCCAACAAGTCGTACCTCTACCAGGAGACCAAGGCACTGCTGAACCCGACCCGGATGATGCAGTTCCTGGAGGAGAAGCTGCGGCTGATCGGCACCTCCGCCTGCCCGCCGTACCACCTGGCGATCGTCGTCGGCGGCACGTCGGCTGAGTTCGCGCTCAAGACCGCCAAGTACGCCAGCGCCAAGTACCTGGACAACCTGCCGACCAGCGGCAGCATCGGCGCGCACGGCTTCCGCGACGTCGAGCTGGAGGCGCAGGTGCTGGAACTGACCCGTCAGTTCGGCATCGGCGCACAGTTCGGCGGGCGCTACTTCTGCCACGACGTACGGGTGGTCCGGCTGCCCCGGCACGGTGCCTCCTGCCCGGTGGCGATCGCCGTCTCCTGCTCCGCCGACCGGCAGGCGGTCGCGAAGATCACCCCGTCCGGGGTGTGGCTGGAGAAGCTGGAGACCGACCCGGCCCGCTTCCTGCCCGACGTCACCGACGAAACCCTCGCCGCCGACGCGTCCGCCGACGCCGACGTGGTCCGGGTCGACCTGAACCGGCCGATGGCCGAGATCCGCGCCGAGCTGTCGAAGTACCCGGTGAAGACCCGGCTGTCGCTGACCGGCCCGCTGGTCGTCGCCCGGGACATCGCCCACGCCAAGATCGCCGAGCGGCTGGACGCCGGTGAGCCGATGCCGCAGTACCTGCGCGACCACGCCGTCTACTACGCCGGTCCGGCGAAGACCCCCGAGGGGTACGCGTCCGGCTCGTTCGGCCCGACCACGGCCGGGCGGATGGACGCGTACGTGGAGAAGTTCCAGGCCGCCGGCGGCTCGCACATCATGCTCGCCAAGGGCAACCGGTCCGCGCAGGTCACCCGCTCCTGCGGTACGCACGGCGGCTTCTACCTCGGCTCGATCGGCGGCCCGGCGGCCCGGCTGGCGCAGGACTGCATCCGGCACGTCGAGGCCCTCGAGTACCCGGAGCTGGGCATGGAAGCCATCTGGAAGATCGAGGTGGAGGACTTCCCGGCGTTCATCGTCGTCGACGACAAGGGCAACGACTTCTACGCCGAGGTCACCAAACCGGTCCTCACCGTCGGCCGCCGCTGACCCCATGGGCTCCGCACACCGACGGAACTGGCATCGATCCTTGAACCCGTCGGTTACGTTGCGTCATTGGCTCTGAGCGCAGGGTCATCCCCTGGGTGGGGGGTGCCGGTTGGGCTTGATGCCACAGGTGCATCTTGATGCACCTGTGGCATCAAGCCTGCGGAGGCATCTTGGGTTCCCCGCCCCAACCCGAGAAACACCAACCCGGAGCAATCCGAAGCCCTCGGCTGCGGTCGGGGGCGTCGTCCGTGTCGGGGTGTTCGGGTCAGCCCCGACGGTCAGAGGTGCGAAGTTCGTAGATGGCGCGGGAGCCCTGGCCGCTGTCGCGGTCGCGGTCGCGGTCGGACAGCGTCAGGTGCTCGGTCCGAACGGTGACCTCATGGCCCCCGCTCGGACCTCCCTGGTCGGGGCGGGTCGGTACCGGGAGCGCCGATCGGACCCGGCCATCTCCGGATGCCAACTATTGCAACCCTAATTTGGCCAAACGTCAAGTGCTAAATTTGGCCAACATATCCGCTAGGTGGCTTGGCCTAACGTCTGACCTGCTGAAATGGCCAAGTGGCGGACCTGGAGGCGGCAGTACGAAAGTTGCGCACGGCGCAAGCTGCGGTGCCCCGTGCCGAAGAGCGGGCCGCCCGCCTCGTGGCCGAGGCCCGAGAGAAGGTGGACCGGGCACGTGCCGACCTGGCCGCAGCGATCAGGGCCGCCGACCGGGACGGCGTGCGCCAGGTGGACATCGTGGCGGCCACCGGCTACAGCCGGGAGCGGGTCCGGCAGATCATCCGCGACGGCGAAACCTGACGTCGTCTGCCGGGGTACCCGTCGTCTGCCGGCGGCGGCCTGATCTCAAGGGGCGGCCCACGGCGTCACTGACCAGCGGTGGGCGGGACCGGTCGGTCCCACGCACCGCGCAAAGCGATCGGGTCAGCCCAGGTACTTCTCCCACGGGCCGGTGATGGCCAGGGTGAGACCGGGGTCCTGCATGTTGACGAAGAGAACCTTGCCGTCGTCGGTGAAGGTCGGCCCGCAGAACTCCGAGTCGTTGAGCTGGTTGCGGGCGATCGCGTATCGAAATTCTGAGCGGCCCGCTCGCTGGTTCGGTGTACCGCACGCCGAGCGAGGCTGCTCGAGCCGTGGTGAGCGAACGGCGCCCCGGAGTCAATCCGCAGCGGAACGGCTGGACCTTCTGGATCGAGACAGCTACCGGGGCGCCTATCCAACGGTGCGCCACGTCAGAAGTTGACGCCCGCTACACGTCCTCCGGCGCCGTCCTGCTGGTGGCCGCGGTGGCCGGTGGGCGGTCACGGGGGCGGAGCCTGGGGACCCGGTGCGGGCGGATCGGTGGGGTAGACGCTGAACAGGTCACCTGGCTGGCAGTGCAGCACGTCGCAGATGGCGGTCAGGGTGGAGAACCGGACCGCTCTGGCCCGGTCGTTCTTCAACACCGACAGGTTGACCACGGTGACCCCGGCCCGTTCGGCGAGTTCGGTGAGGGTCATCCGGCGGTCGGCGAGCAGCCGGTCGAGGTGGCAGACCACCCGGTGACCGGCGGACTGTTCGTCGTCGGTCGGGGCCATCAGACCAGTCCGTCGAGGTCGGCGCGCATCGCCGTGCCCCGGCGCAGGAACTCGGCCGCCGCGCCGAGGCCGAGGCCGAGCAGCAGGACGGCCACCGGCGGGTCGATGACGGCCTGCAGCGCGAGTGTCCGGTCCGGTTGCCAGGCGTCCCGGGCGGTGCTGACGAGTGCGAGGTGACCGGCGGCCTGCAGCGCGGCGGCCAGCGATCCGCCGAGCAGGAGTACGGCGGCCGCCGCGCCGACCCGGCGGGCGTTGCGCGGGTGGAACGGGTCCGCTGAGCGCAGCGACCGCACCACCCGCCACAGCAGTCCGCCGGCGGTGGCGATGACGGCGGCGAGCAGCAGCGCCGGCCCGAAGATCCAGAGCCGGTCGGCGACGGTCGGCTCGGTCACGGTCAGCAGGGCGGCGTCCCCGGGTGTGAGCGTGAAGCGGCCGGCGGTGGCCGGCGGCCCGAGGTCGGTGGTGGGGTTCACCGTGACGGGCACGACCAGGTTGTCGGCGATCAGTACGCCGATCGCCGAGGCGGCGTCCAGCAGGGTGCCGAGTGCCACGGCACCTGCCGTGACCGCCTCGAAGGCCCACTGACCGGCCGGAGCGGTACGGGGACGACGCCCCCGCTCGATGTCGTGCCGCATGGGCGGCCCCTCCCTATCGAAATTCGATATGAATTTGGTCTAGTATATCGAATCTCGATATGCCGCAGCGGGTCAGCCCGCCACCGGTACGTCGACCGACCCCATCCGCCCACCGGAAGGCTGGACCAGCCGTGACCATCCCCGTTCCCGTCCGCTCCGCCGGGGTGTTCCTCGCCGGCGCGATCATCTGCTTCGTCGGACCACCGCTGGCCATGGGCGTGTTCGCGGCCGACGGGGTGCCGGCGGTGCTGGTCGCGGTCGCCGCCGCCGAACTGGTGTCGGCCGCCGCCCTCATCGCCTGGTGGTTACGCCGCCACGGGCTGACCCGCCGAAGTCTCGGCCTGACCTCGCGGCACTGGCGGCGGGACATGCTGATCGCGGCGGCCACCGTCCCACCCCGCCTGCTGCTGGAGTTCGGGGTGCTGATGCCGGCGGCCGGCGGCGAAGCCAACCCGGAGATCCAGGAGATCCTGCGCATGTCCGCCGCCGGACCGGCCGCGTTGGCCGCCACCCTCTTCCTGGGGATCGTCGGCGGCGGCATCGCCGAGGAGCTGTACTTCCGGGGGTTCCTGCTCGGGGCGATCCCGCAACGGTCCGCCCGCCCCCAGGTGACGCTGTGGGTGGCGGCGGTCGTCTCGGTGGTCCTGTTCGGCCTGCTGCACCTGCCGGCCAGCGCTCTGGACGCGCTGTCCATCACCGTCGCCGGCCTGGTCTACACCGGGCTGTTCCTGGCCACCCGCCGGCTGACGGCACCCATGGTGGCCCACGCGCTGTGGAACGCCGCCGCGCTCGGCACGGTCCTCGTCAGCTACGGCTGATCACAGCTGGGTGGCGGTCCGGACGAGTCCGGCGACGGCCCGGGAGCGGTTGTCCGGCAGCCAGGCGAGCACGGTGGTGACGTGCGGCGCGTCGGTCAGCGGTACGGCGGTGTGCGCGTCCCACAGCCAGGACCGGGACGAGGCACACAGCACGGCCATGGTGTGCCCGAGGGCGATCAGCTGGGCCAGCTGAGACTGGTCGTGGATCTCCGGCCCGGGTCCGGGTTCGTACGTACCGTCGGGGCGCGGCCAGCGGGCGACCGGCAGCCCCGGCACGTCGCCGACCTCGGCCATGGTCAACGAAGTACGGCTGGCGAGCGGATGCCCGGCGGGCAGGATCGCGACCTGCTGCTCGGTCAGCAGATCCTCGGTGTCGAAGCTGGCGAGCGAGTCGAACGGCCGCTGCATCAGCGCGGCGTCGGCGCGGCCGTCGCGCAGCATCCGCGCCTGGTCGCCCATGCCGCACAGCAGCACGTCGATCTCGGCCGCGTCCGGCTCGGCGGCGTGCGCGTCGAGCAGCTTCTGCAGCAGTTCATGGCCGGCGCCGGCCTTGGTGACCAGGGTCAGCCGGTTGGTGCCGGCGGCGGCGCGACGGGTCCGCCGGGCGGCTGCGGCGGTGGCGTCCAGGATGGCGCGCGCCTCGTCGAGCAGCACCTGACCGGCGTCGGTGAGCGCCACCCCTCGGCGGTCGCGGTCGAGCAGGGTGACGCCGAGGCGGCGTTCCAGCTGGGCGATCGCCCGGGACAGCGGCGGCTGGGCGATGCCGAGCCGTTCGGCCGCCCGGCTGAAGTGCAGCTCCTCGGCGACCGTGACGAAGTACCGCAGCTCACGGGTCTCCAGCGTCTCCACGCCGACAACGATACGTCGGTGATACCCGCCGGGTATGACAGCGGCACCCAGACGGTGTAACGACGGCGGCTACCGCCGCGCCACCATCGGGGCCATGACCGACAAGACCACGACCGCAACGAAGACCGCGCTGGTCACCGGCGCGAACAAGGGACTCGGCTACGAGATTGCCGCCGGGCTCGGGGCGAAGGGCTACCGGGTGGCGGTGGGGGCGCGCGACACCGCCCGCGGCGAAGCAGCCGTCAAGACGCTGTACGCCGCCGGAGTCGACGCGTTCGCCGTACCGCTGGATGTCACCGACGACCGCAGCGTCACCGAGGCTGCGCAGCTGATCGAACGTCAGGCCGGCGGGCTGGACGTCCTGGTCAACAACGCCGGCATCGCCGGCGAGACCGGGCCGGGATGGGAGCAGGACCCGACCACGCTCGACCTCGACGCCGTCCGTGAGATCGTCGACACCAACGTGTACGGCGTGATCCGGGTGACCAACGCGATGCTGCCCATGCTGCGCCGGTCGGCGTCGCCGCGCATCGTCAACATTTCCAGCAGCGTCGGCTCGCTGACCTGGCAGTCCGATCCGGAAATCAACGTGGGCCCGATCATGGCGGCCTACTCGCCGACGAAGACGTACCTCAACGCGGTCACCGTGCACTACGTGCGGCAGCTCGCCGACACCGACATCCTGATCAACACGGCCTGCCCGGGGCTGGTCGCCACCGACTTCACCGGCGGTGTCGGGCGTCCGGTCCAGGAAGCCGCCGCCACCCCGATCCGGCTGGCCACGCTGCCCGACGGCGGCCCGACCGGCACGTTCGTCAACGACGACGGCATCATCCCCTGGTGATCTCCCGGCTCCGTGGGTGACTTCCCTGCTCTGGTGACTCCGCCTCGGTGACCCGGCTGGACCAGCCCGGTCACCGGAGGCGGACCGACGGCTCAGCGGCAGCTACGGCCGGCGTTGATGCACTTGGCGATCTTCCTCATCTGCTTCTCCGAGTTGACGTTGATGAAGTCGTTGTGGTCGGAGAACGGGTTGTGGTCCTCCTCGGGGAAGGAGTCGAGCAGGTACTGACCCTTGAACTGCACGTCACGCGGGATGTAGTAGGCGATGGTGATCCGCAGCTGAGGGATGGCCACGAACCCGGTCGGGCAGGCGCCGGTGGTCGCGTCGGCGAACGACAGATGCGACCGGTGGTTGTCGCTGTCGATGTTGACCCCGTCCCAGCAGCCGGGGAAGTCATGGACGCGCAGCACCTGCGAGCCCTTCGGACAGATCGGGTACTTGTCCGACAGCCGGTCGGTGAAGCCGGAGCAGGTCCAGGACTCGCGGGCGTTGCCCGGGCCACGACTGGTCGGCTTCGACTCACCGGTCAACGCCCGCAGGAACCGGGGCATCGGGGTCACCTTGCTGACCGGGTTGCCCCGGTACTCGATGAGAACCTCGGCGGGCCGGACGATGCCGCCGGTGTTGCCGGGAAGCTCCAGGTCCGGGCCGGACGGGACGGGCAGCGCCGACGGTGCGGCGTCCGGGCCGTCGGCTCCGTCGCCGGCCCCACCGTTGTCGCCCCCATCGCCGCCGTTGTCACCGGATCCGCTGTTGTCGCCGCTGCCCGGCCCGAGCAGGGTGCAGGACGCCAGCTGAGTCAGCCCGGTCGGCCGCGCCGCGTGCCGACCGATCGCGATCTCGATCCGATCGAGGGTGGCCCGCCGCTTGTCGCGCAGCGGCCCCACGATCGCGTTCTGGGCGAAGTTCGGGCCGCCCTCGCCGGCCGTGGTCAACAACCGTTCGTTGGCCTCGGCGATCTGCCGGTCGAGCAGGTTCAGATTCTGGTCGACCTCGGCCGCTGCCTGCGCCGGTACGGCCGGCAGCCGGTCCCGTACGGTCGGGCACTCGACCATCGGGTTGGCCTGCGTCCGACCGTCCGTGCTGTGCCCGGCGTGCAGGGCGTCGTAGCTGACCGCGCAGTCGACCAGCGACATCAGACCGGTCGGTCGGGCGCCGAACTGGCCGAGCTCACCCGCGACCTGGCGGAGCGTCCCGGCCCGACGGGCGCGCAACCAGCTGAGCACCTCGTTGTTGCGCCGGGCGTCGACTCCCTGGCTGCCGGCGAGCCGGGCGTTCGCCTCGGCGATCTGCCGGTCGAGTTCGCCGAGCGCCCGCTGCACGTTGCCGTACGCGGCCGGTGGGATGGACGGCATGCGGTCCCTGGCGGGTGGGCAGGACACCGTCGGCGTCCCGACGTCCCCGACGCCGGAGCGGGGGGAACGGTCGATGCGCACCACCGGCCAGAAGTACGACGACCGGTCACCGTTGCGGCAGGTCGTGCCGGACGCGGCCAACGCCTCGTCGCTGGTGTTCGCGTTGATCGCGAGGTTGCCCACGAAGTCGTGCAGGTGTTCGGCGCCGTTGCTGATGCCAGGCTGGGCCACCGGGTTGTCCGAGCTGAACTTGCCGTTGCCGTTGGTGCCGCAGTCGACGGTGAACACGCCGGTCGAGCCGTTCGGCCCAGCGGCCACCTCGACGACGTTCGGCGCGACCTCTTCGATCCGGACCGAGGCGGCCGGTATGGACCCGGCCGACGCGGAGTTGCGGCCGCCACCGGACACGAAGGTCACGACGGCGGTTGCCCCGAGGGCGACGGTGGCGACCGCCACGGTCACGCCGCGGACCGTACGGCTGTCGACGGCCCGGCGGCCCCGGCTCTTCCTTGGTTCCATCGGCCTCTCCCTACCTGTTGCCAGTGATTCCAGGGCCGGTGTCGGCGCCTGGTGTCGACGGCTGGTACGGGTCTGCCGGCGGCGGCAGTTCGGGTTCGGGCCGGCTCGTAAGCACCTGGTAAGAACTGCTCGGCATCGATCATCGGCACCGGACCGGTCGCCGCTCACGGGTCCGCGATGTCCAGGGTGACCGCTGACATCGGCCGGCCGACGCAGGTCAGCACGTAGCCGTCGGCCCGCTGCCGTGGGGTGAGGCAGTTCGGCTCGTGCTGCGCGACCTGCCCGGCGCGGAGCTTCACCACGCACTCCCCGCAGTTACCGATGGTGCAGGAGTACGGCATCGGCAGCCCGGCCGCGAGCCCCGCGTCGAGCAACGTCTGGCCGGGCTCGACCAGCACCGTCGCGGCCGGGTGTCCGTCCTGCTCGATGGTCATCTGCCGGGGCACGGCCGGCGCGGTCGCCGGTTCCTCCGCCCTGGTGTGCAGGTCCGCCGCGCTGGTGTAGCGCTCGTGGTGCACCAGCGCGTCCGGGATCCCGAGGCGGGTCAGCGCGCCTCGCACGGTGTCGATCAGCGGCTCCGGGCCGCAGATGTAGTAGTGGGCGTCCCGGTCCGGGGACAGTTCGGTGATCCAGCGCCGTGCGCCGTCCGCGTCGAGCCGCCGGTCCCGGCAGGTCAGTACGTGGGTGACCGAGAACCGGTCGGGGTGCTCCCGCTCCAGCCGGCGCAGCTCGTCGGCGAAGATGACGTCCTGCTCGGTGCGGCTGCTGTAGAGCAGCGCAATCCGGCCGCGTTCGGTCCGGCCGTCCTCGGTCCGGCCGGCGAGCCGGGTACGGATCATGCTCATCATCGGGGTCACGCCGCTGCCCGCCGCGACCAGCACGAGGTCACCGCTGGCCTGCTGCCCGGTATGGAAGGAGCCCGACGGGCCGCGTACCGCGAGGCGGTCCCCGGCGCGCAGGTCACGGTGCACGTGGCTGGAGAAGCGGCCACCCTCGACGTGCTTGACGGTGACCTCCAAATGTGGCGAGCCGGGCGCCGACGAGGCCGAGTAGGCGCGGCGCACCGGGCGGCCGTCGATGTCGACGACGAGCGTGAAGAACTGGCCGGGTCGGAAGTCGAACGGCGCGTCGCCGCCGTCGGCGTCGGCCAGCACGAGGGTGACGACGTCCGGCGTCTCCCTGCGGACCCGTACGACGCGTACCTCGCGGAGTTGGCTGTCCGGCCGCGACCCGGCTCCCGGCCGGCGGCGCAGCCGGGCCAGCAGGCCGTGGCGTCGGCCGCCCGCGTCAGTCTCGACGCCGTCGTAGCCCTCTTTGCGCAGTCCGGAACGGTAGGCACGGTTCAGCACCAGGCGCAGCAGCCGGGGCATCCCCGGGACCGACCCGATGGCCTTGACCAGGAAGGCGGGCGGGCCGCCCGGGGCGTTCGCCGAGCCGGCGGTGAGGTGGTCGGACGCCAGAGCCATCAGGTCCGGGGCCTCGCCGGGCCGGACGTGCCGGTCGGGTGCCCAGGGCCGCGACCGTGCCACAGCCGGGTTGTCGGTCACCTCGGCGTGCTCGACGTCGATGAGCAGCGCCGCGTGCGGTGCCATGCCGCGCAGCGCCATCGTCTCCAGCAGTACGGGGTCGTCGGTGATCGCGCCCCGGCCGCGTACGTGCAGGACGCCGCTGCGGCCGGGGACGAGCGCGGCGAACGAGAGCCGGTCGTCGGAGAGCAGGTTGTGCAGCGTGTCGGCGCGTTTGTTGCCTTTGCGGTCGGCGATGGCGAGCGTGTGACCGTCCAGGATCCGGGCCACCGTCGGTTGGTCGCCGCGTGGGCTGGTGTCGCTGTCCCCGGACGAGTCCCAACTGGACAGTGCGAGGAACGCTGCGCCGGCCAGGAACTCGGCGACACCGGGCCGGCCCAGCGGACCGTCGCTCGCGATCCCGGTTGGCGGTGCCAGCGGTGCGGGTGGCTGCCACAGGCGGGACCGCAGCACGGCCTGGGCGCAGTGCACGTACGCCTGCTCGATGTCGACCGTCGTCCGCGCGCCCTGACGCGTGACCACCGTGCCGTTGACCCGCAGGATCTCCCCGACGCCGGGCAGGAGGAAGAAGAACGAGACCGGGCCGTGCGGATCGCCGGGCTCGGCCAGGGCGAACGAGATCCGGGTGGGGGAGTGGACGCGGGTGAACCCCGGCGTACCGCCGATGAAGGTCGTCCTGCTGGTGCCGTCGGCGTCCCGGTAGCCGAAGGCGGCGATCGGGCAGCGGGCGAGGACGCTGCGGCAGCCCTCGTCGAGGGCGCTGATCTGCTTGAGCATGACCATCGACGCCGGCCGGCCGACGATGCTCTCCACCTGCTCCACCGTCGTGAGCCGGCGCGGGGTGGCCACCTGGTCTGCCTGTCGCACAGGGGATTCCTCTCTCAACCGTTCCTCGGTCAGCTGGGTCTTCGGTCAGCCGGGTGCGGCCCGGCCGAGGCGCCAGTAGCCGAAGAACGAGATGTCCCGTTTGGCGACTCCACGGTCGTTGACCAGGTGTCGCCGTACCGTGGTGGCCAACCAGGACTCGCCCGCGACCCAGGTGTAGCAGCGGTCCGACGGCAGGGCCGCGTCGCGTAGCGCCGCCACCAGCAGAGCGCCGGGTCGCAGGTCCGCGTCGTCGCGGCTGAACCAGTGGACGCGTACGCCGGCGGGTGTCTCGACCGCCCGGATGTCGGCCCTGGTCGGGACCTCCAGGTAGACCTCCGTGGCCAGCGTCGGCGGCGTGCCGTCCAGGATCGACAGTACGGCGGGCAGCGCGCTCTCGTCGCCGATCAGCAGTTGCCGGTGCACCTGCTCCGGCAGTCGGTACATGGTGCCGATGTCGAAGATCCCGGCCGGGGTGCCCGGCTCGGCGGTGCGTGCCCAGGACGACATGGGTGAGTCGCCGTGCAGGGCGAACTCGATGTCGATCTCGTCGTCGGCGGGTCGGGCCCGCCGGATCGTCAGGTTGCGGACCCACGGCCGGGTCGACTTCGGCCACAGCAGCAGCTGGGCGATCCAGGCGTCGTTCGAGACGGTGGGCATCCGTAACCCGGTCTGTCCCTCGCGGGGGAAGAACAGCCGGACGGCCTGGTCGTTGCCGGCGACGACGAGGTCCCTGACGGCGGGGCCGCCCAGGGTGACGCTCGCGAAGCCCGGGGTGGGGAACTCGCGGCGGCGCACCTCCAGCCTGATCATCGTCCGTGACTCGGGCAGCTGGACCTTGGGGATCACGATCCACCACCGGGTCGCTGACCGCTCTTGTTTTCGCAGTTCATGAAGCTATTCTGAGCAATAGCTCATCTTTTTGCTACTCGCTTTTGCCGCTGCCGAGGAGGACCCCGGATGCCGTCGGGCGACCATCGTCTTGCGCCACGTCGCAGGCCCCGCCAGGTGCGTGCCGAGCTGACCCGGGAGCGCATCCTCACCGCCGCTGCTCACGTTTTCACCGAGTACGGCTACGCCGCCGGGACCACCAACCGCATCGCCGAGCGGGCCCGCATCTCCATCGGCTCGCTGTACCAGTACTTCCCGAACAAGGACGCCATCCTCGCCGAGCTGCTGGTCCGCCACATCGATCGCGGCGCCTGGCAGCAGGCCGATCAGCTCGACATGTCCGCCGGGAGCCTGCCGGCGATGGTCCGGGCGATCGTCCGCGACGCGATCGACAACCATCGGGACGATCCGCAACTGCTCCGCATCATGATCGAAGAGGCGCCGGTATCGCCGGAACTGCTCGACGCGATCAACCGGCACGGCGAGGTCCGGGTCTCTCAGCTGCGTGACCTGCTCGCCCGGCACCCGGATGTCGACGTACGCGACGTCGACACCGCCGCCGAACTGATCCTGTTCACAGTGGAGATCAACACACACAAGCTACTGGCCGACCCGCGCGGCGTCCCGGTCGAGACGCTGGAGAACGAACTGGTCGACATGGTCACCCGGTACCTGCGCGGCGACCGGTAGCGGCTCGCGGGCTGGTCAGTCCCGCGGATCGACGACGGGAATCCCCGCGTCCTTCGCCGCAGCCGCCAGCCGGTCGTCGTAGGTGGCAAGGCCGTCCAGATCCGTCCCGAGCACTCGCGCGGTGGCCAGGTGGATCGCGTCCAGCGACCGCAGCATCCGGTCCGGCTCGTCCATCGCCGCGTCCACGACCTCGTCGTCGATGTCGACGTAGTCGAAGGCCAGCAGGAGGGCTCTGGCATCCGGTAGGGCTGCCGGCATGACCCGGCCGACGGCCCGGATCACCTCGATCCGCAGCAACGTGGAACTGACCCACGACGCGCCCGGGTGGTCGTCGTAGAAGGCGGCGAACGCGTGGGAGTGGCTCTCCTCGGCCAGCAACTTGAGCGCGGCGGACGTGTCGATGTAGTAGAGACTCACCAACGTTCCTCGTCGCGTAGCGTGCCAAGGGCGTCCCCGAGTCGGTCGGTGCCGTCCCCGGCCCGCATCCGTGGCCGGAATCCTGGCCGTACCGCCAGACGTGCCCGACCCGCCGTGACCAGGCGGTCCAACACGGGCGTCGGCTCGCGTTCGGCCACCGGCACGATCCGCGCCACCAGTTTTCCGTACTCCGTCACATCGATCGTCTCGCCGTGTCGCACCCGCGCCAGCACCTCGCTGGTGTTGTGGCGTAGTTCTCGAAGACCAACCGAGTGCTCGCCAGCAGTCGTCATGGACGAAATGTATCACAATTTTGTGGCCACATGATCCTGCTGCGTGCGTCGTGGCCCGATCCGGGTCTGCGATGATGGCCAGATGTCGACCGGCACCGGCCCGCCCGCCCAGCCGTTCGCGCACCTGCAGGCGCAGAACGTCACCCTGTACCGGGACGTGCTGAACGCGTTCGTCCGCGCGAAACGGCGGTTCACCGTACATTTGCGGCCGGAGGACGTCCTGGCCGAGATCGGCCCCGGGGCGTCGCTGGAGGCCGTCGCGGCGGCGCTGGCCCAGCTCGCCGAGTGGGGCAACCTGCGGGCCGACCCGGACACCGGACGGGTCACCACCGTGGAAGACTTCCACCGCGCCCGCTACCTCTATCAGTTGAGCGCGCACGGCCACGCCGCCGAGCAGGCCATCGCCACGTACGAGGAGGCGATCGGCCGACGCGGCGCACTGCAGTCGGTGGCGCTGTCCGACATCGCCGACCAGCTGCGCGCGCTGCTGGGCATCGCCACCGAGGCCGCCGCCGGGTCCGCGCCCGACCCGGCAAAGACCCACCTGCTGATGCGGAGCCTGGTCGACCGGTTCACCGGGCTGGCCGACAACGCGCAGGCGTTCATGGCATCGCTGCGGCGGGCCGTCGACTTCGCCGACGCGGATGTGGCGGCCTTCCTCGCGTACAAGGAACAGCTGATCGCGTACATCGAACGGTTCATCGCCGATCTCGCCAACCGGGGCGCGGAGATCGCCAACCTGGCCCACCGGATCGAGGCGACCGGGGTGCACCCGCTGCTGGAGATCGTGGCCCGTCGGGAGACCGCCGACGCCGCACCCGGTGAGGACGCCGACGACCAGGCACTTGACCAGGCGCGGGTGGTCTGGCAGCAACGCTGGAACGGTCTGCGGGACTGGTTCGTCAGCGGCGACGCCAGCCGGCAGTCCCAGGCACGGCTGCTGCGTACCGCCGCCATCGGCGCGATCCGGCAGCTGCTCGGCGCGGTGGCGTCGATCAACGAACGCCGGGCCGGCCGGTCGGACCGGTCGGCCGACTTCCGGTCGCTGGCGCTGTGGTTCGCGCAGGCCCCCGACGACGAGGCCGCGCACCGGCTGTGGCACACCGCGTTCGGCCTGTCGCCGGTGCGGCACCTGACCGTCACCGGGGAGACCCTGGCCGCGGTCGAGCAGCGACCGGTGCCGGCATCGACGTCGTGGGCCCAGGCACCCCGGCTGGAGATCAGCCCTCGACTGCGCAAAACCGGATCGTACGAGCGGCGCGGCTCGCCGAGCCGGGTGCTGGACCGTTCCGCGCAGCGGCGGCAGCTGGCCGAACGCGCCGAGCGGGAGACGGCGCAGACGGCCCGCGCCCGAGTGGCGTTGGCCACCGACGGGCCCGTCCCACTGTCGCGCCTCGGTGAGCTGGACACCGCCGAGTTCCGGCTCTTTCTCCATCTGCTGGGCGACGCGCTGGCGGCCCGGCGGCCGGACGCTACGGAGGTGACCACCACCACCTCCGACGGAACGCTACGGGTACGCCTGGTCCGCGTCGACGGGGCACCGCCGGTGCGGATCGTCACCGCCGACGGGGTGCTCACCGGGCCGGAACATCTGGTCGACATCACCGACCTGGCTCCGACCGGAGCCGACCTCGCCCCGGTCGGGGCCAGTTCCGGCCCGGTCGGAGCCGACCTCGCCCCGGTCGGGGCCAGTTCCGGCCCGGTCGGAGCCGACGTCGCCCCGGTCGGGGCGGCCGGATGAGGGCGCGCGGCCCCGCCGAGGGCGACTCCTCGGGCCGGCTGCAGCGGGCCGCCCGGCTGCTGCTCGCCCGCCCGCTGCTGGTCGCCGGGCTGACCCCGGACGACGAGTTCCGGCTGGTCCGCACGTACGCTGCGGAGCTGCGCGAGTGGTTCGACCGGGAGACCGGGTGGCGGCTGGTCGCCGACGCCCAGACGATCCGGCTGATGAAGCTGACCGCCGACCCGCAGGACCAGACCCATCCGGCCCGGGATCCGAAGGCCAAAACCCCGTTCTCCCGGCAACGGTACGTGCTGGCCTGCCTCGCCCTGGCCGCGCTGGAACGCGCCGACGGGCAGATCACCCTGGGCCGGCTGGCGGAGGACGTGGTGCTGGCCGCCGCCGATCCGGCGCTGGCCGCCACCGGGTTCACGTTCGCTCTGGACCGGCGGGAACGGCGCGCCGACATGGTGGCGGTGGTCCGGCTGTTGCTGCACTGGGGGGTGCTGCGTCGGGTGGCCGGCCACGAGGACGCGTACCTGGGCACCAGCGGCGACGTGCTCTACGACGTGGACCGGCGGGTGATCGCCGGCCTGCTGGCCAGCAGCCGCGGCCCGTCGATGATCGGTGACGTGGCGCCGGCCGGCCGGTTGGCGGCGCTGACCGTCGAGGTGGTGCCCGATGTCGAGGACGCCCGCAACCGGGCGCTGCGGCACCGGCTCACCCGGCTGCTGCTCGAACAGCCGGTGGTCTACTACGACGAGTTGACCGAGGCCGAGCTGGCCTACCTGACCAGCCAGCGGTACGCCATCCTGAACCGGATCACCCAACTGACCGGGCTGGTCGGCGAGGTGCGGGCCGAAGGGGTCGCGATGGTGGACCCGGCCGACGAGTTGACCGACGTCCGGATGCCGGCCGAGGGGATGCAGAGCCACCTGACGCTGCTGCTGGCGGAGCGAATCGCGGTTGCCAGCGTGGCCAGCGCGGGTGGGCTGCGGGTCAGCGAGCTGCACCGGCACACCCGCGAGCTGGCCCGGGCGCACCGGTCGTACTGGCGTAAACACGCCACCGATCCGGGCGCCGAGGTCGAGTTGGTCGCCACCGCGTTGGACGCGCTGCGTGCCCTGAAGCTGATCACTGTCGAGCAGGCCGAGGATCCGCTGGTCGTCGCCCGCCCGGCGATCGCCCGTTACTCCCTGGCAGAGCCGACCATCCGGGAGACCCGGACCGTCGAAGGAAGGAAGTAGCCGTCACCGTGACCACCGCCGCGACCGAACCCGCACCGACGTCGACACCGGACCGGGAGCTGCCGGTGCCGGACCGGGAACGGTGGCAGCCGCTGCGGGCCGGGCTGGTGGACATCTTCTACTACGACCAGGAGGAGTTCCACTTCCACGGCGGCAGCCTGCTGCTGCGGGGCAACAACGGCACCGGCAAGTCGAAGGTCCTCGCGTTGACCGTACCGTTCCTGCTGGACGGTGAGCTTGCACCGTACCGAGTGGAGCCCGACGGGGATCCGCACAAGCGGATGGAGTGGAACCTGCTGCTCGGCGGCCGGCACCCGCACCCGGAGCGGACCGGCTACACCTGGCTGGAGTTCGGCCGCCGCGACGCCGACGGCACCGCCCGCTACCTGACCATCGGCTGCGGCCTGAAGGCGGTCGCCGGGCGCGGAATCGCCCGGCACTGGTACTTCGTCACCAGCCAACGGGTCGGCGCCGACCTGCAGCTGCTCACCCCCACCGGTACGGCGTCGACCCGGGACCGGCTGCGGGACGCGATCGGCACGGCGGGGATGCTCTACGACCGGGCCGTCGACTACCGGCGGGCGGTCGACGAGGCACTGTTCGGCCTGGGGGACCGGTACGACGCGCTGGTGTCCCTGCTGATCAAGCTGCGGCAGCCGCAGCTGTCGAAGCGCCCGGACGAGAAGACCCTGTCCCGGGCGCTCGGCGACGCCCTCCCGCCGCTGGACGAGAACCTGATCGCCCAGGTCGCCGAGGCGTTCCGGGGCCTCGACGACGAGCGGGAGACGCTGACCGAGCTGCGCGAGACGAAGAAGGCCGCCGACGACTTCCTCACCCGCTACCGGCAGTACGCGCGGATCGCGACGAAACGCAAGGCCGCGGTGCTGCGGCAGCAGCACAGCCGCTACGAGCACCTGGGCCGCGAGCTGGGCGAGGCGCAGCGGGCACACGAGCAGGCCGAGAAGGCGGTACGCCAGGCCGAGGTCAAACTGGCCGAGCTGGACGCGCGCGGCACCGAGCTGCAGGCGCGCCGACGGGCACTCGCGGAAAGCCCCGAGGCGCGTACCGCCGAGCATCTGACTCGGCTGCGGGAGTCTGCCGGTCAGCGGGCGACGTTCGCCGGCCAGCAGGCCAAACGCCTGCGTGACGTCGAGGCGGAGGCGGCGCAGGCCCGGCGTACCGCCGAGCAGACGGCGCAGGAGCTGCAGGCGGCGCAGGAGGACGAGGCGGCGGCGCGTACCCGGGTGGCGGACGGTGCGGCTGCGGCGCGGATCGCCGACCGGCACCGCGACCGGGTCCTCGCCGCCCTGCCGGACGACTTCACCCATGGGCTCGACGAGGCGCGCCGGGCCGCCGACCAGCTGGTCGCCGACCGGCGGGCCGCGCTGCGTACCCTCGATCGGCTCCGCGCGGCCGCCGAGTCGGCCCGGACCCGGGCCGACCGCGCCCGGGAGGAGGTCGACCGGCTGGACACCGAGGTGGCGGCGGCCGACGAAGCGGTCACCGACGCCGAGACCGCCGCCGCCGAACAGGGCGAAACCCTGGTACGGCGCACCGGCGAGTACCTGACCGGGCTGGTCGAGCTGTCGATCGCCGACCCGGAGACGGTGCTCGGCCGGCTCGACTCGTGGGTGAGCACCCTGGACGGGGACAACCCGGTCGCCCGGGAGGTGACCGCCGCCAGCCGGGCGGCCGCCGAGGCGATCGCCCGGGCCGACGCGGCGGTGGAGGCCGAGCAGCGGCGGGTCGCCGACCGGGTCGGGGAGATCGACGCCGAGTTGGGTCGGCTGACCGACGGGGCGCACCAGCCGCCGCCGGCACCGCACACCCGGTCCCCGCAGCTGCGCCACGACCGGCCCGGCGCACCACTGTGGCGGGTCGTCGACTTCGTCGCTGACGTGCCACCGCAGGTGCGCACCGGGATCGAGGCGGCGCTGGAGGCCGCCGGGGTGCTCGACGCGTGGATCGACCCGGACGGCACGGTCCGCAACCCGGACAGCGGCGACGCGCTGCTGCACCCCACCGCCGAGGTGGCGACGAACCTCGGGACGCTGCTGCGCCCGGCCATCGACGACGCCGACCCGCACGCCGCCGCGTTGACCGGGCCGACGGTCGCCGCCGTCCTCGCCGCGATCGGTCTCGGCGCGGACTCCGGCGCGCCGACCTGGGTCGGCACCGACGGTGGTTTCGGCATCGGCGTCGTCACCGGGCGGTGGACCAAACCGGACGCGGAACATATCGGCGACGGCGCCCGGGAAGCGGCCCGCCGGGCCCGGATCGCCGCGTTGCGCGCCGAGGCCGACGAACTCGCCGCCGTGTCGGCCGACCTCGCCGAGCAGCGCGCCACACTGGACGAACGGCGGCGGGCGGTCGGCCAGGAAACCGAGAGTCTCCCCTCCGACCAGCCATTACGCGAGGCGCACACCCTGGTCCGTGGCGCTCACCAGCTGCGCCGGGACACCGCCGGCCGGCGGGACGAGGCGGCGGCGCGACACCGTACGGCGGTCTCGGCGGCGCAGACGGCGCTGGCCGAGGCGACCGAGTTCGCCGACGACGTGGGTCTGCCCCACGACGCCGACGGGCTGGCCGAGGTCCGCGACGGGCTGCAGGACTACCAGGTGACGCTGGCCGCCTGGTGGCCCACCCTGACCGGGGTACGCGACGCGACGCGCCGCCGCGACGAGGCGTCCCGCACGTACGCGGAGAAGCAGGAGCAGCTCGAACCGGCCGCGATCGAGGCGGCCGAGACGGCCGAGGCGGCCCGGTTGGCCCGGGTGGAGTTCGAGACGCTGGACGCGACCGCCGGCGCGACCGTCGCCGAGCTGGAACGCCAGCTCCGCGAGGTGGCCGACGCCGAGCAGGAGTGCCAGCGGGAAAGCCGGGAGACCCGGCAGCGCGAACGCGACGCCTGGGGTGCCCGGGGCGACGCCGACGGGCGACGTGACCGGCTGACCGGGGACCTGGCGGAGGCCACTGCCACCCGGGACGCCGCCGTCGAGGTGCTGCGGGCCTTCGCCGACACCGGCCTGATCGCCCTGGCCTGCCCCGAGCAGGAGCTCCCGGACACCCGACAGCCGTGGGCGACGACCCCGGCGGTGGCCGTGGCGCGCGGCGTCGACCGGCTGCTCGTCGACGTCGACGACGGCGACCGCCCCTGGGAACGCATCCAGCACCAGGTCAGCCTGGACATGAAGGTGCTCACCGACAGCCTGTCCCGGCACGGACATCAGGTGCTGCCCGCCGTCCGTGAGGACACCATGATCGTGGAGGTGGTGTTCCAGGGGCACAGCCGGTCCGTCGCGGACCTGTCCGCCGCCCTGGTCACCGAGATCGACGAACGGCAGCGGGTGCTCTCCGCCCACGAGCGGGAGGTGTTGGAGACCCACCTGGTCAACGAGGTCGCCGGGGCGTTGCAGGAGCTGGTCGCCGGCGCCGAGCAGCAGGTGGCGACGATGAACGGCGAGTTGGAGGAGCGGCCCACCTCCACCGGCATGCGGCTGCGGCTGCTGTGGCGGCCCACCCGGGACGCGCCGCCCGGCCTGGCCGAGCTGCGCGCCCGGCAGCTGCGGCAGAGCACCGACGTGTGGAACGACGCCGACCGTCGGGCGATCGGCGCGTTCCTGCAGGAGCAGATCGGTCGGGAACGGCTGCGCGACGAGGCAGCCACCTGGCATGAGCAGCTCACCCGGGCGCTGGACTACCGGGCCTGGCACGAGTTCGCGATCCAGCGCCATCAGGACGGGCAGTGGCGGCCGGCCACCGGTCCGGCCTCCGGTGGTGAGCGGGTGCTGGCGGCCAGCATCCCGCTGTTCGCCGCCGCCTCCTCGTACTACGGTTCGGCGGGCAACCAGCACGCGCCGCGGCTGATCGCCCTCGACGAGGCGTTCGCCGGGGTCGACGACGACTCCCGGGCCAAGTGCCTCGGGCTGCTCGCCACCTTCGACCTGGACGTGGTGATGACCAGCGAACGCGAGTGGGGCTGCTATCCGCAGGTGCCCGGACTGGGCATCGCGCAGCTGGCCCGGCACGACGGCATCGACGCCGTACTGGTCACCCCGTGGCGGTGGGACGGGCGGGAACGGCACCGGATGCGTCGGGTCGAGCTGGCGGTGCCGCAGCAGCGACCGACCCGCCCGGACGGCGAACCGGACCCGGCCGGATCTGACGGCTCGGAGCAGCCCGCGCTGTGGTCCGCCGAGTGACCGAACCGGACGGCGAGATGGCCGGGCCGGACGCCGAGGTGGCCGGACCGGATCTCGATGTGGTTGGGCCGGATCTTGATCGGCTGCGCCGGCAGCTCGGCGGGGCCGACACCGAACGGGTCGTGCAGCGGGTGCGCCAGCGGATGGCCCAGGGCCGGCCGCTGACCGGCCCCATCTCGCTGAGCCGACCGACCCCGGCCGAGCGACAGGCGGTGCAACGACTGCTGGGGCGGCCACCCGGCCGGGGCACATCGCTGACGGTCAACCTCGACGACCTCGACCGGGTGGTGCGCCGCAGCGGCCTGCACCCGGACGGGCTGGCCGCCGCTGTCGAGACGATCCTCGGGCCGGTGCCGGTGACCGCCGAGGTCCGCGCCGCCGCCGATGCCGCCTGGCGTACCGTGCTGGCGCCGTTGGACCGGCTCGGCCGCCGCGCGCCCGACCTGGCCGACTGGTGCGGCGATCGCGGTACGGTCGCGCTGGTGCGCCGACTGTCCGGTACGCCGGACGCGGCGGCCCGGCTCGTCGAGCACCTGGTGGCGGTGCTGGCGGCGTTGCCTGCCGACGGGACCCCGCTGGCCCGGCTCGCCGCGCACACCACCGGCGACGCGCACGCCCTTGACGCCGACCGTCCGCTGGCGACCCTCGTGTTGTCGGCGGTGCGGGCCGTCTGGTGGCCCGGCGACGACGAACCGACGTCCCCGGCGCAGCGGCGGCGGGCGCTGTGGGACAGCGCCGGCGTCCTCGTCGACGAACTGTCGTCGACCGTGCTGACGCTCAACGTGGCGGCGCGTCCGGGCAGCCGCCTGTACGCCCTGACCGCACCCGCCGCGACGACTGGTGAGCCGCTCGTGCTGACCCTGCGCCAACTCGGCCGGGAACGGCCGACTTTCCCGACCGGCACCGTCCACGTCTGCGAGAACCCGACGGTGCTGGCTGCGGCGGCCGACCTGCTCGGTCCGGCGTGTCCGCCGCTGGTCTGCGTCAACGGTCAGCCGAGCACGGCGGCGCTGCGGCTGCTGACCGGCCTCACGGCCAGTGGGGCACGGTTGCGCTACCACGGCGACTTCGACTGGGGCGGCGTACGGATCGCCAACCTGTTGCGCTCCCGGGTGCCGTGGCAGCCGTGGCGCTACGACGCCGCCGCGTACCGCGCGGCGGTGGTGGGCGTCGCCGCTGGTGCAGCGTCGGGAGCGGTGCGCCCCACGCCGGGAACGTTGACCGGCCAGCCGGTCGACGCCAGCTGGGACGCCGAGCTGACCGCTGCGATGAGCCGGCACGGTACGCGGGTCGAGGAGGAACTGGTCCTCGACACCCTCCTCGCCGATCTGTCCGGTCAGCGGTGACGACCACCGGCAGCCGTCACCGGGGCGCTGCCGCCCCGAGGTCGGCGGGGCGCGGGCAGACCCGATAGGCAGGCAGTGGCTCGCGTCTTGAACCGGTTGCCCGGCTGGCTCGTTCTCATCGCGACAACACGCCACAACAGAGGGAGTTCGACAGAGCATGAAACTCAACCTCAGGAAGGTCGCGCTGGGGGCGTTGGCCGTCCTGGCGCTGACCTTCGTCACGCCGGCCAACCCTGCTTACGCGATCAACTCGGTCACCTGTGGAAACCGCACGGACTTCCTCAAAGTCCACTTTATGGTGAGCAGCAACGTCGGTAGCGCGCGGTGCTACGCCAACTCGGGCTCGGTCGCGGTGAACATCTCCGGCGTCTACCGGGTATCTGCAGGCGCCAACAAGGTAACCGTGAGTTACGACTACAACCGGCGATTCTATTCCACCACCATCGACAAGGGAGGTTCGGCCGGGTTCAAGAACGTTCGGGTGTACGGGTTGCGCATCTGGTGACGCGTCGGCGCGGCTCGACCGGCGTCAGTCGGTCGAGCCACGCCGGGGCCACCGGCGGAGCGGACCGTCGCTCACATTGTTCACCTGTTCTGGGCCTGATCCGTGACCTGCGGTCCCCTCCGCTGGGCGTGATCGACACAGCAGACATCGGACTGGTTGTCCGTCGGACCGGTACTGCCATGGCGCCAGCGGACGGACTGTCCTAGAGTCTGCGCGTGCCTGCGCCGATTGTCGCCCCAACTGTCCGATTCGAAGCGCTACTGGGTGTCGCGGTGCCCCCGGGGCCGTTCACCGCACGTCGTACCGCGTCGCCCGATGGTCTGAGGCTTGCGGTGCGCGGTGTCGGGCCGATCGTCTTGCCGGCGACCGCCGAGCAGGCGAAGCAGTTGTCCTCTGTTGGCCGGCCGGCCAGGTTCGGCAAGGGTGAGCAGACGCTGACGGACGCCGGGGTCCGCGACACGTGGGAGATCCCGACGAGCCTCGTCGACATAGACGAACAGCGGTGGCGCGAAACGCTCCACCCGATGCTGGACCATCTCCGGGCCGACCTCGGCCTGCCGCAGGGGTGCGAGCTGGTAGCCGAGCCGCACTCGATGCTGGTGTACGCGCCCGGCCAGTTCTTCGCGCCACATCAGGATTCGGAGAAGGCCGACGCCATGATCGGCACCCTGGTGGTGACGCTGCCGTCGAAGTCGGCCGGCGGCGTGCTGTCGATCGAGCACGCCGGCCGGACCGAGAGCTACGAATCGTCACCGGACGAGCTGACCTTCGTCGCGTTCTACGCCGACTGTCGGCACCAGGTGTCGCCGGTGACGTCGGGTCACCGGATCGTGTTGACCTACAACCTGTTGCTCGCCGGTGATCCGGTCGCTTCGGCTGCTGGCTCGCTGGGTCAGGACCTGGTCACCGAGTTGGCCGGCTGCCTGGACGATCACTTCGCGGGACCGGCCGACGAGCCCGCCCGGCTGGTCTACCTGCTGGATCACGAGTACACCCAGCGGGCGTTGGGCTGGGACCGGCTCAAGGGCGACGACGTCGGACGCGCCGCAGCGGTACGGGCGGCCGCGCAGGCTGCCGGTTGTGAGGTCACCCTGGCGTTGGTGGAGCTGCAGGAGACCTGGAGCGCCGTCGATCCCGAGGAGTCATGGGGCCGCCGGGGCCGGGGCCGGGGTCGATACGGTCGGTATCGATACGACGAAGAGGAGCCCACCGGCGGGAGCGGGTCGGGCGAGTACGAGCTCGAAGAGTTGATCGACTCGTCGATGACCCTCGACTGCTGGCTGGACGAGTCCGGCGAGGTGGTGCCCACATCGCTGCGGATTTCCGACGACGAGGTGTGTGCCACGACGCCCACCGCGAACCTGTCGCCCCAGTCGTCGGAGTACGAGGGGTACATGGGCAACTACGGCAATACGTTGGACCGGTGGTACCGCCGGGCGGCGATCGTCGTGTGGCCGCGTCGGTGGACCTTCGCGATCCGTGCGCAGGCGTCGCCAGGCTGGGCCCTCGACCGGCTCGCCGATCTGCTGCGAGCCGGGGACGTCGCCGGTGCGCGGAGCAGCGCTGCCACGCTCGCCTCGTTCTGGCGGGTCGCCCCGGCGGCCGGTGAGCTTGTCGTCGGGCGGGCACTGGCGGTCGCCTGGGAGCTCGACGAGCCGGACCTGGCCGCCATGCTGCTGGCGCCGCTGCGGGTGGAGACGCTGACAACTGCCGACGCCCCGGCGCTCGCCCGCCTCGCCACCCGCTACGGCGAGTCCTGGACCCGGGAGCGGGTCAACGGCTGGTTCGGCCGAAACTGGCTGACCCGTGCGCCGCTGTTCGACAAGCAGACCCCGGACTGGCTGGCATCACTGCCCGCGATGTGCGCGGCGCTGCGCGCCGCCCCCGACGCCGGGGGTGTGCTGGTCGGCCGGCTGCTGGTGGCCGGCGTCTGGTCCGAACTGCACGGCCGGGCCCGAGGAATGCTTACCTACCCGGCGGCCCGCGACCGGCGAAAGTATCTCGCGGACCTGGGGCCGCAGATCGCCGTCGTCCTGGCCGGTGCCGCCAGCCTCGGTACGGCGGACCTGGCTGACCCGGCGGTCGAGTTCCTCTGCCGGGACGAGGACGACGTGCTTGGCTGCGCGATGTCGACACTGCGGGCCACCCGCGCGACCGCAGCGGACCGGCAGGCCACCCACGCGACCGCAGCGGACCAGGCCGGGCAGCAGGTGACCGGCCTCGACACCCTCACCGCGCACGTCGCCCGGCGACTGGAGCAGCAGCTCGCCCGGCCAGTTCGGGCCGCCGACGACTGGTCGGTGGAACTGCCCAAGGGATGCGACTGCGAGCTGTGCACCACCTTGGTGGCGTTCCTCGGCGATCCGGCGCGCCGCACCTTCGAGTGGCCGTTGGCCGAGCAGCGCCGCCGCCATGTCCACTCCCGCATCGACCAGGCCGACCTGCCCGTCGACCATCAGACCCGGCGCAGCGGGCGACCGTACACTCTGGTGCTGCGCAAGACCGACGCGCTCTTCGACCGCGAACGCGAGGCCCGCCGCCGCGCCCAGGAAGACCTGGCCTGGCTCACCCACTGACCGAGCCGGCCGGCCGCTCAGCCGGCCGGCCAGCCCGAGCCGGTTCGACCCCGACCACTCCGAACAGCTACGAGGACCCGAGCATGCCGATCACGGCCGTCCGACAGATGGCGTACTTTCCACCCTCGGCCTACGAGCAGGCGTGGGAGCGCGGCCTGCTGGACGCCACCAACTACCGGGACCACGCGGACTACCGCCGCGAGATCCAACAGCAGCTGCAGGCCCTGTCTACCGACGGCCGAGGCCCGATCCGGATCGTCGCGCTGGACGTGCCCGGCCTGCTGGCGTACGCGGAACAGACCGGCCAGGATCCGACCAGCCGGCAGACCCGGCTGGGTTTCGTGGGCTGGCTCGGTGAGCAGGGCGCCGACACCGTCGCCTGGCCGCCGGAGCGCAACGCCGGGTGCTGGTGCGGCTCCGGCCGCAAGTACAAGAGGTGCTGCGCGGCACCGTCGTTCCTGGCGGTCGAACCGGCCGACCCGGCGTCGCTGGTGCTCACCGTCGAGCTCGACGGGGTGGCGCAGCGGGTGTGGAGGCGGGTCGCCATCCCGTCGAACACCCCGCTGGACCGGGCCCACCGGATGCTTCAGGAGGCCTTCGAGCTGCCCGGTGAGGGGTCGTACGCCTTCCGCACCGACGAGTACACGATCGTCGCGCCCGGGTCGGGCCAGCGTGGTGTCCCGGCGGACGGGGAACGGTTGGTGTCGATCGCCACCGAACTCGGCGACCAGTTCGACTACTACCACGGCCACGGCCGGAGGTGGCGCCACACGGCCACCCTCGACGAGATCCGGCCCGGCGGACCCGGCAACACGTTCACCGTCCTGGCGGGTGACGGCAGCTGGCCGGCCGAGCCGGTCGCCGACCAGGTCAAGCAGGCGATGGACGGACTGATGGAACTTGCCGAGGCCAGCGCCGACGTGGTCGAGGCCGAGGCTGAGGGGTTCCGTGAGTTCGGCGACCGGGCCGACCCCTTCGACGTGGAGATCCACACCTCGCAGCTGCTGACCAGGTTCGACCAGACCCAACCGTCGGGGTCGTTCGGGCTGGCGATGGGGGCGCTCTCCATCGCGAACCGGCGGCCGAAACCGCACGTCGCGGCGTTCGTCGCCGCCGTGAACCACCTGATGCCCGGCCTGGCGACCGGGAAGGCGCTGACCGACCTGGCCCGGCATGGAGTGCCGCTTCCGGCGTGGGCCGAGCGGCTCGGCAAAGTGGACCCACGACGGGCGTGGCGCTACCGGGACGCCTTTGGTGATCAGGAGGCCGTGCTGGTGACCTTCGGCTACGTCGGCGACGCCGCCGAACACGGCATCCTCGTCGAGGTCGCCACCTGCCCCACCCCCGCGGTCAGCATGGTCCACCTGTCTCGAAGCGTCGACGCGCTGCGGGAGGTCCTGGAAAAATCCGCCGCCACCGCCGCCGGCCGGGTGATCCTGGAAGAGACCACCCTGGCGTGGGCGTCCGGGGCGTTGGCCGGCGTGCTCCGGCGAGTCAATCCTGACCTGCCGGCCGAGAGCCGGGCCTGGCTGCCGATCGTGGCGCAGCGGGTCGACCTGCTCCCACAGCCCGAACCGGTCGAGCCGGCCCGCCACACCCGGGCGGACCGGGCCGCGGCGGTCGACGGGTTCCTGGCCGCCACCGCACCCTTGCCGGGCGTCGACGGCGACGTCCTGCGGTTCTGGGCGCAGGTCCTGGCCGGTTCCACCGGGACTGACGGTTCGGCGCCGACCCGGATCGGGCCGGTCTGGCTCGGACACGTCCTCGGCGAACACGTCCCACGTACCTTCGAACTGACCCCTGCCCAGCGGGCCGGGCTCGGTGCCGCCGTCACCGCCTGGGCCGGGTGGGCGGCCGAGCAGCAGGGCCTACCCGCCGCCGCTGTCGAGGTGCTGACGGCCCGGATCGCCGAGATCGACGAGGCGTTCGACCGCGCCTACGCCGACCCCGAGCGGGCGGCCGCCCGCGGCTACCTCAGCGACATCACGCCGACCACCACCGACGGGGAAGACCTGCGGCGGGCGTTCGCGCTGCGTACCACCGCCGTCCCGGTGGCGCGACCCGGGCAACTGACCGAGCAGCCGCTGCGGGTGTCCGATCCGGCCGACCGGCACCGGATTCTCGCCGCCGAGCTCGAGGCGTGGGAACTGGCGCCGAGTCAGTCCGTTGCGGCCTGGTCCGCCGCGCTCACCGCGATCAGCGACCAGCTCTGGCACCTGGAGTCCGACCTGGCCCGCGAAACCATGGACTACCTGGACCGGGCCGCCCCGGATGACGATCTGCTCGGCGACCTCACCGAACTCGCCGTCGAGCACGGCCTCGGTACGACCAGGTTCCACGCGGCCGCCCGCGACCGGCTCACCGTGGATCCCGAGGACGAATACTGAGACACCCGTGTCGGGCCGAAACAATGACTGTGACATGGTTAAAATGATCAATATTGGGGCATTGCCGGTCGAAGCCTCCCGTTGCTACCTTGGCTTAGATGGCAGTCGATTAGTTGGCCCCGGCTACTCCTCAGCTCGGGCCTGACCTGTCGGCGCATCCAGCCAGGGAGGTCAGGCATGGGCCGAGATCTGTTGCATCGCCGTGGTGTGGTTGCCGCCGCAGTGCTCGCGTTGGTGGCACCAGCGGCGGTCGGCTCGCCAGCGGCAGCGGTATCCACTCCGGGCGCCCCGCTCAACGCGGTGGTGGTGTGGGACGCGAACGCACAGACGGCGATCTGGGACGTCGCCGGTCAGCAGCCGGCACAGGTGTCGGGGCGAAGCTTCGCGATGGTCAGTGGCGCGGTCTACGACGCGGTGAACGCGATCGCCGGGACGCCGTACCAGCCGTACCTGGTCGCGCCGCGATCCCGCGGATTCGAGTCCACGGACGCCGCCGTCGGTGCCGCCGCGCACCGGGTGCTGCAGGCCCTGTTTCCGGCGCAGCAGCAGCGGCTACAGGCACAGTACGAGCAGTGGCTCGCCGGGATTCCCGACGGCCGGGCCAAGCGGGGCGGGATGGCGATCGGCGAGCAGACCGCCGCCGCGATGATCGTCGCCCGGCACGACGACGGGGCGTTCGGGGACCAGCTGTGGACGGTCGGCACCGGGCCCGGCCAGTGGCGGCCCACACCCCCGGGCTTCGGCAACGCCGGGGCCTGGTTCGCCGACCTGAAACCCTTCCTGATCCCCGACCCGGCGGCGTTCCGGACCGCCGGGCCGCCCGCGTTGACCAGTCGCGCCTACGCCCGTGACGTCAACGAGATCCAGCGGATCGGCTCGGCGACCAGCACGGTCCGTACCGCCGATCAGACCGAGGCCGCGCGGTGGTGGCACGACCGGCGGTCCCCCAGCTGGGAGATCAAACGGCAGCTCGCCACCAGCCAGCGGTTGGACGTGCTGCAGACAGCGCGGCTGTTCGCCATGGTCGACATCACCGGTACGGACGCTGCGGTCGCCTGCAACGACGACCGGGACAACTGGAGCTTCTGGCGGCCGATCACCGCCATCCAGTTGGCCGACACCGACGGCAACCCACACACCACGGCGGACCCGGACTGGACGCCGCTGCTGATCACCCCGCCCCAGCCAGACCACCCGTCCGGCAATACCTGCGGCACTGGTGCCCGGATGGCGGCCAACCGGCTGTTCTTCGGTACCGACCGCATCCCGTTCAGCGCCTACAGCGTCGACACCGGCACCAGAAGACACTTTCACAGCTTCTCGCAGGCCACTGCCGAGGTCGTCGAGGCGCGCATCTGGGGCGGCATCCACTTCCGTAGTGCCGACGTCAACGGTGCCCGACTCGGCGAGGCCGTCGCCGAATACATCGCCCGACACCATTTCCAGCCGCTCAGGCAGGGGGAGGACGGCGGGTGACGTGACCAACGGTGGCGGGCCGTTCCTACCGTGGAGCCATGTACGGCTGGTGGAGTCGTTGGCTTGCTCAGTCGGTCTTCGGCGCCGACCGGTGGAGGGATCGCCGGGAGCGGCGAGCGTGGATGCGCGAAACCAGACGAGGGCTTCGCGAGCTGCGGCACGAGGACGATAGACGCCGGACCGTGATGGCTTGGTCGGCGTGGGCCGCGCTGGCCGTCTGGTTGCTGATCACGGTGGTGGCCGCACTCTTCACCTCGTCGGCCAGTGCCGCGCCGATGACCTCCGCCCTCGTGGCGGCCACCCTGCTACTACCCACGATCTTTGCCGTTGGGCTGCTCAAAGAGAACTTCCCCATGGCGGCGGTGGTGTGCGCCTGCGGACTGGTCACGGCGGCGGCCCTGTGCTCATCATCAGCGATGCTGATGCACCTGATGTTCGGGCGGCCGGCCGAAGCCACGGTCGTCGAGGTGCAGTGTCCGCCCGAGCCCGGGTCATGCGTGTACCGGGTGGCGGTCGCAGGAGCTGACGAGCAGGAGCCGGGATGGCTGTACCGCTGGCCGCATGGCCAGCTGGAACAGGGCCAGCGAATCGAGGTCTCCGCGGTGCCCGGCCAGTGGGTCCAGCCGGTGGAACGCGATCGGACGCTGTCGGGCATCGAACAGGTCTCCGTCGCAGTGGCCGCCCTGGCGCAGCTGGCGGCGTTGCTGGCGGCGGTGGGTGCCGTGGTGGGACGCCGCAGCTGGCTCGTGGACGAGATCGAGCAGCGGGTCGGGCGTTGACATCTCGAGGCGGCCCTCACCTCGGCTTGGTTGCGGGTCTGGTCGACAGGCGACGCAGTCGATAGGCGATTACTCGGCGGAGCTTGGCGACCTTGCCTTTGTCGAAGGGTAGTTCGGGCAGATTGCCTATCCAGGAGCCGGCACGCTCGGTGAGGTCGGCGAGGATGCGGTGGACGGCTCGCGGCGGTACGCCGAGCCGGTCGCCGAGAGCGACGAAGTCTGCGGCACCGAAGTCGCCGCCGCTGCGACCACCAATGGACAGGGCCATCGTCGTGTCGCCGTACGGGTAGGAACTGGGTGTGTCGTAGGCGGGCGACACCCGCCACTCGCCGTCTCGCCCTTGCAGCACCGAGAAGTTCTTGGCGTGCGCGTCGCCGTTGCCGGTGAGGTAGGCGAAGGCGAGCTGACGGATCAGGTCGCGGCTGGCGACCGCCGACGCCTGGCAGACGGAGGCCAGCGCGCCGAACGTCGCGTCCGCTCCCAGCCGGTACTTGTCGGCCGGTGGCCGATCCTGCACCTGACAGCCGTCCTCGACCGCCAGCAGGGTGAGCGCGCCATCCACAGTGATCCGGTCGAACCGCTGGATCAGCAGTCCGGCGCTGCCGTTCGCGTCGGTGACCAACTCGTTCGGCGGTACGGTCAGCCCGCTGGTGCGGGCGGCGTCGAGGAAGAACTTCTCGTTCTCCACCAGCCGGGGAAACTCTGCCGGGTTGAGCTTGAGGATGTAGCGTTCACCGGCGCGGGCGACAGGCAGGTTGATCATCGCTGCGCTGGTCTTCTCCTGGATGCCGGGCAGCGCGGTGCGTTGCGCGTGGATGCCCAACTCGGCGAGCAGGTCGGCGAAGCTGACAGCGCCGATCTCCTCGATCGCCACCTGCGCCGGTACCTCGGCCGGTGTGGTCCCGGACGGCACGACCTGCACGTCACCGACCGCGTCGGCACCGACCGCGAGTAGCAGGGACAACTCGTCGTCGGCGGACGTCTTCACCGCGCGTCGCAGGGCGCCGAGGCGTCTGCCTTCCGGTAGCTGCCCGGCGAAGTAGGCGGGTAGCGCGCCACCCGGCCGCAGGACCGGTTCGGCGGTCACCGGCAGGGTGGTGGCGACTGGCGGTCCGTCAGCCGCGATCCAGTCGTCGAGGTAGCGGAATTCGACGCCGTCCGGAGTGCGGGTGAGTGTCGCGGCGTACCGGCCGGCTTTGAAGACGTCAGCCTGGTCGACGGTACGCAGGTGTTCGAGCTCGGCGTCCTGTCCTGGTCGGGTCATCGAAGCGTCACCGTTCTTCCCCTGTGGTGATCTCGCGGCCCGCGCCACGGCGCAGCTCCAGATGCAGGCCGAGAGTCGAGACCACGGCAAGCACCTTGTCGAGCTGTACGGTCCGTTTGCCGTTCTCCAGGGCGTAGACGAACCGTTCGGAGACTCCGGCGAGATCGGCCAGCTCGTCCTGACGCAACCCGAGTGCGCGCCGACGCTGGCGGATGGCGTCGGCGAATTCGTCGCGCTCCCGGCTGCTCTCTACAGGTTCGGCCTGTCGCATCTTTCACCTCAGCAAAACCGCACGATCGTGCGGACTGGGGTCAGTTTAAGGCTCTCCGGAGCGGCAGCAAAGCCTATTCCGCACGTACGTGCGGATCAGCTGCCTTGTGGGATGATGTGGGCCGAGCAGATGGCGTCCGCCGCACGTACGTGCGGTTCGACGGCGGTGCGGCCGGGCTCCGGCGCGGACGCCGGTGGCCGCGGCGGTAGCGTCATCCGGGTGAACCTGGACGAGACCGCCGCCCGGCTCGGGGTGCCCGTCGCGGACGTCGAACGGGTGCACCGGCTCGCCGGTGACCGGCCGTCGGCTCCGCTGCCGGCCAGGGCCGACGCGCCCGCGATCCTGGACCGGCTCGCGGTGCGGCCGGACGACGCCGCCGAGATCATGGCCGGCTGGCCGGATCCCGACTCACCGCTGTGGACCCCGGAGCTGCGCTGGCTGCTCGACCGGACGATCGCCCTGGTCCGGGCCGACCTCGGCGGCTACGGCTGGCTGGCACCCGGCCCGGAGCTGCCCCGCGACCGGGGACCCGCCTGGCGGCACCTCTACGCCTACGCGTACCTGGCCCTGGTCGACGTCGTCCGGGCGTACCACCGCGCCCACGGCATCGCCGACGCCGTGTCCTGGGTGACCCTCGCGGACCTGGGCCGTAACCTCGCCATCGATCGGCGGATGCGTGGCGAGGGCTGGCCGGTCATGCAGGCCTGGCTGACCCTGCACGTGCGCGGCAGCCTCTACGAGCTGGGCCGACTGCAGCACCACCGCAGCGACGGCGCCATCGAACTGCACATCCCCGACGCGGGGCCGCTGACCCCGGAAGCCGTCAGCGCGTCACTCGACGCGGCACGCGCGTTCTTCCCCCGACACTTCCCCGACGAGCGGTACGCGGCGTTCGCCTGCGGGTCGTGGCTGCTCGACCCGCAACTGCGGGAGTATCTGCCGGAGGACTCGAACATCGTCCGGTTCCAGCGCCGGTTCGAGCTGGAGCCGTACCAGGAGCAGGGCGGGCCGGACGCCGACGTCGAGGTGCTGCGGTTCGTGTTCCGCACCCTGAGCACGCCGCTCGACGCGCTACCGCGCCGTACCGTGCTGCAACGCGCCGTCATCGACCACCTGAGGGCCGGCCGCCACTGGCAGTGGCGCCGCGGCCGCTTCCCGATCTGACCACTGCTCTTCTCCGCCCGGCTCGGTAACCCCGACGGCCGAGGCGGAAACAGACCGGGTATGGAAGACGACCGGACAAGATTCGCGGAACTGTTCCGGCGACATTACGGCGCGGTGATGCGGTACGCGGCCCGCCGGGTCGGCCGGGAACGTGCCCCGGACCTCGTCAGCGAGGCGTTTCTCGTCGCCTGGCGACGCCTGCCGGACGTGCCGGTCACCGACCCGCTGCCGTGGCTGTACGCGACGACCCGGCACCTGATCGGCAACGAGATCCGGGGCCGGGACCGGCAGGCGAGGCTGACGACCAGGCTGGGCGCGGTCGTCGAGACGGTCACGGCCGACCACGCCGATGTCGTGGTCGACCAGGTACAGGTACGCCACGCGCTGGCGCAACTGTCCGAAGCCGACCAGGAGGCGCTTCGGCTGGCTGCCTGGGATGGGCTCGACGCCACCGCCGCCGCCACCGTCATGGGGTGCAGTCGTACCGCGTACAAGGTGCGGTTGTTCCGGGCGCGGCGGCGGCTGGCGGCCGCGTTGGAGCCGGCACCGACCCGGAGGCCGGCGGACGCCGAGCTCTCCCCGCTGGCAAACGAAGGAGGACGATGATGGAGACCGACCGACTGATGCGCGACGCGGACCCGGTCGCCGACTGGCGAGTGGACGCGGAGTCGCCGCAGGCTGCGGCGATGCTGGCCGGCATCCTCGCTCAGCCCCGGTCCGACGCCGCGCAACCGTCCGGCGTGACAGCGGTACGGCGGCAGCCCACCGCCGCTGTTCGTCGGGTGCGGCACCGGCGGCTCGTGCTCGGCGGGGTTGCCGCCGCAGCCGTGGCGGTGGCCCTCGCGGCGTCGACGATCTGGCTCGACGGCCCCGGCGGCGCCACCCCCGCGTACGCGGTCACCACGAATTCCGACGGCTCGGTGGAGTTGATCGTGGAGTGGGACCGGCTCAATGATCCAGCTGGTCTTGCCGCCGACCTGCGCCGGGCCGGCGTACCAACCGAGCTGCGAACCCGGAGGCCTGGTCGTCCCGTACCCTTTTGCGATCCAGCGGGAACGGAGCGGACAGGCGAAGGTTTGAACAACATGAGTCCCAGCGGGGAGCCGATCTCCACCGACGGGTACGTCATGCGGCCGGCGCTGTTTCCCGACAACAGCGTTTTGGTCATCTCGCACTACTTCGACCCGGCGACCCATACGACGTATACGGTGTTTTATCTCGCGCCGACCGACGGTAGGTCCTGTGCCCTGTCCGGACTGCTCGGTTCAGCCCGCTACACCGGCCCCAGCCCGCACCCGACAAAGGTCCTGTGGCCACAACCAGGCGAGTGAGTATGTGGCTGTGCGCCGAGGTGATGCTGACGCACGTAATTCTCGCGTTTTGAGGTGCGTCAGCGTCACCTCGGTGGCCAGTTTCGGGCGTGCGGGCGTGCGGGCATCGCCCGTCACGGGCCGAGTAGAGCCAGCGGCACGACCGCGATGTCGTCGCGGCGCCGGTAGGCGTGTTCGCCCGCGTACACGACGACTCCATCGATCACTTCCTTGCCGATGCGGTCGCGGAGCCAGTGCAGATGCTTGGTGTCGGCGTCCTCGACGCGATCGGCCAGCTTGACTTCGACACCCAGCACTCGGCCGTCCGCGTGTTGGACGATCAGGTCCACCTCGTGATCGCCGTTGCGGGTGCGCAGATGACCAACTCGGGCCTCCGCAGCCTCTGCGTAGGTGTGAATGCTCAGCGCGGCGAGGTGCTCGAAGAGCGCGCCGAGGATCGTGCCTCCGGACAGGTCCGTGCTGCCCTGCTCGGCGCGCAACAGCGCGGCGCCGTCGAGCCCGAGCAGCCGGGCGGCCAGCGCTGGGTCGGCGAGGTGGTGTTTGGCCGCTTGGCCGAGCCGGTCCAGGTGGTTGTGGCTGGGAATCCACGGCGGTATCGCATCGAGTAGCCACAGTGATGTCAGGGCGTCTCGGTAGGCGAGGGTGGTCTCCTTCGCCGGTTTGTTCGCCAGCCTGGCGGATGCCGCGTCGAGGATCTTCGAGTACGCCGTCGTGGTTGATGTCGCGGCCGCGTACGCGGCCAGCCATGCACGCAGCACGGCCGGCCGGCGAACCGGGTAGCCCTGCTCGGGGAACTCCCGCTGCACGACGTTGTCCAGGTACGCATCCAGCTCCGCTCGACGCACCCGAGGCGGCAATGCGCGGATGGCAGGAAAGCCCGACGCCACGATCTCTTCGACGTAGTCCGTCAACCGGAGCTTGGTGGTACCGCCGACGACGCGGTCGCCCGCCAGCAGCGCCGCCAGGCTCACGGTCGGCGTTTCTATGGCCCGCTCGGCCAGGCTCAGCGGCCGCATCCGCATTGGCACGATCCGCCCGGCACCGGAGTGGACCACTGCGCCTCGTGGTGCCGAGCTTCCAGCGATGATGAAGTGACCGGGCGGGGAGCCGGCATCGACGGCGCGTCGCACGTGGTCCCATACCTCGGGTAGGCGCTGCCACTCGTCCACCAGGACCGGCCCCGGGAGGCGGGTCAGGATCGACGGGTCGGCCGTGACGATCTCGCGCTGGGCGGCCAGACTGAGATCGATGACCGATGCGGTTCGTCGCATCGCCGTCGCGGTCTTCCCGACGCCCTTCGGCCCGTGGATCGACATGGCACGAAGATGCGGCTGGAGCTCGTCCAGCGTGCCGTCCAGGACGCGGCGTCGATACTCAACCACTCCGTCACTCTACCAAGTGCAGGGTAGTTACTCTGCCAAACGCAGGCGATCTAGTCTGCCAATCGCGGGCTTCGCAGCCGATACTTTGTCGGCCGGTGGCCCGGCCCTGCACCTGGTGGCCGCCCTCGACTGCCACCAGGGCGAGTGCGCCATCCAGTGACTCGGTAGATACGCTGCACCAGCAGTCCGGCGCTGCCGTTGCTGTCTGTGACCAGTTCGTCCGGCGGTAAGGCCGGTCCGCTGGTGCGGGCGGCGTTGAGGAAGAGCTTCTCGTTCTCCATCAACTGGCGAGCAGGTCGGCGAAGCTGACGGCGCCGATCTTCTCAATCCAGGTCATCCGGCTTCCTGCTGTCGCCAGGCCCTGCCAGAAGCTGGAGTCGTAGAACATTTAGTTCTACACTCGTACCCATGGAGCGCATCGGTGTCCGGGAGCTGAACCAGAACACGAGCCAGGTGTTGGCTCGGGTGAGTGGTGGCGAGACTGTCGAGATCACCGACCGCGGACACCCGATCGCCCGACTCGTCCCGGTAGGCGACGACCGGTCGGTGTTGGCGAAGCTGGTAGCGGCAGGGCGGGCTGTCGCCCCCACCGGCGGCGGCTCTGTGCCGCTTCCGCCGAAGCTCGGTGACGAGAACATGGACGTGGCCGCCTCGCTCGCCGCGATGCGCGACGAGGAGCGCTGGTGATCTATCTCGATTCAGCTGCCGTCGTCAAGCTGGTTCGGCAGGAGGTGTGCAGCGCCGACCTTGTTGCCTGGCTCAACAAGCACGACGACGTACCGCTGGTCTCCTCCGCTCTCGTCGAGGTGGAAGTACCCAGAGCGCTGCGCCGATCAGCTCCGCAAGCGTTGATCGGAGTGCCGGCTGCCGTCGGACGGCTGTTCCGACTGGAGATCGACAGCACGATCCGTGCGACCGCAGCCGCGTTCGCCGAGCCGACGCTTCGCAGCCTCGACGCCATCCACCTGGCCACCGCCCAGGTGCTGACCAACGAGTCCGGCGCGGCACTCACTGCCTTCGTCACCTACGACCGGCGGCTGCTCGATCATGCCAAGGAAGCGGGACTACCCGTAGCAAGCCCCGGCCAGAACTGACCCACGAAGACGAGGTACCGCCACCACCGTTACCGGGGTGTCCAGACCGGCGCCGCGGTCGAGGCGCCAGCGTAGCCCGGTAGGGCTTCCATGATCAGTACGGCGGCAACGAGCGACCTGTGCCTGCCCATGACGTCTCCCGTCGCTCCATCAGCGTCGCCAGGCAGCGGTACGGTGACGCAATGCGGGCTGTCCGGATTGGGCTACCCATCGCCGTGCTGTTCGTGGTCGCCAGCGCGGCTGCGGTCGCCGTACCGCTGGTGCGGGCCAGCATGTCGGCCAGCGAGCCGGATGAGCGGCCTGCTGCGGCTGTCGAGCAGTTCGTTTGTGCCCAGGTGGCGTCGAGCATTGACGACTACTGCGATCGCATCGCCGAGGATCTCGGCCGGCGTACGCCGGTGACCGATGACGAGCGGGTAGCGGCGCTGCCACGCCGGCAGGCGCTGCTGGACGGTTTCGTCCGCGAGCTTGGCGCGGATTGTCCCAGGCCGTTGGAGCACTGCCGGCTCCCGGCCACCACACCGGAGGCGGTCCGGCAGGCGCTGGTCGCTTCCGGCTTCAACGACCCGGCGGTACGGCCAGCCAGGTACACCGACCCGGCCCCAGCGGGGGCGATCCTGTACGCCGTCCGGGCCGGGCCCGTCTGCCTGCTCGGCCACGTCCGGTCGGAAACCGCCGCCCCGCCCCTCATCGTGGGCCGCCTGCCCGACGAATCCTGCCTGTGGTCCTGAGTGATCCCTACAGCTGAAGCGATCCAGGAAGCGGTACCGCCACCACCGTCACCAGGGTGTCCAGACCGGCGAAGTCGTCAGGGTTCGTGGTGTAGAGCGGTAGGCGGTTTCCGATGGCGACACTTGCGATCATGAGGTCAGCCGTCCGTGCTCTCGGCTTGCGACCTGCCGCCAGCACGGCTGCGACTACTCTGCCGAACGCCCGTGCCGCCTCCGCGTCGAACGGCAGCGGATCGAACTCGGACTCGGCCCGTTGGAGCACGTCCAACCGGCGGGCACGCTCGGCTGGATCATCGGTGTGATGCGGACCAGCCGACAGCTCGGCGAGGGTAACTGTGCTGATCGACATGGTGTCCGGCAGCCGGGCATGGTCGATCTGCCGGCGCAGGATAAGGATGTTGGTGTCGAGCAGGCCGTGCGCCTCAGCCTTCATAAGGGTCCCGGAGGCCACCGTCCATGGCGCTGTCCGCGTCGGCACGGAACCGCGCCGCATCTATGACCGGTGCGTTCGCCGACACGTCTGCGAACTGCTCACGGGTCACCACCCGGTGCCGACGTAGCGGGATCAACTCACCGATGGGGGTGCCGTTACGGGTGACGATGAACGACTCACCATGCTCAACCGCATCCATGATCTGTCCGGATTTCGCCCGAAGATCTCGTTGGGTGAGTTCCGCTGCCATACAGGAAGCCTAGCATGGGGTGGCACCGGGTGCTACGCGGTAGCACCTCATACTTTCGATGCTGGACCGACTCAACGTGGGCTGATCGGCGCTGGTCGGCGGATCAGTCGGTGTCGCTCGCAGCCAGTACCGCCAGTCGCCGCCGGTCCGGTGAGACCACCGCCAGACCGATATCCCAGGCGATGCGGTCAAACCACGCGGTGGAGCCGGCGAACGAATACCACGAGCAGCGATGCGCCAGTGCCTCGACGTCACCGACCGGTGCGTCGTGCGCAGCGCCGACCAGCGCCGCAACTGACCGCCACGCCTGCGGCGGCGAGCATGCGCCGAGCCCGGTTGTCACGCCCTGGGCGCTCTCCAGGCCGACGCTCACCAGTGCATCGCCGACCGCGTCGGGCGGGAGGTCGTCGTCGAACGCGAATGTCCGTGCCTCGATGCGGCCGTTGGATTCTTCGGCCCAGTTGTCGACCGCTGCGCTGAGCGGGACCGCCTCGTCGGATGTGGTCGTCTCCTGCCAACGAGGAACAAGGCCGTGCCCGTGAACGGGCTCCGCTGCCATGGCTGGTAGGTCCTGGCTTTCCCCTCCGATGTGATACCGGGGAAGGCTGGGACGTCCTTCGATCGAGGTCAACGACGACGGTAGCCAGCCGAGCGGATGATGGCGCCAATGCGGCGAGATGGCCCATCGGCTGCCCGAACGTGGGGTCGGTGGCACGGTCAGGCCGGCCCAGGTGTTTCCAAGCCACGGTCGAGTGCCGCCAGATCAGCTTGAACGGCGACGCCGCGCCCCAGCCGCCTCGGGTGCAGTCGTGCAGCGCGTCGGGGTTCGCGCCGAAGTAGCCGCCCGGCCCGTTGACCGCTTCACCGATGGCGCAGTAGAAGCCTTCGATGTCGGTGATGTTCCGTCCGTCGACCTCGTAGGTGGTGCTGGCTGGCTTGTCCGGGGCGTCGTGCCGGTGGTACGCCAGCGCTGTCATCGTCCACTGGTGTCGGAGATCGCGGGGGTAGCCCGCCCATCGGCCGGGTTCGGTCGGTCGGCCGGATCGCCAGAGATCCCAGATGTGGCGTGCCCCGTACGGCATGGGGTTGGTGACGGGGGTGTCGAGGGTGACATCGAGCGATCCGTTCCCGAGGGCCGACGGGCGGACCGCCGTCACCGCCCCTTCGACATGGACGCCGACCACCGGGGTTGCGCTGCCGTCGTCTGCCACGCTGGCGATGGAAGCGCGAATCCGGCGGCGCCAGGCCGCACCACCAGGGTTGCCGGCCCCGCGATCCAGCGCGTCGAGTGCACGTCGCAGTGCTGGCCTGGGCTGGCATCCGACCAGCACCGTCGGCCGAACCGCCGCCAGCGAAGGAGACTGGCTGTCGACGAACAGCCCTTCGACGTCGACGCACGCGGCGATCGCCCGGCCCGGCCCGTCCGCGTCTTCGTCGACCAGTAGCCACCGAAGCGGCTCCGCGCCCGCCGAGAGTCGTAGCGGCTCCTCCAAATTTCCTCCGGCCGGAGACATCCCACGACCGTACCCGTCAGATGACCTGGGATTCATCTGTCGATGCAGTGCCACAAGCCGGCTGGGCCGTGTCAGCGGGGTCCTGGGAGTAGGCATGTCGCCTCCTGTCGCCGCCTGCCGGTCTGCTGGCGGGTTCAAGTGACAGATTGCCGATAGAATCGTCTGTCCCAACTGGCGGCTGTGTAAGATGCACGGATGCCAAATTGGCCGAGCCAGAAGACGCTGGCGATCTTCACAATCACGTCAACTCTTGCTGCCGTCATAGCTATTCCAGTTGCCGTGTGGCAGGGGATAAATCAAGAAAAATCTGTGCGGTTACAGGTGCAACAAATAAACATCGACTCTGCGAAGAGTCAGGAAATATCCGTAGACTACCCCGTCGGTCCAGTTCGACGATGTGTCACCATCAATGGAAGTGCGCCCCACAAAGGCGGCTATGTTGTTTGGTCGGCACATCGAGATGTCGAAGGTGCCAACTATTTTTCAACAGGGCGTTTCATGTAGGTGGGTCATGGTCGGCCACCTTCACTGTCGGGGATCATGACGATTTCGAGCGTCAGTATCAGATCATTGTTTTCTATCTTGACCAGGCGATTAGTGATTTTCTTGATAGTATCGGTGGTCGCGGGGATAGTGGAGAAGAAGGATATCCATTCTCAAGGAACCACCTCCCTCCCAGTAGTGACCTATCGAAGCCTGCAACGGTGACGGTCCAGCGGGACGGGGTATCGACAGACAGTTGTCCTGAATGACCTGCTCGGCATCTGGCGGTCGTGATCACCACTTGTAACCCGGTATATCTGGTTGGACGTTATTCGATCCAAATTGGACGGCTTATCGTGGGCGATGCCGAGTTGATCAGTCATCCGTTTTCGTCACTTTACGTCCCCATCAGTTGGCGCACGTGCTCGACGAACTCCACGACAACTGCCTGCGCCACCTTCGGGTCGGCCCGCTGATCTTGATGTGCTGGCAAGACCCAAGCCTGCAAGGTCACGACGAGCACAAGTGTTTGGTGCCGGATCACGACGAGGATCTCAACCGACGTCCGATCTGATTTGCGCATCGCCACGCCATCGTCCCACGCTCCGTCAATCGATTCGACGTGGTCCATCCCGAATCCGAGAAGTTTCGTCCTGGCGAACGTGCCGAGCGCGCTCTCTTGGTCCTGATACAGGTGAGTGAAGAGTTGTAATCCGACCGGCTGCGGGCGGCCGGCGGGATCCAACGCTAGGTGGCAGCCCTGAGTTTCGCTATCATTGTCTCCCGGACGTTCTTCAAGCTCGACCGCTTCCAAGGCGACAACCGCTTCTAGGATCGAGGTGTCGACCTCCTCGCACAAGTCGTCAACCTGCGTGTACAAGGACGGTTCCTTTTCTTCCTCTCCCGGAGCTTGCTCTAAACTACTTTGAAATGGAAGAATGGCCAAAAACCCGACCAAGACAATCAGAGCAACGCTGGTCGCGATTACAGCGAGTTTTGTATATCTAGAGCCCTCTCGGGAGGTGGTACTAACCAGTTCATAACTTACTGGAGTCAAAAGAGTGTCAGGTATTGCGGCAAGCCCTGATCTGTGATCTCCTGATTTGGTGTCGAGGAAAGATGAAAAGCGGATTCCAAGGGCTGAGCTGGAACAGACTCGGCAGATCGCTTTGCGTATGGCCGAGAACGGAGCGAGCGTTGCGCAGATAGCGGCGGCGCTGGACTGTGGCCGGTCTACGGTGTTCGGATGGATTGCAGCTTACCGTGATCGCGGGCCCGAAGCCTTGGCCGTGAGATCGGGGACAGGTAGACCACCGAAACTCTCGGGAATTCAAGAAGCGCGACTGTATGCTCTTCTGAAGAAGAACCCGCAACAGCTGGAGTTTGACTTTGGGCTGTGGACCCGCAAGATCGTGGCCGACCTTATAGAGCGAGAATTCGGTGTGTCGCTATCCCTTCCCTCGGTTGGGCGGCTGCTACACCGAATGGGAATGTCTCCCCAGCGCCCGCTAGTGCGCGCCTACGAGCAGAACCCAGATCTAGTGCGCCGCTGGAAGGAGGAGACGTACCCCGCGATCAAGGAAGAAGCCGCAGCTCAGGACGCAGTGATCTACTGGGGAGACGAGTCCGGTGTACGAACTGACTACCATTCCGGAACCACTTGGGCTCCTGTCGGAAAAACCCCGGTCGTAATCGGCACTGGTAAGCGATTGTCAGTAAACATGATCTCAGCGATCAGCAGCAAGGGTGCGATCCACTTCTCTCTGTTCGGCGGCAGCATGACCGCAGCCAAGTTCATCGAGTTCCTAAAGCAGTTGTTGCACGACGTGTCCGGGAAGATTTTCCTCGTTGTCGATGGCTCCAGTGCCCATACGGCGAAAAAGGTGGCTACGTTCCTTGCCTCTGAGGAAGTGGGCAATCGACTGCGCCTCTTTATCCTTCCGCCGTACTCGCCGGAGCTCAACCCCGATGAGTGGGTGTGGAAGAACGTCAAGCATGACCAAATCGGAAAGAAGGTGGTGCGCAGCCTCGGCGAACTGATGGGCGCGGCGGAAAATGCTCTGCAGCGCCTCCAGGAAACCCCGCAGATCGTGCGCGCATTCTTCGCTGACCCGAGCCTACGCTACATCACCGAATAGGGTTTCTTGAGTCCGCTAACTTTTATTTCTCTTGGTAACGATGGCTATCGGCGGATGGATGGGAAGTGGAGCGGTTTGGTGTCTTCCGGGTTCGGCTACCTCGGACACCACTTCCTGTCTTGTCTGGGCTGCGCCGGGGTGCGGCACAACCGGGGGTGCGGTCAGTGGCGGCGGGTATGAGGACTGTGGCTGCCGCGTCAGGGGAGTGAATGGTTGGAGAGGCCGTCGGTCGGGGCGGAAGTACGCCTGCGCACGAGGCAGAGCCACCAGCAGCCCCGACGCGATCGCGAACACGAACGTCACCCATGTCGTGATGAGGGAGAGCCGGCGGTACCAGTCAAGAGACTGGTACGGGGTAAGGATGAGGGTCGCCATGCACAGGATGACAGAGAGGCTGATCATGACTAAAGTGAGCACGCGCGCCGCGTTCAGACCGCGAGCTGTCAGTAGGGCGAGGACGGCGTAGATCACAGCGGTCAGCAATGACAGGGCAGCCAGCAACACCAGGCCGACGACGGCGAGCTGTCCCCCCGATTCATCGCCTGCCTGGTCGCTGTAGAAACGCGACGCGTACGGGATGGCATAGATGCTTCCAGCTGCCGAGGAAATCTGCGCGGCGACGATGCCGGCTAGCAGAAAGGCGGCCGCGAAGACCACCGCCGGGCGGGGAGTGGATAACTGGGTACGGGTCATGATGCCCGCACCCGTCGTCGAACGAGTAGGAGTGCGCCGCCAATTATCCACAGCAGGAACGGTGACGTGGTCAGTATCCAGAATGCCGGAGCCGAGGTGGGGCTGCGTCGGACCACCTGCAATTCGGTCAGTGGGCGGGCGGTGGTCTGGCCGCCGAGCCAGACCAAGTTCTCTTCTTCCTCGATGACCGGAGTGTAGGGGGCCTGGCCGACGGCTGAGGGCAGTTCGGGCCGCTGCTGGGCGAATGCGTCGCCGCTGAGCCGGGAGCGGGGGATATCAGTCAAGTCAACGCCGCCGTAGACGTAGGTTGCGATCTCGATGACGTCACCGCGCTCGGTTCGCTGTTCGAACGTGAACTCGCCGTCGGTGTAGGACCTGACGTAGCGCTGCCAGACCTCGATTGGGCTCCACGGCTCGCGGGCGGTCCAGTCGTCGACGTTGCCTTGGTCGATCAGATCGGAGTACGCGGTGCGCTTGGTGGCGCTGCGTTCGCGGTACCACTCGGCGGCGACTCGGCTGACGTAGACTCGGCGCAGGTCGGCGTACTCCGGTGCGTTGTTCACCGCCTCCTCGACCTGAGGCAGGATCAGCGCGCGAAACAGAGTCTCGTTGCGTTTGGTGTCCGCCTCGGTCTGACCCGGGCAGCCAGGATCCATACCGCCAACCCCGACCGAGTTGACGACTTCGGTCTCCATCTTGACCGACAGCGGTGCGTCGATGATGTAGAGCTGGTTCTGGTCTTCGTGGACCACAGCCGGTGCCGGCACGATCCATTGCCGCATCGACACACACTTTTCGCCGTCTAGGCCCGTCCAGAAGGGTTTCCCTGTCGGGGACTCAGGATGAATGAGCTTGGCGACGGTCTTCTTCATCTGAAGGTCGGCTTCTAGCAGGACCCGACCAGCGTCGGTCTTGCTGAACTGCGTGTCCATAATTCGCTCAGGTTCGTCCGGATTGAGGTTGACCGTGAACGCACTGGTCGGGAGCGCCATCCAAACGAAGAACGCGTCGGAGGCCAGCAGCGCGGCGCGCTGCCCGCCGTAGGAGGGGCTGTTCTCCGGCGTGGGCTCGGCGCTGAACGCGTACGCCAAGCCGGAGCCGCCGTGGTAGGTGTCGGAGACGTAGCGCAGTTCGAGAGTGGCGAAGTCAACGCCGCCGACCGCGTCCGCGCCTAAGTCCTCGTTGCCTAGGTCGATGCCGAGCCCGTTAGTTACCTCCTGGCTGAATGCGGCCTCCTCTGGAGAGTCTGGCGAGTGGGTGATTGCGTCGCCCAGCGCGCCGTCGACAGGGTGCTGGCCCGCACCCGGTGCCATCATGATTCCATCGCCGCCCGTCGGTGGAACAGAGACCGCAGCATCGATGCCTCGGCGAGCCAGCGCCGTCACGTGGTCCGGGTCGGGCCGCGCGACGGGCTGCGGGATCGCCGGATAGAGGCGGACGACGATGGCCGGAACCGGCTCTAATCCCGCCGCCGCGCGGGCCTTGTTGATCTTCGTCTCCTCGTTCGCTGCCCTTATCAGATTCAGCGTGCTCTTGATCGGCTTGATGCGGGAGATGTAAAATACTTGGTTGCCTGTGGCGTCTACGAGTTTGACGTATCCGCCGAGCTGATTCTGCGCGCGCTTGCTCAGTCTCTGGGTGTCCTTGGCCTCGTATATTCGCTTTATGGCGTCGCTGGCCGGGTACGCGTCGGGCTCGACCGGGATGTCAGGGTGGACCCGCTGATCGAATATCCACTGCGGCGAGCCGGCGATGCCGAGCTTGCCCCACAGCCACTCGGCATAGGCGACGCCCCGGCTGTTGCTGTCAACGCCGGCCACGTGCCGCCTGACGAACGTCCGCCATTTCGCTTTGACCTCGGCGGCGGGCCTGCCGGCCATCGCCTCGCCGTACTTTTCGTCCCACTCCGCAAACATGCGGTAGACGGTGCCGTATAGGTACTCCTCGCGGGGCTTCAAGCCGAGCAGTTCGTCCTCGGTCGGTGGATCAAGGTCGGCCCACATAAGTAGGTGTGGGGAAGCGATGTAGCTGAACGCCTCCAATGGCCCGACGAGCGGCGGATCGTCGAGGCCGTAGCCTGGTAGCGGGTCGTTCCATTTGCTGGGCGCGGCGGTGGACATCGGCGTCGGGCCGGCCAGCGCCGGCGACATCCCGATGGTTAGTTGCAGCATCGTGCACAGCACGACCAACAGGGCAAGCGCACGGCACGTTGGACGAAGACGAACCATGATCGGCCCCTCGGTCGGCGAATCTTGTGTCTAGTTTCTCAGACTTGACGATTGTGTCAATCGATGTGTTAGGAGACGTATGCGTCGTACTGCCGCAGGAGATGGCTGAAGTCGTTCTGCCGCAGGCTTATCTTGATCGCCAGAACGGGCCGCCCGAAGGCGCCGTCTTCGGACCGCTGTCGGAGGTAGGGCTGGCCAAGGTACGGGCTGGCATCCGGATCGCCGTGCCGGTATTTCCAGACACCGCCGCGCACTCGTCGCATCGTCTCCCCGGCGTACCAGGCGGCTACGTTCAAGAAGTCGGCGTTCGTCACATCACACGTCAGGAGTAGCGTGCCCAGTGCCTCCAGAGACGCACGCGAGAAGTCCCATGTGATGCCCATGCCGTACTGCTGAACCCAGCCGGGGAATGCTCGTTCCTGCGTGGCCAGCCAATTTGCCAGGTATTCGTGCTCGGACTGCTCGACCGGCACCGGGTCGACGACCGGTGTCCACCGTTTTGCCGGCGACCAGGACGGATGGCCGGCCTGATAGGCCCGCACCGCCTCGGTCCACTCGGCGTACTGCCGCCGCAGCACGCCCTCGCCGCCTACCGCTGCCAGCACCAAGCCCAGCGGAGCCAGAGGTGGCAGCGCCAAGGCCTGGTCGGCGTGGATCGGCGGAACGTTCCACGGTGCCGGATCCTTCTCCTCCCCCCAGTGGCCACCGGCCGATCGCAGCAGCAACTCACCGACATAGGCTGCGGCCCCCTCGGCGATCCACTCACCATCCTCGTCGGTGCGCACGTCTTCCGTGTCTTCGTACGAGGAGGTCAGAAACGCTTCCAGCCCGGCTAAGGATTCCGGCGAGAAGTCCAGCTCCAGCCCTTCATCCCGCGCGAGGGACTCCTTGAGGCGAAAGAGCCGCTCCGACAGCCTGACCTGCCAGGCCACGCTGTCATTCGTGGATGCCATACCGGGAATCTACAAGAACACCACGATCATCATCGGACACTGTGTGAGTCGAGTGCCGGCCGGACGGGCGATCGGCGTACGGGCGGATCGTTGCTACCGTCGGTCGGTGCGCCAGGACTCGCCGAGGTGGGAGCAGATCAACCCCAGTGGGTACGAGTGGGAGCGGGAGGGCCTGCGGGAGCTGGCCTCGTACCTGCCGGATGTCGACCCGTACCACGTCTGGGCCAACATCGAGTTCGTCGCGTCCGACGGCTCGATCAACGAGGTCGACGCGCTGGTGCTCACCCCCAGCGGGCTGTACGTCGTGGAGCTCAAGCACTGGCTGGGTGAGCTGTACGGCGACGGCAGCCAGTGGGTGCACCGGGCGACGAAGACGTCCAGGCTGATCCCGCAGGACAATCCGACGATCCTGGCCAACCGTAAGGCGAAGCGGCTGGCGAGCCTGATCGACCACTACGCCCGGCAGCAGCAGCGCAGGCAGACCGAGCAGCAGCGCAAGCAGGCGGGTCAGCGGCGCCGGCCGGCCGGTCAGCCGCCCGCCGAGCCGGTCCGTACGCCGTTCATCGGGGCGGCGGTGTTCCTGCACGCCCGGTCGATGCGGTCGCAGCTGGATGCGATCGGCCGCCAGCATGTGTACGGCCTGCACGATGCGCCCGAATCGGGTCTGCCGAGCCTGCGGGAGATGCTGACGGCCGCGCCGCGTAACCCGGCCCACCTGGTCGACGAGGCCCGGGGGCGGGAGATCGTCGCTCTGGTCAAGGGGGCGAAGATCCGCCCGTCGGTGGCCGACCGCAAGGTGGGGCAGCTGCTGATGCATCCGCGTCCGTTCGCTGAGGGCGTCGGCTGGCAGGATTTCATCGCCGGGCACGTGATGGACACCGCGCTGCTGCGCCGGGTGCGGTTCTATCTGACCAGCCGGGCTCCGGAGGAGGAGATCCCGGCGATCCGGGCCGCCGCCGAGCGGGAGTTCCGGCTGCTGCAGGGCATCCACCACCCGGGGATCGCCCAGGCGCACGACCTGGTCGATCATCCGCTGGGCCCGGCGCTGATCTTCGACCATCAGCAGCAGTGGGTACGCCTGGACCAGCATCTGGTGGAGCGGGGTGACCGGCTGACGTTGGCGCAGCGGCTGCACCTGCTGGGTGACCTGGCGGAAATCGTCGACTACGCGCATTCGCGTCGGCTGGCGCACCGGGCGCTGCATCCGGGCGCGGTGTACGTATGTGATCCGGATTCGTCGCGTCCGCAGCTGGTGGTGACGAACTGGCAGACCGGTGGCCGGCTGGCAGACACCCGGTTGACCCGTACCGGTGGTTCGTCGACGGACCCGGGCAGTCTGACGTTGCTGCACGACGACGAGGTACGGCGCTACCAGGCGCCGGAAGCGGCGATGCAGGGCCGTCCGCCCGGCCACCAGTTGGACATTTTCGCGCTCGGCGTGGTCGGCTACCGGATCTTCGCCGGTCAGCCGCCGGCGGGCAGCGCCGAGGAGCTGGCGACGGCCGTACGCGACAGTGGGGTGAACCTGGCGGCGGCGGTCGACGGCATGCCGGCGGCGTTGGTCGACGCCGTCTACGACGCGACCCGGGGGGATCCGACGCGCCGGTCGCCGAGTGTCGCCGCGTTCCGGTCCCGCCTGGAGCAGGTGTGGGATGAGCTGACGGCACCGGAGCCGGAGCCGGTGGTCGATTCGCTCGTTGCCCGCAAGGGCGACGTCCTCGACATCGGTTACACCGTGCAGAGCCGCCTGGGTGCCGGTTCGACGGCGCTGGCGCTGCTGGTCAGCGAGCCGGCGGTCGACGGCAAGGACGGCCGGCGGCTGGTGTTGAAGGTGGCCCGCGACGAGCAGCACGCCGCCCGGCTGGCGGTGGAGGCGGAGACGCTGGGCAAGCTGCGGGACCGGCGGGTGGCCGCGTTGGTGCAGGGGCCGATCACGGTCGGTGGCCGGACGGCGCTGCTGATGGAGAGCGCGGGGGAGCGGACCCTCGCCGAGGAGCTGCAGGGCGGCCGGCTGACGCTGGATCTGCTGGAGCGGTACGGCCGGGACCTGCTGGAGATCGTCGTCTACCTCGACGAGGTGGGGATCTGGCACCGGGATCTGAAGCCGGCGAACCTTGCGGCCCGACCGCTGAATTCCAAGGACCGGCAGCCGCATCTGTGCGTTTTCGACTTTTCGCTCTCCGCGACCCCGACGGACCAGCTGAGCGCCGGCACCGCCGGCTACCTGGATCCGTTCCTGGGTCCGCCGAAGCGGCTGCGCTACGACCGGGCGGCGGAGCGGTTCGCCGCCGCAGTGACGTTGTTCGAGATGGCGACGGGGTCGCTGCCGGAGTGGGGTGGGGCCAATCCGGCGGCGGTCAGCGACGAGGTGACCCTGGATCCGGCGATGTTCGAGCCAGCGGTCGCGGACCGGCTGGTCGACTTCTTCGGCCGGGCGTTGGCCCGGGAGACGGCCGACCGGTTCGACACCGCCGAGGAGATGCTCGACGCCTGGCGGGACATCTTCCGTAAGGTGCCGGTGGCCGGCGGCGGGCTGGCGTCGCCGGCGGCGGTGTCAGTGGCAAGCCTGGACACCGTGTTGGAGCAGTCGCCGCTGACGGAGCGGGCCCGCTCGGCGGTGCGCCGGCTCGGGTTGGTCACCGTGCGGGATCTGCTCCAGGCCAAACCGGCCAGGCTGGTCACCGCGCAGGGTGTGCCGGACGCGACCCGCAAGGAGATCCTGTCGTACGCCCGGTCGCTGCGCCCGCTGCTGGCGGCCGACCCGGCAGACGGCGTCGGCGATGTCGATGGGGCGGAAAAGGGCGGCGACGGCCAGCAGGCCGCCGGGGTGGCGACGCGGGGCATGGAGACGCTCTGCGCCGCGCTGCTGCCGGCGGAGACGGGCCGCACGAGCAAGCGTCGGACGACGTTGGCGGTGCTGCTGGGCCAGGAGCCGGCACCGGGCGACGACACGTGGGTGCACTGGCCGACCCAGGGGGAGGTGGCGCGCCGGACCGGCCAGACCCAGCCGCAGATTTCGACCCTGTTGCGCAAGCAGGTGCAGGTCTGGTCGGGCAACGAGCTCGTGTCGGCGGTACGCGACGAGATCGTCGCCCTGGTGGAGAGCCGGGGGTCGGTGATGTCGGCCGCGGAGCTGGCCGATGCGTTGATCGCCACGCACGGCTCGTTCACGTCGGAGCCGAAGCGCACCGCTCAGGCGGTCGGCCTGGTCCGGGCGGCGGTGGAGACGGAGCTGGCCACCGGCGGGGACGCCCGGTTGGCGATCCAGCGGTTCCGTGCCTCGTCGACGGTGCTGGTGGGCCGGGAGCCGGTGGATCCGGCGGCGACGACCACCGCCGCCGACCTGCTGTCGTACGTGGTGGCGCTCGGCAGCCGCGCAACCGAGTTGGCGGTGGCCGATCCGCTGCCGACCCGGCAGCGGGCGGTGGCGGAGCTGGCTGCGGTCCCGCCGCCGCCGACGATGCCGGTGGTGCCGGAGCTGCGGCTGCTGCAGCTGGCGGCCGCCGGCAGTAACGGCCGGGCCGACGTCAACGGGCAGGGCCAGCTCTACCCGGTGGACCTGCCGGCCGAGCGGGCGTTGCGGTTGGCCGCTGGCAGCATCGCCGGGCAGCGGCTGCGCGAGGACGAGATCATCGGCCGGGTACGGGCCCGTTTCCCACGCGCGCAGCAGCTGCCGGGCCGGCCGGAGCTCGACAAACTGGTCTTGAACATTGCCGGGCTTGACTGGGATCCCGAGCAGCGGGTGTACGCGCCGCCGGCGCTGCCGTCGGTGCTCAGCGGCACCCGGGGTGCCACGGTCACCGGCGGGTTCGCCCCGCCGCTGTGGCAGGCCGATGAGGTGGCGGCGAAGCTGGCCGGGGCGATCGACCGGCGGGCGTTCCTGGCGGTGCTGACGCCGTTGCGGGAGCTGGCCGTGGCCCGGCGGGAGCTGCTGACCCGGCTGGCGCTGACCGAGGTGGACGTGACCGGGATTCTGCTGGACCGGCTGCGGGCGCTCGGCTACCCGTGGCAGGCGCTGGTGGCGGCGGACTCCGGCTCGGCCACCGACGCGAACTTCCGTAGCCTGGTGGATCTGGTCCGGCACGAGGTGGTGCCGGCGCTGCGGGCGGCGCTGGCCACGGACGCGCCGGTGCTGTTGACCGAGGCGGCGCCGCTGGCCCGGTACGGCCAGGTGGAGCTGCTGGCGGAGTTGGCGGATCTGACCCGGCCCCGGCCGGCGGCGCGGCTGCTGCTGGTGCCGGCCCGCAAACCGGAGCCGGCCATGTTGGATGGTTACCAGTTGCCGTTGACGTCACCGGCGAGTCAGTCGCTGTGGGTTCCGGGTCGTTGGCTGACCGCCACATCTGGTAGGACTATCCACCATGCCCATCCGACGGCTGCTTCTGGAGAACTACCGAGGGTTCCGTAACCGGCAGGAGATCGAGCTGGCACCGATCACGGTGGTGCTCGGCAAGAACAACTCCGGCAAGAGTGCCCTGACCCGTGCGCCGTTGGTGATCGCCACCGGTTTCGACACCACCTCACCGTCCCCACTGGACCTCGAACGCCTCGGCCCGGACGCGGTTGACGACCTGCGCGAGTTCTACCACGACCAGCGCACCATCCAGCCACTTACCATCGGCCTGACCCTCGATGGTCCGGTGCCGTACACGCTCCGGGCCGACCTGGAGTACATCGACAATCAGCGTAGCGCCATCGTGGCGGCCCTGCGGATCGACACCGACGACAGCACCGACCCGGTCGGCACGATCGAGCTGGTGGCGTCCTCGTTTATGGACCCGATGCTGGACTCCCGGGACATTGACCCGATCTCAGCGTCGGCGCAGATCGATCCCGAGTACGGCGACACGATCGAATACGAGATCCGCGTTACGGGCCAGCCGACCCGGACGAGATCGGTGCGTTTCGCGGGTCTGCTGCCGGCTCCCGGTGAGCTGCCGGAGCTTGATGACCTGTTACGTCAGTTGCGCCCTGGTCCGATCCGCTATCTGGGGCCGTACCGGGAACGGGTGGCCCGCCAGCACCGGATGCCGATCGGCACGCCGGCCGGGCTCGGTATCAGGGGCGAAGGGCTGGCCGGTCTGCTGGCCGACAGCCAGCGGCGGGCGGACGGCCGACTGCTGGCAGAGATCAACACAAAGCTGAGCGAGATCGTGCCCGGCTGGCGGCTTGCGGAGACTGAGGCCGGGCCACTCTGGTCGACAGTGCTGGTCCGGGACGGATCCAAGGCGAAGATCAACCTTGCTGACGCAGGCAGTGGCCTGGCCCAGGTACTGCCGATCCTGGCACAGTGTGCGATCGACGAGCTTGAGAATGGAGCGGCGGACCCGCCGTTGCAGATCATCGAGGAGCCGGAGGCGCACCTCCATCCGTACGCCCATGCAGAGCTGGCCGAGCTCTATCTGGCGGTTGCCAAGGACACCGGGACCCAGTTCTTGATCGAGACGCACAGTGAGACGTTGCTGCTGCGACTGCGGCGCCGGATCGCCGAGATGGACAACGACTACGGCCCGGAGATGGTCGCCATCTACGTGGTGGAGCAGTACAACGGGGTTTCGTCCGCCCGTCGCATCCCGCTGGACAGCCTCGGCAACCTCGACGACAGTTGGCCGCCGGGCTACTTCTCCCAGGACTACCACGAGGTCCGCGCGCTCGCCCGTGCCCAGGCGGAGCGGAGGGGAGATGCTTCTTGACATTGAACCTGCAGTGCTCACGGCAGGCGAGCGCACCTCGCTGATCGCGCTGCTCAAGATGATCGCCAAGGAACGGCACGAGTGGCATCCCACGCCGCAGGAGGCCCTGCTGGTCGACGACTTCGTCCGGGACCTGAATCTGCAGCAGACAATCCTGGAGGAGTGGGCGGCCAAGGCACTGGAGGAGTCGGCAAACCCGCGGCCTCGTAACGGTCGCGAGCAGCCGGTCACCGCTGAGCGCCTGGAGGACATCGTTGAGGATCTGCAGAAGCCGGCCGTACTGGTGGTGGAGAACCGCCTCGGCGACGGCGGCTTCATCCGGGCGGTCGCCGAGGCACTGCGCGATGAGCGGTTGAGCTACGCCCTGCATCCCCGCCGAGCATGGTTGAAGTTCTGCAACGGCGGTGGCACCGGGCAGATGCCGAAGCTCACCGCAGACGAGTGCGGCGAGTTCGCGGTGGTGATTCGGGTAGCCGTCCTGTTCGACAGCGACCGGACCAGCCACGACGTACCGAGCCCGAACGAGCAGAAGGCGGAGGAAGCCCGTCGCGCTGGTGCCCGGCACGTGCACGTCCTGACCTGGCGGATGATGGAGAACTACGTGCCGTTCCGGGTCTGGGAGGCGGTCTTCCCCGGCAAGCCGGGGGCCGTTCGGCAGATCCGGGCTACCATTCCCCGGCAGCGCGGCTACTTACACCTCAAACATACGTTCGTCGGTAGGAGGGGAAGCATGCCGAGCTTGTGGGACCGGCCGCTGGACCTGAACGAGGACGACTTCCATGAGCTGGGGCCGGATGTGGTGGCCGAACTGCGGCAGATCCTCACGATGATCCACGAGATCCTGTAGGACACTGATGAGCATGCTCAGCGACCGGGGTGACGGCGAGCTCGAACCTGTCGTGACGATGCTGAGCGACGTGCTGCACGGCATCGCCACCGGCCGGATCCGGGTGCCGGCGTTCCAGCGGCCGTTCGTGTGGCGGCCGGAGCAGATGCTGGATCTATTCGACAGCATCGAGCGGGGCTACCCGATCGGGTATCTGCTGCTGTGGGAGACCACCGACGACGTGGCGTCGCTGGATCACGTCGGCGAGGTACCGGTGAAACCGGCACCATCGGGGCTGCCGGTGGCGTACGTGCTGGACGGGCATCAGCGACTCTCCACCCTGTTCGGGGTGCTGCGCCGGCAGGGCCGTCCGCCGAGCCCTAATGACCAGACCGAGTGGAAGTGGCGGATCTACCGGGACCTGGAGCCGAAGTCCGACACCGAGCGCTATCGGCACCACCGGGCGCAGGGCTCGCCGCCGGCTCGCGTACCGGTGCATTTTCTGCCGATGCGGTCGGTGAACTCTACGGCGGACTTCCTCCGGTTCGCCCGGCATCTGGAGCTCACGGTCGGCCCTGGCGAGCGGCTGGACCGGCTGGTCGACGAGGCGGAGCGGGTGGCGCAGCGGATCCGCAGCTTCCGGATCCCGCTGGTCAGGTTGCGCGGCGCGCACCTGCGGGAGGCGGTCGAGGTCTATACTCGGCTGAACCGGCGCGGTGTGCGGATGGAGGCGGACCAGGTCGTTTCCGCGCTGACCCACCGGGAGTACCAACGGCCGCTCAGCGAGCGACTCAAGGCGATCTCGGAGTCGGTGGCGGCGACCGGGTTCGGGGAGCTGCCCCGGATGGCGTTGTTCCGGTCTGTGCTGGCGATCGCCGACGAGCCGGATGTGATGAGCCCACGGTGGGAGAAGCTTGCCGACCGGGTCCAGAACCGGCTGGTTGATGCGGTGCCGGCCACCGATGCCGCAGTGCACAAGGCGGTGGAGCTGCTGCGGGCGGCAGGGTTGCCGTTGGCGGCGCTGTTGCCGTACTCGCATCAGTTGGTGTTGTTGACCTATTTCTTCCACCAGCGGCCGGAGCCGACCGGTAACCAGCGGTTGGAGCTGGAGAAGTGGTTCTGGGTGACGTCGTGGGCGGGGTCGTTCGCGGGTGCCAACTCGACCCGGATCCGTGAGGGCTTGGCGGAGATGAAGGCGTTCGCCTCCGGCGCGACCCCGACCCTGAAGCTGGACGTCGGCGCGGTGCAGCCGATGCCGGAGCCGTTCAACCTGAACAGCGCCCGGACTCTGGCGTACGTGGCGTGGGAGGCGCACGAGTTCCCGGTCCGCCGGGACGCGCTCGGGCAGGAGTTCGACGTGGTGAAGCGGCTGGCCGGCGGGGTGCCGCAGGCGTACCGGGCGATCGTGCCCGGCCATTCGACGGCGGCCAACCGGATCATCCTGCCGACCAGCCCGGGGGACAACCCGCTGGGGGTGTTCAAGGAGCTGCGGGAAGGCCAGTTGGAGCGCACCATCAGCCGGGAGCACGTGACGAGGCTGCTGGCCAGCCACTGCATCAACGAGCGGGCCTTTCTCAAGCTGCTGGCCGGCGACCACGAGGGGTTCCTGGCGCTGCGGGCCGAGGTGTTGCAGGAGCGGCTGCGGGCGTTCGCGAAAGGGCTGGGCGTGACGCTCGGGCCGGACATGACCGGCGTGGCCGACAACGACACCGAGCACGACGAGTGACCCCGCAGCCGAATTTTCGACTGGGGCATCTCTCGGTGGAAATTGATGAACATCTTGGGTGGTTGTTGCGATACTCCGGGTTGACGTTCCTTCGAGAGGGGCGGGCCTGGGATGGTGGATCTGTCGTTCGTGTGGCTGGAGATCACCGGTAGGTGCCAGTTGGAGTGCCGGCATTGTTACGCCGCCAGCGGTCCGTCCGGCGGGCACGGTTCAATGACTGCAGTGGACTGGCGGCGGGTGATCGACCAGGCGGTGGAGCTGGGCGTCGAGATGGTGCAGTTCATCGGTGGGGAACCGACTCTGCATCCAGATCTTCCAGATCTACTCAGGCATGCCCTGGCCGCCGGCTTGGAGGTGGAGGTGTTCTCCAACCTCGTGTATGTCACGCCGGCCATGTGGGAGCTGTTCGCCCAGCAGGGGGTGCGGTTGGCCTGCTCGTACTACTCCGATCAGGCCGGGCAGCACGCTGCGGTCACCGGTCGGGCCGGCTCGCACGCTCGTACTCGGGCCAACATCGGTGAGGCGGTGCGCCGGTCGATTCCACTGCGGGTAGGTGTGGTCGACCTGGGCGGTGGCCAGCGCGTGGAGGCTGCGGTTGCCGAGTTGCGTGGTCTGGGTGCGACAGAGGTGGGTGTGGACCGGCTCCGGCAGGTGGGCCGTGGGGTAGGCGGCGACGCCTTGGGTGTAGAGCAGTTGTGCGGCAACTGTGCGTCGGGTGTGTTGGCGGTCGGCGCCGACGGTGCGGTCTGGCCGTGCGTGTTCTCGCGCTGGCTGCCAGTCGGCAACGTCCGTGAGGCGAATCTCGCCTCGATCCTGACCGGCCAGGGTACGGCGCAGGTGCGGGCCGAGCTGAGGTCGGCCTTCGGGAAGCGGCCGAAGCCGTGCGGGCCGCAGTGCGCGCCAGCGCGGTGCCAGCCGACCTGTTCACCCTCGTGTAGTCCGTCGTGCAACCCCTGTGCGCCGGCGAAGCGGTGCTGGCCGTACTACCGCTGACCGGTCGGACCTAACCCTTCCAGGCGGCCGCGTTCCCGGCAGGTCACTGACTCTCCGGACATCCGTGGTGGGCTCGCGGTGACCGAGGTGGCTGGGTGATGCTGACAGTGTGAAGCACACACGGTGGCTACCGAATGAGGACCATTGGCCAGAGGACGACGCTGAGGACCACCGGCGGCGGCTGGCGTCGACGCTGCGTCGGGCCGCTGCCGCCCTGCGGGTTGAGCTGGTGGGTGAGTTCCGGTACGGATGGCGTAACCGATCGACCGGTGCACGGGTGGACGACGACGGCCACGACGGGTGGCTGCGGCTGGTCGGGGAACCTGTCAACGGAGAAGTCGGGGTGTTCTGGGACGGCAACGCCACCGCCTCGCAGCAGTTGGGCGGGCTGCGGCTGCCCCGGGTGTGGCGCAGTTGGGAGCACGCGGAGAGCGATCTACGGTTCCGCGCCGACCTGATGAGTCACGTCGACGAGCCGACGTGCAGCCGGACTGCGGCGCTGACTGCGGTGCCGGCGCTGAGCGAGATGTGGTGGATGCGACTTGGCGGCACCCTCTCCTTCCTGACTGAGGTCGAGACGGATCGGGTCGCGGTGGATAATGAGCGGCTCGCGTCCCGGATCCAAATCTGGGATGAGGCCTTGCCGGTCGATGTACATCAGTGGGTGCCCGCGCACGCGGACCTGCACTGGGCGCAGCTGACCAGTCCGGGCTGCTGGGTGCTGGACTGGGAAGGCTGGGGGTTGGCTCCGGCCGGGTTCGACGCGGCCAGCCTGTACCTGCACAGCCTGGCCGCACCACCTGTCGCGCGGCTGGTGCGCGCCCGGTATTTCGCTGAGCTGGACAGCCGTGACGGTATGCTCAGCCAGCTGTACATCGCCGGGCGAATGCTCGACCGAGGTGACCTCGACGGCCATCCGGCTGAGAGCGCCGTCTATGCGCACGTTGGCACAGTGCTGCGGGCGCTGGGCGCTGAGCCCGGCTCCTACCGGCATCTGCTGCGCTTGGTCAACGATCGGCGAGCAGGTGGTGCAGGAACCGGCCCGGGTCGGCCAGGAACGCTCGGGTGAGGGCGACCGGTTCGGCCTGGTCGTAGTCAACCGGGGCGATGGTGCCGGCGGCGTCGATTTGCAGGATCGTCGCGCCAGGGCTGGACAGCAGGATCGGCGAGTGGGTGGCGATGATGAACTGACTACCCTGGTCGACCAGGTCGGCGATGCGCAGCAGCAGGGCCAGGCAGCCGTGTACGGACAGCGCTGCCTCCGGTTCGTCAAGCAGGTAGAGCCCTTGCGGGCCGAAGCGATGATTGACCAGGTCGAGAAACGACTCCCCGTGCGAGCGCTCATGTGGGGAGACTCCGCCGTAGGCACCGAGCAGAGGTGGGGAGTCGGGGTCGGCGTCGAGGCGCTCGATCTCGGTGGCAACGTTGTAGTACGACTCGGCGCGCAGAAAGAACCCGGTGCGGGGCTTGCGGCCGGGGGCACGTTGCAGCACCAGGTGCTCGCCGAGCGGGGATTCGGTGGCGCGGGTGGTGAACCGGAAGGATGTGCCGCCGCCCTCAGGGTTAAACCCGGCGGCGACCGCGATTGCCTCGACCAGGGTGGATTTGCCGGTGCCGTTGTCACCGGCGAGCAGAGTCACCGGCGTGGGGAAATCGACGCCCTGATCAGCCAGCCTGGCCACAGCAGGGATGGTGTACGGCCATCGAGCCTGATCGGCCGGGGTCAGCGGCCGGGTCGGCAGGTAGGCGCGACGCACGAACATTTGTGATCACCTCCTGCCCGTAGGATCGCAGCCGTGCTCGATGAACTCGACGAAGACGCGCGGCGGCGACTCCAGCAGGCGATGCAGGCGCAGGTGAAACACCTGGTCGACGACCTGCGTAAGCGGCTCGCGGAGCCGGAGTCGCTGTCGTTGCGGGCCGAGCTGCTGCAGGAGTACGAGAAGGCGAAGAAGGCCGAGCGGCTGGCCGGCGCGTTCGAGGTGTGGCTGGAGGACGTGCTCGACCAGGCGGCGGTGGCCTGGGTGCTGGGTTGTGTCTTCGTCCGCTTCTGCGAGGACAACGAGCTGATCGACGGGCTGTGGATCGGCGGTGACGACCCGGCGGCCCCGGCCGAGACGGGCATGCAGCGGCGGCAGGCGTACCTGATCGAGGCCGAGCATTCGTTGCACAACGACCGGCACTGGCTGCGGGAAGCGTTCCGCTACCTGGGCAGGCTGCGCCCGACGGCGCAGATCTTCGACAAGCACAACCCGGTGTGGCGGTTCGACATCTCCGGCGCGGCCGCGGAGGGGCTGAGCAACTTCTTCCGTACGGGGGAGGGCCGGGTGTCGCTGCGCAGCGCGACCCTGGACACCCGCTTCCTCGGTGACCTCTACCAGGAGCTGTCGACGCACGCGAAGAAGACGTACGCGCTGTTGCAGACCCCGGTGTTCGTCGAGAAGTTCATCCTGGACCGGACGTTCGAGCCGGCGCTGAGCGAGTTCGGCCTGCCCGAGATGAAGGTGATCGACCCGACGTGCGGCTCCGGCCACTTCCTGCTCGGCGCGTTCGACCGGCTGGTGCGCGAGTGGCGCAAGCGGGAGCCGACCACCGACATCCGGGCCATCGTCGACCGGGCGCTCGGCCAGGTCACCGGCGTCGACATCAACGCCTTCGCGGTCGCCATCGCCCGCTTCCGGCTGCTGGTCGCCGCGATCAAGCTCGGCAAGTGGCACAAGCTCGAACGCTGCCCCGCCTTCCCGGTCCGCGTCGCCACCGGCGACTCCCTGCTGGAGTGGGGCCGCGCCTCCCGCGCACAAGGTGACCTGCTGGCAGCTCTTGAGGGGGAGCAGGTCTTCGCCTACGAGAGCGAAGACGACGAACTGCTCGCCGAGTATCTGGAGGTCGGCCAGTACACGGTGGTCGTCGGCAACCCGCCCTACATCACCGTCGCCGACCCGGCCCGCAACAAGCTCTACCGCAGCATCTACCCGAGCGTCTGCCACCGGCAGTACGCGCTGACGGTGCCCTTCGCGAAGCGCTTCTTCGACCTGGCGAAAAAATCCGACGAGTACGGCGAGGGCGCCGGCTTCGTCGGCCAGATCACCGGCAATGCCTTCATGAAGCGCGAATTCGGCAAGAAGCTGATCGAGGACTACTTCGCCCACGAGGTCGAGCTGAGCGAGGTCATCGACACCTCTGGTGCCTACATCCCCGGCCACGGCACGCCGACCGTCATCCTGATCGGCCGCACCAACGCCCGACGCCGCCTCCCGGTCGTCCGCGCTGTCCTCGGGGTGCGGGGGGAGCCGTCTGCCCCAGAGAACCCGGCTGACGGGCTCGTCTGGCAGGCAATCGTAGAGCAGATTGACCGCGAGGGGTCGACGTCGAGTTGGGTAACTGTTGCCAATTTGCCTCGTGACGAACTTGGCAAGTTCCCCTGGAGCCTAGCTGGAGGGGATGCAACGCAAACATTTGCGGCCTTGAATCAAATATTGATAACTCTCGATGAGCATGTCTCGCATATTGGTTACACTGGGCAGACAAATGCGGATTCGGCAATGCTGGCAGCTGCTTCTGTGATGTGCCGGTTTGGCATCGAGCCAGAGGTGCATCGTCAGGTTGTTGTTGGTGAGGTGGTCCGAGATTACATAATTGGTAGCAGTGATCATTCATATTTCCCCTATGATCTCGATGGTCTTCTAAATATCGAGGACTTCCCAAGTTTGTATCGGCGCCTATGGCTGGCGAAAACGACCCTGTGGGCTCGGCGAACTTTTGCAAAGACGTCGTACCGGGTTGAAGGTAGAAAGTGGTGGGAATGGCATCAGGTTGCACTACATCGCCTTCGGGAGCCGCTGTCAATTTCCTATGCCGAGGTGGCGACGCATAACCATTTCGTCTTGGATCGGGGTGGGAAGGTTTTCAAGCAGACGGCACCCGTAATCAAGTTGCCGGATGGTGCAACCGAGGAAGATTTCCTACGGTTGCTTGGGGTGCTTAACAGCTCGACTTCCTGTTTTTGGCTCAAGCAAGTGAGTCACAATAAAGGGAGTCAGGGTATTAATGAGGGTTTTAAGAGTCAAGAGTGGGAGAGATTCTATCAATTCAATGCTACAAAGCTCCAGCGCTTTCCGTTACCGGCGGAGTATCCGTTGGGGCGGGCGCGGGAGCTGGATGCGTTGGCGCAGCGGTTGGGTGAGCTGACTCCGGCGGCAGTGGCCGGGTCGGGGGTGCCGACTGTGGAGCGGCTGGCCCTGGCGCGTGCCGAGTACGACCTAGTCCGCGCGCGGATGATCGCACTCCAGGAGGAGCTGGACTGGGAGGTCTACCGGCTCTACGGGCTGATGGATGAGGACCTGACCCATCCGGACCCGCCAGGGCTGAGCCTCGGCGAGCGGGCGTTCGAGATCACCATGGTCCGGCAGGGTGTGGAGACGGCCTGGTTCGTGCGGCACGACTCCGTACCGGTGGACAAGCCCAGCCCCGACTGGCCAGCGGATTACCGCGACCTGGTCGAACGACGGATCGCTGCCACGGCTGGCAACCGGCACCTTCAGCTAATCGAGCGTCCGGAGTGCAAGCGACGCTGGTCCACCGATGGCTGGGACAAGATGCAGGCGGCGGCGCTGCGGGACTGGCTGCTGGAGCGGCTGGAGGCTCCCGAGCTGTGGGGCGGCACGCCGGAGCCGCTGTCGGTGGCACAGCTCGCCGACCGGGTGGCCGGCGACGCCGACTTCCAGCAGGTGTTGGCGCTGCTGCCGGAGTACGAGGGCGTGAGCTTGGTCGTCGCGCTCGACAAGTTGCTCACGACCGAGCATGTGCCGTTTCTGCCGAAGCAGCGCTACAAGCCGTCCGGGCTGCGCAAGCGGGTGTTGTGGGAGCAGACCTGGGAGAGGCAGCGGCGTGAGGACGCCGGGGAGACGGTCGAGATCGACGTGCCGCCGAAGTACACCTCGGCGGACTTCGTCCGGCCGTCGTACTGGCGGGCACGCGGCAAGCTCGACGTGCCGAAGGAGCGCTTCATCTCGTACCCGGAAATGGGTCGTGACACCGACTCCAGCCTGCTGCTCGGCTGGGCCGGCTGGGACCACCTGGCGCAGGCGCAGGCGCTGGCCACGGTGTACGTGAATCGGCGCAGTCAGGAGGCGTGGGAGGCGCACCGTCTGCTGCCGCTGCTCGCCGGCCTGCTGGAGCTGGAGCCGTGGCTACACCAGTGGTACGCCGCAGAACGGCCCGGCTATCCCGGCTCGCCGGCACAGTTCTACACCGACTTCATCGACACCGAGCTGTCCACCCTCAGCTCCGACCGCACCGCCCTGTCCCTGCTCCGCGGCCTCCCCGAGTAGGAGTCGGTACCGTCTGACCCTGTTGGACGGTGCCGGTGTCCGATAGGTTCGGCTGGTGCCGGGAGGGCGACGGAGCGGTGGTCGATGAGCGTTGACGATGTGAAGCGCACTGTCGAGCTGGGCAACGAAGCAGTCCGGCAAGGGTGTCAGATCCTTGAACAGGCGCTCGCCGAGGCTGCGGAAGCGGGTGCCCTGGCGCGGGCCACGATGCATGACAGCGCCCATGACGAGGTCGAGAAGGCAAAGGCGAAGCTGGACTCGTTGGAACGTGAGGTTGAGCTGGCGATCCGGCGGTTTGGCGCTGCTGTCCAGAACGCGAACGATTACGTAGCCAAGCTCTGATGTCCGGGACCCTCGGCGACGTCGTAGCGCGGCTCTACGCTGCGCGGGAGCGGCTGCTTGCCGCAGCCGTGACCGCCAACCGCGCACAGGCAGACGCCAACCAAGCCGCCGTGCACTACTCGGAAGCTGCTCGCGGAAGCACCGATCAGTCCATCAAGACCGCTATCGCCGAGGCGCAGATCGCTGGGGCGAAAGCCGATCGGGTCGCTGGCATCCTGAACGATATCTGCGATCATATCGTCAACTACGTCAACCATATTGCTCCAGGCGTGGCGCCTCCGTCTGACCCCAAAATCGATGTCTCAGGTGAACGTCTTGTGGCAGAGGCCGAGGGGGCGGGCAGCAGGGCCGACCGGTTCGCGCGTCGCTTCGTGCAGAAGGCCGACTCCGCTGAGGAACACCTGCAGAACGCGGAAAAGACGATGCAGACGGGGAAAGAAATTCTCGACCTGTTCAAGATCCAGCCGGGGTCGGAGAGTGCTACGACGGTAGCGCCGGAGCCGATCCCTGCTGATCGCCCGAGTGTGGACAATCCGGTGACTGCCGTGATCATGGCTGCCGGTGCCACTGCCGTAGTGGGTCGCGAAATGTGGAAAAAATACAAGAAACGCCGTGAAGGGAAGTAAATTATGAAGATTGAGCCTGACTTGGTCGAATATTTTCGCACGATGCTGAAGGGTGACTACGCCGAGAACGATCGCCTGGAAGCCCAGCTGAACACCAAGGGCTGGGGTGACTTCTCCACCCTGATGGGCATCGTCTTCTACTACGCCGTCAACCATCGCCTATCGGAGGTTGCTAGTGAAGCCGACATCGTGCAGTTCGTTGCCGAGTTGCGCGCGGCTGCTCCGGTAGATCCGCGCGAGATCGACGCAAACGCTGCGGAACGCCTGGTGAAGGCGGCACTCGACCCCGATGTCGAGTCCGACTTCGATCCTGAGATGGCCGGTAAGATCCAGAGCCTAACTATCATGCATGTGCTCGGTGAAGGTCGGGCTAGCAGTGACGATATCGATGCCATCCTCGCCAGCGCTGTCGATACCGCAAGTCGACTCTGATGGCGGTGCCGAGCTACTGATCGGACCGGGTTGCGTAGTTCTTTAGAGTAGTCCTGTAGGCGTGCTTGGATCTCTGCTGTCTTGCCAATTCGAGCTCATCTACGGTTTACAGGGCGTCGGTCTCGGTCTGATAGGTGGCCAGTGCGGTCGGCATCGGCAGTCCATACTTGTCACACAGGAAACGGGTTTGGCAGTACCGCTGGGCATCGGCGGCCACGCCGCCGAGGACTGTGGAATTCACCCCTGCACCGATGAGGACGCCCACGACGGGCACGGCCTTGGCGACGTTTTGAACTGGGACCCTGGCACCAGCCGGACCCAAATGCTGCAGCAACTTCTCAAGGGCGATCACGAGGCGATGGTCCGCGCGGAGCTTGGCTGACCAATTCACGCGTCCCTTCAGAGCGCTGGCCGCTCGTGCGGTGTCGCGCAGCGGCCCCACCTTGGCCGCCTGTGCCATGAAGGACCGGTGCACCAGGCGTTCGATAAAAGCTTGCTCCGAGGGGTCTTTGGCGTCGTAGCCGTAGGAGTACGCGATGCGCGACGCGATCGAGGTACTCAGCCTCGATCCACCGACGCGGTTGCCGCTAAATGTTGGTTGAACATTTCTGTATTGGGGTGGTGGGGCGGGCGTGAGGGAGTCGCCGATCACGTGATCGGCTTGCTCCGAGGGTGAGGGTTCGAGGTGGAACGGGGATTGTGGCCTGTGGTCGGGCCGCCTGGTTTCGGCTGGTGGGGTGTGGTCAGCCGGGTGCCGGCTGGACGGCGGTGAACAGGTTGTCGAACGCCGCCTGCCAGGGCCAGTACTCGGGCAGGTGTAGGTGGATGGTGCGGGCCCGGTGGGCGAGGCGGGCCGCGACGGTGATGATCCGGGTCCGGATGGTGGCGGGTCTGGCGGTCGACCAGGTGCCCGCGGCGAGGTGTCCGGCGGCGCGGGTGAGGTTGTGCGTGATCGCGGCGCAGGTCAGCCAGGCGTCGTTGGCGCTGAAGTGTCCGGAGGGCAGGTGGGCGAGGGGCCCGGTGATCAGGTCGGCGTTGACGTGCTCGATGATCGCGTGTTGCCGGTGCTGGGCTTCGGCCTGGACGAGGGTGTACGGGCTGTCGGTGAACACGGCGTGGTACCGGTAGGTCGGCAGGAGTTCGTCCTGGCCGGGGATCTGTTGCGGGTCGTCGCGGCGGACGCGGCGCACGATCAGCCGGGCGGTCGCCTCGTGTCGGGTGCCGGCGAACGCGGTGTACGTGGTTTCGGCGATCTGCGCGTCGGAGATCCACCGGCCGGCGTCTTCGTCCCAGACGGCCTGCGGATAGGTGATGTCGACCCACTGGTCGGCGGCGATGCCGTCGCACGCGGCGCGGATCTTCGGGTCGATGCGGCAGGTGACCGAGAACCGCACGCCACGACGCCGGCAGCCGCTGATCACCGTCTTGGCGTAGAACGCCGAGTCCGCTCGCACCATGATCTCCCCCGAAGCGCCGCATGCCCGGGCGGTCGTGATGGCCTCGGCGATCATGGTGGCGGCGCCCCGGGCCGAGCCGGCGTTACCCGACCGCAGCCTCGTGGCGGCGATCACCGGCGCGGACAGCGGGGTGGACAGCGTCGCGACCAGGGGGTTGTAGCCGCGCAGGTAGACGTTGTAGCCGCCGACCTTGGCGTGGCCGAACCCGATGCCCTGCTTCTGCTTGCCGTACACCCGCCGCAGCATGGAGTCGATGTCCACGAAGCACAGGGTGTCGGCGCCGGTCAGGATCGGTGCCCGGCCGGTCAGACCGATCAGGGTGTCGCGGGCGGCGGCCTGTAACTGCCGTACGTGCCCGTGGGTGAACGTACGCAGGAACGACCCGAGTGTCGACGGCGCGTACACGCCGCCGAACAGCGACCGCATGCCGCCGTGCCGGGCGATGTCGAGGTCGTCGATGCTGTCCGCGCCCGCGAGCATCCCGGCCACGATCGTGGCGACCTTGCCGGCCGGGTTCGCGCCCTTGTCCGTCGGTAGCCTGACCCGGTCTGCGACCGCGTCGTGCAGACCGGCCTGCTCGGCAAGGCGCATCACCGGAACGAGACCGGCACACGACACCAGATTCGGATCGTCGAACGTCGCGCGCACCACCGGCGCGTCCTGGCGTATTCTCACCTGCGAGGTGCCCTCTCGAACCGAGTGATAGAAGCGTCAGAACTCCTATCCTTCCAGTTCAGAGGGCACTTTCTGTAGCCGGGGTCCTGCCGGTCAAACCTTCATCGGTGGATCGAGGCTTAGCGGGGCCGACCGCATTTGATTCGAGACTCGAAGTAGCCTATGCTTCGAGGCTCGAAGTAACATGGTGGGGCCGGTGGCCCGGAGAGGTACGTCCTGATGCACTCGTTTGCCGGAACCACTGCGCTGATCACCGGGGCCTCGAAGGGCATTGGGGAGGCGTACGCACGGGAACTCGCGTCCCGCGGAGCCGCCCTCGTCCTCGTCGCCCGCTCGACCGAAGCGCTGGAGAAGCTCGCCGCGACACTGCGGCAGACCCACCAGTCCCAGATCGTCGTACTCGCCGCTGATCTGTCCGACCGCGCCGCGCCGCGTGCCATCGTCGATGCCCTCGCCGAGCAGCGTGTCGAGATCGACCTGCTGATCAACAACGCAGGCATGGGAGCGGTCGGCCCGTTCCTGACCCGCCCGTTGGCTCCGAACGTCGACTCGGTCGAGCTCAACATCACCGCACTCATGGGCCTCGTGCACAGCATCGGAGGCCACATGCTGGAGCGTGGCCACGGCGGCATCATCAACGTGTCCTCGGTGGCCGGCTTCCAACCCATGCCGTTCCAGGCCAGCTACGCCGCGACCAAGGCGTTCGTGCTGTCGTTCACCGAAGCCCTCGCCGAGGAACTGCACGACACCGCAGTACGGGTGATGGCGGTGCATCCCGGACCTGTCGCGACCGGGTTCTTCGACGGGACCACCGCAAAGATGCACACCAGAGCCGTCTCGCCCGAGCGCATCGCGGCGAAGTCGCTCGACGATTTCGCGCGTGGCAAAGAGATCTCATTCCCCGGCGGTCTGTCCGATCGCGCCATCGCGTTCGCCTCCCGCGTCCTGAGCCGCAAGCGGGCGGCGCGCCTGAGTGGCAACCTCAACCGCAGGGCGGGGTTCGACCGCGTCGGCGACGTCGACACCCCGGCAGCCGCCTGACCCCGCCCGACCTCGCCGCGTGGCGTTCAGAGTTGGCCGAGATCGACTTCAACGGAGAAGGGCGCGGTCAGTTTTACGACGCCGGTGAAGATCTCGCCATCGCGGTAGCGCCCAGTCGCCGGGTCAAGAACGTACGTGTAGACCAGCGGTGCGCCAGTGGCGGCCTGCTCGACCCGCCAGTAGAACTGGATGCCAACCCTGGCGTACTGGTCAGCCTTGACGATCCGGTCGGTCGTTTCCGATCCGGGAGAGACCACCTCGACCACCAGCAGCACATGCTCGGGGCGGGTCGGGGTGACGTCGATGGTGTCCGCCCGGTAAACCGTCACATCGGGACGACGGTTGTTCAGCGGCACGTCCTGGAGCCGAACATCGAAGTCGGTGTCAGCGTTCCAATCCGGCCCGGCGGCACCATCCAGAGCGTTCGCCAGCAGCCTGGCCAGGCGATTGTGCCGCTTGGAGGCACTCGGACTCACGAGCACCATCCCATCCACGATCTCAATGCCCGCACACTGCTCTTCTGTCCACGTCGCGTACTGCTCGGCCGTGACCTGTTCGTGCATCCAAGCCGGCGCGACCATCTCGACAGTCATCCGCGCCTCCTGACCGGCGATCGGCTACCACCTCAAGATACCGCCGGCTCTGTCGATGAGCAGGCTGCCAGACCTTTTGGGTCGATTTGCCGCAACTAGGATTTCTGTCCGTGTCATCGGTGTGACCGGCCGGCCTGACGCTGGGTGCGGGCTCGCCCCGCCGGGGGGGACCGGGCCGGCTTGACCGAGATGAAGCGCCGGCCCTGGCTGGCAGGGCCGGCGCTTCGACGGTGTCCGGCGGGGTGGGTGGCTGGGTCAGTGGTGGTGCCTGGCCAACGCGACGAAGGAGTGCCAAGCGGAGGCGTCGAAGGTCAGCGTGCCGCCGTCGCGGTCCTTGGTGTCCCGGACCAGGACCCGGCCGGGCAGGTTGTCGGCCACCTCGACACAGTTGCTCACGCCACCCGATTTGGTGGATTTGCGCCATGAAGGGTTAGTTGTGTTCATCAATCAACCTTAGAATCAGGTCTCGGCTCTGGGTAGTCGATAACGAGAGATCGTTGATCGCCTCCCACGCCCATTCCAGTTCGATGACGTCGGCGGTTGTGGTCGCCATCCTGCCGCGTAGCTGGTCGTCCAGGTACGCGATCCGGCTGCCGTCACTCAGCCTCGATCCACCGATGAAGGTTTGACCGGCAGGACCCCGGCTACAGAAAGTGCCCTCTGAACTGGAAGGATAGGAGTTCTGACGCTTCTATCACTCGGTTCGAGAGGGCACCTCGCAGGTGAGAATACGCCAGGACGCGCCGGTGGTGCGCGCGACGTTCGACGATCCGAATCTGGTGTCGTGTGCCGGTCTCGTTCCGGTGATGCGCCTTGCCGAGCAGGCCGGTCTGCACGACGCGGTCGCAGACCGGGTCAGGCTACCGACGGACAAGGGCGCGAACCCGGCCGGCAAGGTCGCCACGATCGTGGCCGGGATGCTCGCGGGCGCGGACAGCATCGACGACCTCGACATCGCCCGGCACGGCGGCATGCGGTCGCTGTTCGGCGGCGTGTACGCGCCGTCGACACTCGGGTCGTTCCTGCGTACGTTCACCCACGGGCACGTACGGCAGTTACAGGCCGCCGCCCGCGACACCCTGATCGGTCTGACCGGCCGGGCACCGATCCTGACCGGCGCCGACACCCTGTGCTTCGTGGACATCGACTCCATGCTGCGGCGGGTGTACGGCAAGCAGAAGCAGGGCATCGGGTTCGGCCACGCCAAGGTCGGCGGCTACAACGTCTACCTGCGCGGCTACAACCCCCTGGTCGCGACGCTGTCCACCCCGCTGTCCGCGCCGGTGATCGCCGCCACGAGGCTGCGGTCGGGTAACGCCGGCTCGGCCCGGGGCGCCGCCACCATGATCGCCGAGGCCATCACGACCGCCCGGGCATGCGGCGCTTCGGGGGAGATCATGGTGCGAGCGGACTCGGCGTTCTACGCCAAGACGGTGATCAGCGGCTGCCGGCGTCGTGGCGTGCGGTTCTCGGTCACCTGCCGCATCGACCCGAAGATCCGCGCCGCGTGCGACGGCATCGCCGCCGACCAGTGGGTCGACATCACCTATCCGCAGGCCGTCTGGGACGAAGACGCCGGCCGGTGGATCTCCGACGCGCAGATCGCCGAAACCACGTACACCGCGTTCGCCGGCACCCGACACGAGGCGACCGCCCGGCTGATCGTGCGCCGCGTCCGCCGCGACGACCCGCAACAGATCCCCGGCCAGGACGAACTCCTGCCGACCTACCGGTACCACGCCGTGTTCACCGACAGCCCGTACACCCTCGTCCAGGCCGAAGCCCAGCACCGGCAACACGCGATCATCGAGCACGTCAACGCCGACCTGATCACCGGGCCCCTCGCCCACCTGCCCTCCGGACACTTCAGCGCCAACGACGCCTGGCTGACCTGCGCCGCGATCACGCACAACCTCACCCGCGCCGCCGGACACCTCGCCGCGGGCACCTGGTCGACCGCCAGACCCGCCACCATCCGGACCCGGATCATCACCGTCGCGGCCCGCCTCGCCCACCGGGCCCGCACCATCCACCTACACCTGCCCGAGTACTGGCCCTGGCAGGCGGCGTTCGACAACCTGTTCACCGCCGTCCAGCCGGCACCCGGCTGACCACACCCCACCAGCCGAAACCAGGCGGCCCGACCACAGGCCACAATCCCCGTTCCACCTCGAACCCTCACCCTCGGAGCAAGCCGATCACGTGATCGGCGACTCCCTCACGCCCGCCCCACCACCCCAATACAGAAATGTTCAACCAACATTTAGCGGCAACCGCGTCGGTGGATCGAGGCTCAGCGTCGCCAGCGAGAGCGGCCCGCCGAGGCCAGGGTGGAGACCCACGCCACGGTCGGGCACCACCCGGATCCGGATGTTCGGCTGGTGGCTGGCGTCGACCAGGTAGCCGAGCTGATCCTTGAGAACGTCGCGTGACCCCTGATGAAGCGCGATTTCACCGATCAGGCAGGACAGCTCGACCGGCTCGTCGCGATTGAACACCGCCGTCTGCCGTTCGAGACGGATCCGTACCAGATCGTCGATCTTGCTCTTGTTGGCTGGCACGGATGCGAACAGCTCACGCATGTAGGGCTCTCGCTGCAGCAGCCCTGGCATGATCGACAGATCCCAACAGCGGAGCAACGCCGCGCGCCGTTCATGATCAGCCCAAGACCGCAGCCACGGTCGGCGGTCTGAGCGAGCTTCCTCGGCCAGTTGCTGGATCTTGTCACCGGAGTTCAGCACCTCGTCGAGCGCCTGCGCGGTGTCCTCCTTCGGCACCAGTCGACCGGTCTCGAAGCTGGCTATCAGCGACTTCGACACGCGGAGCGCCTTTGCCAGCTGCGTCTGGTTCATGCGCCGGGTCAGTCGGAGCCGTCGAAGCTCTGTCGTGAGTTCACTCATGATTATCACCTCGAATACCCAGAAGTGGTAGCGGGTTCAACGAGGTTCATCTTCTAACGACACCGACTGATAGTCCAGCGTGGAAGTAGACCACCGGGTGAATTGCCGTGGATGCTGAAATCGGAGCGCTTCTCGCAGCAGCGCTTTTTGATCAAGGAGCGGGGGTGAGTAGCTCGTCGATCTGGTTGATCGCCGAGGTGGAGCCCTCCACCATGCCCATGTCCAGCACCTGTTGCAGGGCCTCGGCAGACTCGTACCTGCCCACGTAGGTCGCCCGGGTGCCGCCGTTGTGCTCAGCGAATGTGTACGTGTTTCGAGAGGTCGGCATCTCCGACAGTGGCTTGAAGTCCATGTCCGCGAAGCCGTCGTCGAAGGAAAAACTCGTCGGCTCGTCCACGGCGGTGATCAGCCAGTACCCGGCGTGCTTGTCGCCCTCCGGGCCGGTCATGTAATAGGTTACGCGACCGCCGGGCGTGAGGTCGTGGTCGACCACGGTCGCCGGGTACGTCGGCGGTCCCCACACCTTCTCCAGTTGGCGAGGGTCGGCGTAGACCTGCCAGACCCGCTCCACCGGCGCGGCGAAGTCCGCGGTGATGGTCAGGGTCCTGTTGTCAAGGTCCTGCTGGACGTCGGTCACGGGCATTGTTCGGTCCTTTCGTCGGGGTCGTCTGCGACCCATCGGGGTCGGCTGCGAGCAGCGCGTCGATGCGTGCGATGCGGCCACGCCAGATGTGTTCGAGCTCGGCGAGCATGGCCGCCACCGAGCGCACCGCCTGCACGTCGCCGCTGGCCAGCTGCTCGCGACCACTGCGTCGCTTGGTCAGTAAACCGGCCTTCTCCAGCACGGTGACGTGTTTCTGTACGGCGGCGAAGCTCATGTCGTACTTGGCGGCGAGCGCGGAGACGGAGTGCTCCCCGGCCAGCACCCGGCGCAGGATGTCGCGCCGGGTGCGGTCGGCGAGCGCGTGGAACATGGCGTCCGCCCGGTCCGCGCTCTCCTCGATCACCACGCCAATATACAACCAATCGGTTGTACGTTGTCAAGGCCATCGAGTGCCTCGGTCACTGGCTTTAGGCTGGCCGGATGGATCACCCCGACCCGTCCCCGCGTACGCCGTTCTGGTTGGCCGGCGAGCCGGCGCACGGTGACGCGCCACTGGCCGTGCACCACCCGTACGACGGTCGGCTCGTCGGACAAACCAGCTACGCCACGCCCGACCAAATCGAGCAGGCGGTCGCCGCCGCGCACCGGGTCGCGCCGCAGGCCGCCGCGCTGCCCGCGTACCGCCGGGCGGGCGCACTGGACCACATCAGTGCCCGGCTCGCGCAGCGGGCCGACGAGATCGCCCGGCTGATCACCGCCGAGAACGGCAAACCGATCAAGTGGGCCCGCGTCGAGGTGGCCCGCGCCGTCTCCACATTCCGCTGGGCAGCGGAGGAGGCCCGGCGGTTCTCCGGTGACCTGCAGCGCCTGGACACCGACCCGGCCGCCGCCGGCCGGATCGCGGTGGTCCGCCGGGTGCCGCGCGGCCCGATTCTGGGCATCTCGCCGTTCAATTTTCCGCTGAACCTGGTGGCGCACAAGGTCGCCCCGGCGATCGCGGTCGGCGCACCGATCATCGTCAAGCCGGCCCCGGCGACCCCGCTGACCGCGCTGCTGCTCGGCGAACTGATCGCCGAGGCAACCGAGCCGGCCGGAGCGGACGCCGTGCCGGGCAGCGGGTCAGCCACCGGCTTGCCCGCCGGGATGGTCTCGGTCCTGCCGGTGCCGAACGACAGGGCCGGCGACCTGGTCGCCGACCCACGCCTGCCGGTGGTGTCGTTCACCGGCTCCGGGCCGGTCGGCGCGCTGATCCGTCGCTCAGTGCCGGACAAGCACGTCACCCTGGAACTGGGCGGCAACGCCGCTGCGGTGATCTGCGAGGACTGGACCGGTGACGAGGAACTGACCCGGGCGGCACAGCGGATCGCCACCTTCGCCAACTACCAGGCCGGGCAGAGCTGCATCGCGGTGCAACGGGTGTACGTGCACGAATGGCTCTACGACGGCTTCCTGTCCCGGCTCGTCGCCGCCGTTCAGGCGCTGCGGGCCGGTGACCCGGCCGACGACGCCACCGACATCGGGCCGCTGATCAGCGAGGACGCCGCGATGCGCGTCGAGTCGTGGGTGGACGAGGCGGTGGCCGCCGGGGCGACGATCGAGGTCGGCGGCCGACGCGACGGCGCGACGTACCCGCCGACGGTGCTGACCGGGGTGCCGGCCGGCGCGAAGGTGCTGACCGAGGAGGTCTTCGGCCCGGTGCTCGTCGTGGACCGGGTGGAGAACGACGAGGCCGGGTTCGCGGCGGTCAACGAAGCGGCGTACGGGCTGCAGGCCGGCGTGTTCACCCACAACCTGCAGACCGCGTTCACCGCGCACCGCGTCCTGCAGGTCGGCGGGGTGATCGTTGGTGACGTCCCGTCGTACCGGGCCGACCAGATGCCGTACGGCGGGGTCAAGGGCAGCGGTGTCGGCCGCGAAGGGGTCCGCAGCGCGATGGACGACTACACCGATCCCCGGGTGATGGTCCTCACCGGACTCGACCTCTGACCTGGCCCCTCGCAGGTTAGGCGACGGCCAGCAGGTCGGCACCGATCAGCGGTGCCCAGAACCGACTCGCCGACTCGATGTCGTTGCACCAGGTCATACCGTCGCGGCTGCCGTCGCTGTGCGCGATCAGCACCTTGCCGTCCGGCATGGCGAACGCCCAGCCGACGACGTCGTCGACCGCTTCGCCTGTGTCGACCGCTTCGTCCGCGTGGGGCAACTCGTCGTAGTCGTCCTCGATTCGGTACGCAGTGACGTGTGGTGATGTCATCGTGTTCTGTGGTCACCAGTCATGCAAGTGCATTGAGTTGCACCATCTGAACTACTGGTAGCTGACGTCGCGCTTTCGGCAAGCGAGACTGGCGTCCATGCATCAATGTCAAGGAGGTGCCTGATGGTCGTCGGATCGCCGCCGACGGTGCGACGCCGGCAGCTCGGTCGCGAGTTGCGCGCCCTGCGGGAGACATCCGGCCTGCTCGCCGAGCAGGTCGCCACCGAGCTGCGCTGCTCGACCGCCCGGATCAGCCGGATCGAGACGGCCCGGGTCAGGATCTCGCCCGGCACCGTCCACGAGCTGCTCGACGTCTACGGCATCGAGGGCCCCGAGCGGCAGCGGCTGGTCGCCCTGGCCCGCCAGGCACAGGAGACCGGCTGGTGGCAGGAGTACAGCGAACGTCTCACCTGGGAGTACTCCACGCTGATCGCGTTGGAGAACGACGCCGCCGAGCTGCGCTGGTTCGAGCCGTCCGTGCTGCCCGGCCTGGTGCAGACCGAGGAGTACGCCCGGACGGTCATCCGCAAGACCCTGCCCGGCCACAGCGCCGAGACCATCGAGGAGAAGGTCGGCGTACGGATGGCCCGGCAGCGGGTGCTGAGCCGCGAAACCGACCCGGTGCGACTGTGGGCGGTGCTCGACGAGGCGGTGCTGCGCAGGCTGGTCGGTGGGCCGGAGCTGATGCACCGACAGCTGCGTCACCTGGTCGACCTGTCCACTTTGCCGACCGTACGGCTGCAGGTCCTGCCCTTCGCACGCGGTGCCTCAGCCTGCATCACCGGGCCGTTCACCGTGCTGACCTTCCCAGAGACCGCCGACGCCGACGTGGCCTACGTCGAGAACGAGGCCGGCGACCTCTACGTGGAGAAGCCGGCCGGCGTCGCCCGGTATAACCTTGTCTTCGACGACCTGCGGGCGGATGCGCTCGGCTGCGACGACTCCCGGGCGTTCATCGCCGAGGTCGCCGACGGGCTGACCTGACGCGTCGCTGACAAGGAGCACCGCATGTCCACAGCAGACTTCACCGGGGCGGGCTGGCGCAAGAGCAGCTACAGCGGCGGCAACGGCAGCTGCGTCGAGGTCGCCGTCGTCGGCGGGACCGTCGGCGTACGGGACTCCAAGGACCCGGCCAGCCCGGTGCTCGCCTTTACCGCGACGGACTTCGGGCGGTTCGTCGCCGATGTCCGGGGCGGCGTACTGCGCGGTCCGGGCGCGTAGCCGAAGCGCGGTAGCCTGTCGCGCGGTGGCGTCCGAGGCGCGGGTGCCGGCGACGCGGGAGGCGAGGCGGAGATGTCGGTACGGCGTGGCGCGGCTCGACTGGCGACGGTGCTCGCACTGACCGTCGGCACAGCGGCGCTCGCCGCAGGCCCCGCCTACGGCCAGGACGAACGGGTACGGATCGGCCTGCCGAGCAAGTTCACGGCCGGTGAGAAGGCCGGTGGGGTGACCGTGAAGGTGACCAAACGCACCGACGGGTGCGTGGCGGTGCGTACCGCGCTGGCGATCCGGCTGCCCGGTGTCACTCCCGACCAGGTCGGCGTGCAGGCCCGGATCGACGACGACTGGGTGACCGTGCCGCTGTGGGACAACGGCGACGGGCTGCTGCTGACCGAGCACACCGCGCCGGAAAAGGACGAACTGTGCAAGGGCAAGAGCCGCTCGGTGCGCTACCGGATGGCGTTCCGGGCCGGTGCGCCGGCCGGAGTCGCGCACATCGTCGGTGAGGCGTACACGGCCGGCGGGGTGCTGCTCGGCCGGGAAGCCGGGGCGAAGCGGGTCGGTGGCCGGCTCGCCGGCACCTACCAGCCGGGTCCGCCGACCCCGTCGCCGAGCGCGGAACCGACCCCGGAACCGACGGTCGACAGCGCGGCCGCCGAGCCGAGTGACGCGCCGGCCGTACTGCCGGACCAGGACCTGCTGGCTGCGGCCGGCACCGCCGGCGGGCCGGCCGGTGACGACGGTTCCGGCATCGGCACCGGGGTGATGGCCGCCGGGATCGGCATGGTCGCTGTCGGCATCGCACTGCTGGTGCTGCTGGTCCGCAGGTTGCGTCCGACCCGGTCGGCTCCCGGCGGTACGGGTGGTCCTGGTGGGGATGTTGGGGACGGTGGGGCGACCATGCTGTTGCCCCGGATCCGGCGCTGACCAGCGGCTCGGCCCGGCAGCGGCGTACCCGGCCGGAGGATGAACATCGTGCTGCCGGAGGATGGACCGTCAGCCTTGGCCGAAGGCGCCGCCCGCTGCTCCGTTACCCTCACTCGTGTTGGCATCGGCACGGCTGAGGAGCGAGACCTTGTCTGACTTGTCCAAAATCGTCAAGGCCTACGACGTCCGTGGCACCACTCCGGATCAGCTGAACGAGACCGTGGCCAGGGCCATCGGCACCGCGTTCGTGCAGATCCTGGCCGAGCGCGGCGACAAAGCCGACCGGATCGTCATCGCCCACGACATGCGTGAGTCGTCGCCGCCGCTGGCCGACGCGTTCGCCGCCGGGGCCACCGCCGCCGGTGCCGAGGTGCTGCACGCCGGGCTGGCCTCCACCGACCTGCTCTACTACGCCTCCGGCGCGCTGGAGCTGCCCGGTGCGATGTTCACCGCCAGCCACAACCCGGCCCAGTACAACGGCATCAAGATGTGCCGTGCCGGGGCCGCGCCGATCGGCCAGGACTCCGGGCTGACCGACATCCGGGACCGGGCCCAGGCCCTGCTCGACAGCGGCGAGGTACCGTCCGGCGGAGACCAGGTCGAGCGGCGTGAACTGCTCGCCGACTACGCCGCGCACCTGCGTACCCTGGTCGACCTGTCCGCGATCCGGCCGCTCAAGGTGGTCGTCGACGCCGGCAACGGGATGGGCGGCTACACCGTGCCGGCGGTCCTCGGTGACACGGTGCTGCCGGCCCTGCCGCTGACCATCGTGCCGATGTACTTCGAGCTGGACGGCTCGTTCCCGAACCACGAGGCGAACCCGCTCAACCCGGAGAACATCGTCGACCTGCAGAAGGCGGTCCGGGAACACAACGCCGACCTGGGGTTGGCGTTCGACGGCGACGCCGACCGCTGCTTCGTCGTCGACGAGCGCGGCGAGCCGGTCTCGCCGTCGGCGATCACCGCCCTGGTCGCCGCTCGGGAGCTGGCCAAACACCCCGGTGAGACGGTCATCCACAACCTGATCACCTCTAGCGCGGTGCCGGAGATCGTCCGGGAGAACGGCGGCGAGCCGGTGCGCTCCCGGGTCGGCCACTCGTTCATCAAGGCCGAGATGGCGCGGACCAACGCGGTCTTCGGCGGTGAGCACTCGGCGCACTACTACTTCCGGGACTTCTGGTTCGCCGACACCGGGATGCTGGCCGCGATGCACATGCTGGCCGCACTCGGTGAGCAGGACAGGCCGCTGTCCGAGCTGGCCCACGAGTTCGAGCGGTACGTCGCCTCCGGTGAGATCAACTCGACGGTCACCGACCAGCAGGCCAAGCTCGCCGAGATCAGGACCGCGTACGCCGACGCCGACACCGACGAGCTGGACGGGCTGACCGTCCGCTTCGACGATGGTGCCTGGATCAACATCCGTGCCTCGAACACCGAGCCGTTGCTGCGGCTCAACGTGGAGGCGCCGACCACCGAGCGGATGGCCGAGCTGCGCGACGGGGTGCTCGCGCTGGTTCGCGGCTAGGATCTTCACCGGAGGCGCACCCCGGGACGGGGTTCGCCGGCGAGACACGTGGAAGGAGCCATCCGATGGCCCTGGATTCGCAGCTGCTGGAGATCCTCGCCTGCCCGGACACGCACCACACACCGTTGACCTACGACGCGGACGCGGCGACCCTCACCTGTCCGGAGTGCTCGCGGATCTTCGAAGTACGGGACGGGATTCCGGTGCTGCTGCTGGACGAGGCCCGCCGGCCCGGCGAGGCCGGCTGATGGCGGTTCCGATCGACGGCACGTCCGGGGTGGTGGGTCGGCGGGTCGCCGACGAGGCGCTGCTCGACGACGTGGACGGGCTCAACTCGACCGATCCCGGCGGCATGCTGCGGTTCACCGCGTCAGCCGGTGCCCAGGTGCGCGAGTCGGCGGCGCTGGCAGCCGAGGCCAACCTCGGCATGCTCAGCGACGAGGGGCGGCCCCGGGCGGTGGTCATCGCCGGTATCGGTACCGCCGGGCGGACCGGTGACGTGCTGGCCACTGTGGCCGGACCGCGCTGTCCCGTACCGGTGATCCCGCACCGCAGCTCCGGGGTGCCCGGCTGGGTCGGCGCGGCCGACGTGGTCATCGCGGTCAGCGCTTCGGGGCGCAGCCCGGAGGCGCTGGGTGCGGCTCAGGCCGCCGCCCGGCGCGGTGCCCGGCTGGTCGCCGTCGGGCCGCCCGACTCGCAGTTGCAGTCGGTCGCCGAAGGGGTACGCGCCCCGTTCGTCCCGGTGCCGCGCCGCGCTCCGGCCCGGGCCAGCCTCTGGGCGTTGACCGTGCCGGTGCTGCTGGCCGCCCGGGCGTTGGGGCTGGTCAAGGTCAACGAGGCGGATCTGGCGGAGACGGCGGCCCGGCTGGACGCCGACGCCGAGCGGTGCCGCCCGGCTGCCGAGTCGTTCGTCAACCCGGCGAAGGCTCTCGCTCTCGGGCTGGCCGGCTCGGTGCCGATCGTCTGGGGCTCGTCGCCGGTGGCGTCGGTCGCCGCCCGTCGGTTCGGTGACACGCTGTCGACGAACGCCCGCTATCCGGTGGTCACCGGGGCGCTCGGTGAGGCCGGCCGGGGTCGGGTTGGGCTGCTCGACGGGGTCTTCGGCGGCCTGGGGGAGTCGACCCGGGACATTTTCGCCGACCCGGACGACGACGATGACAAGTCCGAGTCGCCGACCCGGTTGCGTCTGGTGCTGCTGCGTGACGGTGGGTTGAACCCGGAGGACGACGCCGACGAACCATTCGTGGTCGAGGAGCGCCGGGCCGAGGCGGTGCAGACCCTGGCGGACCGGCGCGGTGTGCGGTGCGACGTGATCACCGCGGAGGGCGGTTCGGCGCTGGAACGGCTCGCCTCACTGATCTCGGTCCCCGACTTCGCCTCCGTCTACCTGGCGCTGGCACACCATCTGGACCCGATGGCGGTGCCGGCGGTGAGCGAGATGAAGGAACTCTCCACCACCTGAGGCGGGCGTCGTGGAACTGTTGACCGGCCGGATCCGGGACTACGCATGGGGGTCGCGGACCGTCATCGCGCAGCTGCAGGGGCGCCCGGCTCCGGCACCCGGGCCGGAGGCGGAGCTCTGGCTGGGTGCCCACCCCGGCGCGCCGTCCCAGGTGCGACGGGGCGGGGCGCTGGTCGGGCTGCCGGAGCTGATCGACCAGGATCCGGTGGGCTGGCTGGGTGAGACGACCGCGACCCGGTTCGACGGGCGGCTGCCGTACCTGATGAAGGTGCTGGCCGCCGAGACGCCGCTGTCGTTGCAGGCGCATCCGGACGCGGCGCAGGCCCGCGCCGGGTACGCCGCGCAGTCGAAGCAGCCGTCCACCTCGGCGGTGCGCAACTATGTCGACCCGCACCACAAGCCGGAGCTGCTGGTGGCGCTCAGCGAGTTCGACGCGCTCTGTGGCTTCCGGGCGCCGCAGCTCTCCGCCGAGGTGCTGGCGGCGTTGGGTGTCGACGAGCTGGAGCCGGTGACCAAGGCGTTGCGGGTCGGACCGGGCGGGCTGCCGGAGGCGTTGGAGCGGTTGCTGCGGTGGCCGGTGCCGCAACGGCCGGCTCTGGTCGCGGCGGCGGTGGCCGGGGCCGACCGGTTACCGACGCGGTACGCCGCCGACGCGGCGCTGCTGCGCCGGCTGGCCGGGCACTATCCGGTCGACCCCGGGGTGCTGGTGGCGCTGCTGCTCAACCAGGTCACCCTGGCTCCGGGGGAGGCGATCTGGATGCCGGCCGGCAACCTGCACGCATACCTGCGGGGTGCCGGGGTGGAGATCATGGCGGCCAGCGACAACGTGCTGCGCGGTGGGTTGACCCCCAAGCATGTCGACGTCGCGGAGCTGCTGCGGGTGTTGCGCTTCGAGGTGCTCGACGACCCGGTGGTACGTGCCCGGCCGGTCGCTTCCGGGGTGGTCACCTGGCCGGTGCCGGTCGCCGAGTTCGCGCTGCACCGGGTTGTGCTCGACGCCGGGGTGCGGCAGGCGTCGGTGCCGGTCGACGGCCCCCGGGTGGTGCTCTGCGTTGCCGGTGAGGTCACCGTCGACGATGGTGTGGCGGCGGTTCCGATCCCGTCCGGGCAGGCGGCGGTGGGGCCGGCGGGTGGGACGCCGCTGGTGGTCTCCGGCACTGGTACGGCGTTCGTCGCCTCGGTCGATCCGTCGATCGACTAGCCGGCTAGCTGGTCGCGGACAAGCACGCGGGGCGGCCGGGTGAGCGTCCGCTCCGCTCACCGACAGCCGCCCCGCGCATCCCCCCGGTTTGGTTCCCCCGCGCGTCAGCGTGACGATCGTCGTGACGCGACGTAGTCATAGATTTGCAGTGAGTAGTCAGACTGTCAAGCTAATCCGGAAATTACCGACTCGTGGCGTGTCGGCGGGGTCAATCCTTTGATCGGCTGCCCGGTCGCACCCAGGTCCAGATGCAGTACGCCAGCCAGCCGAGCGCCAGCGCGGTGGCCAAGGGACGCAACCCGACCGCGTTCAGCAGGATCACCAGGGCAAGGACGACCAACCACGGGAGGAATGCCTTCACCGCACCGATGCTGCCACACCTGGCCAGCCGCAAGCCGGTTCACGACAGTGCGGATCCAGCCGGCCGATCCCGGTCGGATGATGCGTCGTCGGTGCGCAGCGTGCTGGCGACCGGTGGACGGCGTACCCCGGTCCAGTCCGGCTGCTCCGACGTCGGGCCCAGCCAGGGCGGCCGCGGCCAGCTGCCGCGCGGCCAGTCCGGCCCGTCCCGCTGCGCCGGCGCGACCGACTCGGGCGCAGCGGCCCGGACCGGCACCGCCGGACGCGGGGCGCTGGTCCGCGCCGGACTCACCGCGGCGAGTTCCGGCCAGAGCGTGGCGGTCACCGCCCTGGTCCGGGCCAGCCGCTGCGCCGACCGGCGACGGCGTTCGGCGAGAACCGCCGCCAGGTAGGCCCAGTCCGGGACACCGGCCGGCGGCGGGGGAGTGACCACCGCCGCGACCTGCTCGGTCACCAACCGGACCAGGTCCGAGCGGGCCGGTTCGGCGAACCCGTGCCCCCGGGCGAGCAGATGCCGTACATCCTGCGCGAGGTCGTCGTCGAGGCGGCGCAGGTCGAGGGTACGGGCCCAACCGGCGAGCACCGGCGGCATGTCCGGCACCCATCCCCAGGCCGCCGGGGCGCGATCGTGCACCACGACCGTGCCGGCGGCCAGGTCCCCGAGGCGTTTGCCGTCCCGGTTGGTCACCATCGTCACCAGGCTGGCCAGCCAGGTGAGCGGCGGCAGCAGCAGACCGGGCCACTCCGCCGCCACGCCGACCAGGGCGCGGGTCAGCGAGTGCCGGAAACGTGGCGGGCTGCCGTCGTCGCGTAGCACCCGGATGCCGACCGCCAGCTTGCCGACGGTACGGCCGGCGTTCAACGTCTCGCTCAGTACCGGGTATCCGACCAGCACCAAAACGGCGCCGACCGTGAGCAGGGCCTGCCCGAGCGCCTGGTCCACCTCGATGGACGCGCGCATCGACGCGAGCAGCAGCCCGACCAGGACCGCCAGCACCACCGCGATCAACGCCTGCACGACGAGGTCGACGAGCAGGGCCAGTAGCCGTGAGCCGAGCCGGGCCAGCCGTACCTCCACCTCGACAGCCTCGCCGCTGACCAGCCTGCCGCCCCCGGTTGTCTGCATGGCCACCCTGCCAGTGAACACTATGGGACGGGAGGTGACCGTGGACCTCGACGCGTACGTGGCGGAGCACGAGCCCCAGTGGCGACGACTGGAACAGCTCGTGCGTGCCCGGCGACTCACCGTCGCCGAGGTGGACGAGCTGGTCGCGCTCTACCAACGGACCGCCACCCACCTGTCGGCGGTCCGCAGCCGCTCGCCGGACCCGGCGCTGGTCGCCCGGCTGTCCCGGCTGGTGCTGGCGGCCCGCGCTCGGCTCACCCGGGGCCGGGGATTCTCCTGGGCCCGGGTCGGCCGGTTCTTCAGCGTAGGGTTCCCCCGGGCGGTGTTCCAGGCGGTGCCCTGGTGGGCGGCGGTGGCCGTCGCGTTCTGTACGCTCACCGGCTTCCTGATGTGGTGGGTGGCCGGCAACCCGGACAGCGCCCGGCTGCTGATCGGTGACCAGGCCGCCGCTGAGCTCGCCGAGTCGAGCTTCGCCGGCTACTACACCCGGTACGCGGCACCGAACTTCGCCGCCCAGCTGTGGGCCCACAACGCCTGGCTCGCCGCGCAGTGCCTGGCCGCCGGGGTACTAGTGGTCCCGGTGCTCTACCTGCTCTGGGTGAACGCGCTGAACCTCGGGGTCACCGGTGGGGTGATGATCTCGTACGACCGGGCGGACGTCTTCTTTGGACTGGTCACGCCGCACGGTCTGCTGGAGCTGACCGGCGTCTTCATCGCTGCCGGCGTGGGGCTGCGGATCGGCGGGGCGTGGATCGCGCCGCCGGCACACCTGACCCGGGGCCGGGCGGTCGCCGAGGCCGGGCTCTCCGGCGTACTGGTGGCGCTCGGGCTGGTGCTGCTGTTCGCGGTGGCCGGGCTGATCGAGGCCTTCGTCACCCCGGCGCCGCTGCCGACCTGGCTGCGGGTCGCCATCGGGGTCGCCGCCTGGCTCGCTTTCCTCGGCTACGTACTCATCCTCGGCTCCCGGCAGCCCGCCGACCCGGCCCTGACTCGTACCGTCGACGGCGGCCGGGTTCAGAGCCGGCCGAGCAGTTTCAGCTGAAGGTAGAGGTCGGCGAGCCGGCCGGCGAAGCTCGGCGCGGCCGCGTCCAGCACCGGGACGCCATGCCGACGCAGCGCGCCACCGACCCGGTCCCGCTCGGCCCTGGTCCGTGCCGCGGCGGCGGCCAGGTGCGCGTCGGCGACGTCGCGCACCGGCCCGTTGGCGACGGCCGGCACCGCCGGATCCCCGATCGCGGCGACCACCACCTGGTGCCGGGCGACGAGCCGGGGCAGCACCGGCAGCAGTCCGTCGCCGAGCGCAGCCGGTTCCAGCGCGGTGCAGAGCACCACCAGGGACCGGCGACTCTCCCGGCGGAGCACCTCACCGACCATCAGTTCGTGGTCCGTCTCCACCAGCGCCGGTTGCAGCGCCGCCAGTTCGGCGATCAACCGCAGCAGCAGCCTCTGCCGGTTCGCACCGAAGATCCGCGTTCGGACCCTCGTGTCCACCGCCAGCAGGTCGAACCGGTCACCGGCCCGGTGCGCCAGCGTGGCCAGCAGCAGCGCGGCGTCGATCGCCACGTCCAGCCGGGGCTGGTCTGCGACGCGGACCGCCGACGTGCGCCCGGTGTCCAGCACGAACACCACCCGCCGGTCCCGTTCCGGGCGCCAGGTCCGGACCAGTACGTCGGAGCGCCGGGCGCTGGCCCGCCAGTCGATCGACCGTACGTCGTCGCCGACCACGTACTCGCGCAGGTTGTCGAACTCGGTGCCCTGCCCCCGTCCCCGGGTCGCCCGCATGCCGTCGATCACCCGCAGCCGAGCCAGCTTCTCCGGCAACAGCCGCCGGGAGTCGAAGCGGGGCAGCACCCGCAGCGTCCACTGCGGGGTGGGCGGGCGTCGGCGGCGCTGCCGGAACGCCAGCCCGAGTGGGCCGGTGGACCGGACGGTCACCTCGACGGCGCGTCGGTCGCCGCGGCGGGTCGGGTTGAGTACGGCGGGCAGCGCGGCGGTGGCTCCCGGTGCCAGCCGTACCCGCCAGATCGGTCCACAGCCGACGGCGCCGGCAGGGTGAGCGGCGGCGCGAACGGCGGAATCGGCGCCAGCGCTTTCGGCGGGGGCGGCGCCGGCCGACGGGGTCCAGGCGTCGCGGACCTCGGCCCGCAGCCGTCGTCGGGAGCCGTTGCGCAGCCGCAACGTCACCGTCGCCGCAGTGCCGAACCAGCTGGTCCGGTCGCCGTCGCGGCGCAGCTCCAGTGCGCTCAGCGGGGCGGCCCACGCCAGGTCGATCAGCGCGAGCAGGACCACCGATCCGGTGCCGACCACCAGACCCACCCATGGCCGCGGCCACCACGGCAGGGTCACCGCGCCGATCCCGAGCAGCATCGCCGCCCGCCAGGTCAGCACGGCGGCCGCCCGGCCCCGGCCGGCGGCGCCACCGACCTGGTCATGGTGGCGTCAGGCCCGGTCACCGTGGCGTCGGGACGGTGCCGAGCACCGATTCGAGTACGGCGTCCTCGGTGACCCCCTCCAGCTCCGCCTCTGGCCGCAGCCGGATCCGGTGCCGCAGGGTGGCCCGGGTGACCGCCTTCACGTCGTCCGGTGTGACGTAGTCGCGGCCGGCCAGCCACCCCCACGCCTTGGCGGTGTTGAGCAGCGCGGTGGTGCCCCGCGGTGAGGCACCGAGCGCCAGCGCGGGAGCCGTCCGGGTGGCCCGGCACAGGTCCACGATGTAGCCGAACACCTCTTCACTGACCCGTACCTGCCCGATGGCCCGACGGGCCGCGGCCAGGTCGGCTGCCCCGGCGACCGGGCGCACCCCGGCGGCGGCCAGGTCCGCCGGATCGAATCCGGCGTGGTGGGCCCGCAGCACGCCCAGTTCCTCGTTCCGGCTGGGCAGCGGTACGGACAACTTGAGCAGGAACCGGTCGAGTTGTGCCTCCGGTAACGGGTAGGTGCCCTCGTACTCGATCGGGTTCTGGGTGGCGGCCACGATGAACGGTGCCGGCAGCGGCCGGCGGACCCCTTCCACCGAGACCTGATGCTCCTCCATCACCTCGAGCAGGGCCGACTGCGTCTTCGGCGGTGTCCGGTTGATCTCGTCGGCGAGCAGCAGGTTGGTGAAGACCGGGCCTTCCCGGAAGGTGAACGCAGCGCTTCGTGGATCGAAGATCAGTGACCCGGTGACGTCGCCCGGCATCAGGTCCGGAGTGAACTGCACCCGCTTGGCGTCCAGATCCAGCGCTGCCGCGAACGCGCGTACCAGCAGCGTCTTGGCGACGCCGGGCACGCCTTCCAGCAGCACGTGCCCACGGCAGAGCAGCGCGATGACCAGACCGGTGACCACGGCGTCCTGCCCGACCACGGCCTTGGCGACCTCGGCGCGCAGCCGGCGTAGCGCGTCGCGGGCCGCGTCGTGGCTGGCGAGGTCGGTGCCGAGGCCGGCGCCGCCGCCGCTGTGCTGGCCGGCGACGCCGCTGCTGTGCTGGCCGGCGGCGGGGCCGCTGTGCCGTTCGGCGGGTACGGCGTCCGCCGGACCGGTCACGCTGGGTCGGGTCACCAGGGTTCTCCTTCGATCGCGGATGGGGACCGGGGCGCCGGAGCCACCGGCCCGTCGGGCGGGGTCCGGTCCGGCCCGTCGGACGGTTCGACGCGGTTGGCCGAACCGGCGACCTCGGCGGGCAGGGCGGCCAGCCGCCGGGCCAGGTGCAGCAGGTCGCCGTCGGTGGTGGGCGGCGGCCCGTACAGCAACGCGTCGATCTGCTCGGCGGACGCCCCGGTCCGGGCGGCAACCGCCGCCACGACGTCCGCCGGTTGGGGTTGATCCGGCAGAGTCAGCATCGGGACGAGCCGGGCCAGTGCGGCGGTACGCAGGATACCTGCGGTTGGGGCCCGTTCCCGGGACCGCCGGTAGAGCTGGCCCCGGCCCAGCATCGTCTCGGCGACCGGGACCGTCACCGGCAGCGCCTCGGTCACCGGCGGACCGAACCGGCGGGCCCGCCACAGCAGCAGCACCAGGGCGGCGACGGCCAGTTGGGCGAGCAACGCCCAGAACCACGGCGGGAAGGCATCCAGCAGGGTGTCCCGCGAGGGCCGGACGTCACTGGCCACGGGTCCCTGCGGTTGCCCGGTCGGCTGGACGCTGACCTGCGGGCCGGCGCCGGGGTCGTCCTCGCCGAGGTGGATCGAGGGCTGCTGCACCGGCTCGCCGGGCTCTGGCGGGGTGTCCGGGCGGGCAAGGTCGAGCCAGACCACCCGCGCACGGGTGCCGAGCAGCTCGGCGGCGAACCGCGCGTTGCGGTGCTCGTCGAACCGGTCGTTGCGGAACGGGTCGCTCGCCCCGACCACCACCAGCTCGGCCTGCCCCCAGTCGAGCCGGGCCAGGCCGGCGTCGAAGCACAGGTCGAACCGGTCCGGGTCGATCCCAGGTGGGGCGGTGTAACGCTGCCGTACGGCCGCCGCCGGTCCGGTGCCGGCCACCTCGGGCAGTGCGCACGGCCGGCCGTCGTGGCCCGGATCGTCGACCCGGGCCGCCCAGCGCCGGGTGCCACGCTCGACCGGCAGTGGCTCGCCGCGTAGCAGCCGGGCCGGCGGATCGACCAGCAGCACCCGGGTCCCGGCCGGCATCCGGCCGAGCGCCCGCAGGTAGTCCGGATGCACCAGGGTGGGTGCGGGAACGAACAGCGTGGTGGGCCCGGTCAGCGCGGCGCGGATCGCCTCTACGGTCCCGTCGGCGGAGTGGACGGCGACACCCGCGCCGCGCAACGCGGCGGCCAGGTCGCTGCCGCCGTCCGGGCCGCGGTTGGTCGGAGAGAGGAAGCCGGGCCGGGTCGGGTCCGGGTGGGTCAGCTGGTACGCCACGGCGGTGCCGACGATCAGCACGCCGACCACCGTGAACGGGATCGCGATCCGCAGCCACCGCAACCGCCGCCGTGGCAGCCCTTGGCGGCGGGCACCGGGCCGGGTCACCGTCGCCGGCCCGGTCGCTGGTCGGCGGGCCGACGGTCCTGGTCGAGCACGTGACGAAGCTGGCCGGCGAGTTCGCGCATCCGCCGGTCGTGGCCGGCCAGCGCGGGGTGCTCGCCGTACCACACGTCGCTGAAGATGCCGCTCGCCTCGGTCAGCACGGGGTGGGCGGCCGGCTCGGCCCGCCCGGCCACGTCGGCGAGTTCGGTGACGGTCCAGCTGGGGCGGTCGGTGAGCACCCCGTGGTCGGTGATCTCCACGACCATCGCGCGCAGCCGTTCCCGGACCGCCTCGGCGTACCGGCCCTGGTCGGCGTACCGGTCGGCGAGTGCGGCCGGAACGTCGGTCGACCGGGGCGGCGGCACCGGCGAACCACCGGGACCGCCGGCGGTGGCCGCCGGCCGGCGTCGCCAGCGGCGTGGGTCGAACGCGGCCAGCCAGCGGCGGGGGCGGAGTGCGGCCAGCCAGCGGCGTGGATCGAACGCGGCCAGCCAGCGGGGCAGGCCGGACGGTGCCGGCCGCCAGCGGCCCGGCCGGCGCAGCCAGCCCCATGGACCGGGCCGGCGCCGTGGCCACCAGCGGGGCCAGTGGAACCAGCCGAGGGCGGCCAGCGTGGCACCGGCCACCAGCAGCACCGTGGCAAGGGGCAGCGGGACGACGTCGCCGACGGCGGCGACGAACTCGGTCCACCAGCGGCTCACGGTCGCGATCACCTGCCGGCCACCAGAGATCCGGCGTTCGGTGCCACCGACGCGGCGGCCCGGGAGGCGGCCGTCGGGGTCGACGCCCGCCGCAGGCGGATGTCCAGTCCTTCGGTACGCATCCGCGTCTCCACGTGCAGGACGGCGTCCAGACAGGCGAGTGCCGGGTAGCCGACCGCGTTGAGAAGTGTCCAGCCGGCGACGGTGGCGACGGCGAGCCACGGCGCGTCCCGGTCCACCAGGTTCAGCGCGCCGATCGCCAGGCCGGCGCGGATGGCGAACCAGATCAGGTAGCCCAGGACGCGGATCAGTCCGGCGCGCAGCCCGGCGCGGGTGGCGAGCGCGGCGGACCGGGCCAGCGACTGCCAGACCGGCACCCGGTCCAGCACCACGGCTGGGACCGCCAGCCCGAGGACCGCGTACCCGATGAACCAGACCGGCCCGGCGAGCGCGGCGGTGAACATGATGGTGCCGGCCGCCCAGGCGACCAGCAGGACTGCGGCGAACCGGCCGCCGCGCGGGTCCAGCAGCCGCGCCCCGGTGCGGCGCCGCCCGCCCAGCGCCGCCCCGGCCGCCCGCGAGGTGAGGCCGCTGAGCAGGGCGATCACCGTCACCTCGAGGGCCGCCCCGGCGGCGAGCAGCAGCCAGTAGACGCCGAGCCGGTTCCAGCTCGGCAGGTACGCCGGGGCGGTGGCTCCGGCCGCCTCGCGCAACGGGAGCAGCAGCAGTTGCTCACCGAGAGCGAGTACGACGCCGACGGTCAACAGGACGGGCGCGTGGCCGCGGAGCAGACCCACGGCTGCGTCCAACAGTTCGCCCGTGGTGAGCGGGCGCAGCGGCAGCACGTCGGGCGGGTCGGCGTGATCCACGCGGACTCCTGATGACGAGGTGGTCGATGGTTCGGACGGGACGCTGGCCTACCATCGTGGCACGCGGAACGCCGTCAGCTGCTGTAGGGCGGTGCGGCGTCCGGAATGTCATGACCGTGCGGGGATGTCATGACCGCGCCCGGGTCGCTGCGACCGGTCCGGCCGGTGGCGGTCCCCCACCGCTGGAACCGGGATGGAATATTGGTCACATGAGAGCCCGCGTGCTGGTTGTCGATGACGATCCCGCCTTGGCGGAGATGATGGGTATCGTGCTGCGCAGCGAGGGCTTCCTGCCGTCGTTCGTTGCCGACGGTGAGCGGGCGCTCGCCGCGTTCCGGGACAACCGGCCGGACATCGTGCTGCTCGATCTGATGCTGCCCGGGATGAGCGGGATCGACGTCTGTCGGGCGATCCGCTCCGAATCGGGCATCCCGATCGTCATGCTCACCGCCAAGAGCGACACCGTCGACGTCGTGCTCGGCCTGGAGTCCGGCGCCGACGACTACGTGGTGAAGCCGTTCAAGCCCAAGGAGCTGGTCGCCCGGATGCGGGCCCGGCTGCGCCGGGGCGAGGACGTCGCGCCCGAACTGCTCACCATCGGGCCACCGGGGAACCAGATCACCATCGACGTGCCGGCGCACACCGTCAGCCGCGACGGTGACGAGGTGAAGCTGACTCCGCTGGAGTTCGACCTACTGGTCGCGCTGGCCCGTAAGCCGCGCCAGGTGTTCACCCGTGAGGTGCTGCTGGAGCAGGTGTGGGGCTACCGGCACGCGGCCGACACCCGGCTGGTGAACGTGCACGTGCAGCGGCTGCGCGCCAAGATCGAGCCGGATCCGGAGCGACCCGAAATCATCCTCACCGTTCGAGGCGTGGGCTACAAGGCAGGCACCGGCTAGCCTGGTCGGTACTGTGGCTGGCCGATCCCGCACCGTGTCCGACCTGTTCTCCCGTGTCAGTGGCGCACTGCGCCCGGCGCGGGACCTGCTGCTGGCCCGGACCCGGCCGGTGACCAGCGGAGCCCAGCGGATGTGGCGCAGGTCCCTGCAGCTGCGGGTGGTGACCATCACCCTGGTCGCGTCCGGCCTGCTGGTCGGCGGGTTCGCGTACATGGTGGCGTCGCAGAGCACCAACATTCTGCTGGACCGGGCCCGGGAGGACGTGCAGCGGCGGCTGACCCATGGGCGGGACTACGCCGCCGAGCAGATGAGCGTGCATCCGCAGTACTTCGACCCGCAGGTCCGGGTGACCTTCGAGCTGACCGTCAGCACCCTGGCCGGCGGCGACCCCGACCAGGTGGGTGGGGTGGTCGTGGTGATGGCGGCGAGCAGCTACCCGCTGATCCAGTCGGCGACCTCGCCGGCGGTGGACGCGTCCGGCATGATCAGCGACGAGCTGGCCCGGCACGTCGGCTCCGGTGCCCAGGCGCATCAGATCCGCACCGGTGACCTCGGCGAGGGGCGGCTCAAGTACCTGGTCTACGGCTCCCCGGTGCCGACCAAGTTCGGTCAGGTCGAGCTCTACTACCTGGTGCCGCTGAGCACCCAGGACCAGGCCGCCAACCAGATCCGGGCGACCGTGCTGATCACCGGACTGGCGCTGGTGATGCTGCTCGGCCTGCTGGCCGCGCTGGTCACCAGACTGGTCGTCACGCCGGTACGGGTGGCCGCACGCACCGCGCAGCGACTCTCCGCCGGGCTGCTGGACCAACGGATGGTGGTCGACGGCGAGGACGACCTGGCCATGCTGGCCGCCTCGTTCAACCAGATGGCGACCAACCTGCAGCGACAGATCACCCGACTGGAGGAGATGTCCCGGCTGCAGCGTCGGTTCACCTCCGACGTGTCGCACGAGCTGCGTACCCCGCTGACCACCGTACGGATGGCCGCCGATCTGCTCTTCGCCGAGCGGGACGGCTTCGACCCGGCGGCGGCCCGCAGCGCCGAGCTGCTGCAGACCGAGCTGGACCGGTTCGAGAGCCTGCTCACCGACCTGCTGGAGATCAGCCGGTTCGATGCCGGGTTCGCCGTGCTGGACGCCGAGCCGACCGACCTGGTGTCGGTGGTCCGCCGGGTCGCCGACCGGCTCGACGGGCTGGCCGACCGGCTCGGCGTGCGGATCGAGCTGCGACTGCCCGCGACGCCGGTGATCGCCGAGGTGGATCCCCGTCGGGTCGAGCGGGTGCTGCGCAACCTGGTCGGCAACGCCGTCGAGCACGGCGAGGGCCGGCCGGTGGTGGTCACTCTCGGCGTCGACGACGCGGCGGTTGCGGTGACCGTACGTGATCGTGGGGTTGGTCTGCGCGCCGGGGAGGACAAGCTGGTGTTCAACCGTTTCTGGCGGGCGGATCCGTCCCGTGCCCGGCAGACCGGGGGGACCGGTCTCGGCCTGTCGATCAGCGTGGAGGACGCCCGGTTGCACGGCGGCTGGCTGGAAGCGTGGGGCGCGCCCGGCGAGGGTGCCCAGTTCCGGCTCACCCTGCCGGCCCGGGCCGGTGACCGGCTCACCTCGTCACCGCTGCGGCTGGTACCGGAGGACCGCCGGCCGCCGGCCGCCGAACCGGTCGGCACGATGGTGGTCCTCCCGGAGCAGAGCACCGGCTCCGACGACCGGGCCAGTGGCAGCGTGGCCGCGACCGGAGCGGCACCGTGACCCGCCGGTGGCGTCGACTGGCGCTGCTGCCGGTGCTCGCCGGTGTGCTGCTCGCAGGGTGCGGCATTCCGGAGAACACCGACGTGCGGGTCGACGGGCAGGGTCCGGCACCCGGCCTGCCGACCGGTGGTGGCGGGGCCCAGACGCCGGCGTCGCGGCTCGACGAACGCAACAACACCGAGGCGTTCGTCGTCAACTTCCTGCAGGCCGCCGCCGTGGAGGCGGAACGGGCAGTGGAACAGGTACGCGAGTACGTCGCGCCGCAGGACCGCGCGGACATCCGCGATCCCAACCCCGAGGTCGCGCTGACCGTGGTCCGGCTGCGGGAACGTCCGCAGATCACCCGGGCCGAGGCCGGGGTGGAGGAGGTGGCGCTCGACGTCCAACAGCTCGGCCTGCTGCGGCCGAACGGCGCGTTGGAGCCGCTGCCCGCCCAGGAGCCGGAGTTCACCGAGTACACCTTCCAGGTCGGGTCGGTCGCCGGTGAGACGGGCAAGTTCGTCCTCAACCCGCCGGCGGTGCTGCTGCTCAGCGTGGACGCGTTGAACACGTTCTACCTGCAGCGCACCATCTACTTCTGGGACACCAGTCAACGGGCGCTGGTGCCGGATCTGCGCTACCTGCCGGTGGCGGTGCCGTTGGAGCGCCAGCGCACCGTCCTGCTGGAAATGCTGATCAGCGGGCCGTCGAACTGGCTCGCCTCGGCGGTGCAGGCGCTGCCGAGCGGTATCCGCTCGGGCGGCAACGTGCCCGACACCGGGGACCGGCTGAAGGTCACGCTGATCGCCGACGCGACCCCGTTCGCCGACGAACGCGAACTCGACCGATTGGCCGCCCAGCTGATGTGGTCGCTGTGGCCGGAGTTCGACAACGACCTGGAGCTCACCATCCAGGGGCAGACCCCGAAGGTCTACCCGGGTGCCGACCTGCTGGCGATGAACGGCACCCAGGCGCTGCCCGAAACGCCCGAACGGTTCACCGTCTACCAGGGCCGGGTGCACCGGTTGCGCAGCTCGGCACGCTCCGGCGAGCCGATCCCGGTGCTCACCGAGGAGGTCAACCAGAACGTGGTCACCGCCGGTTTCACCCAGGCCGGTGGTGGCACGTACGCGGCCCTCGCGGTGGCCGACGGCGGTGCCCAGCGGCTGATCGTCGGCGCGGCGACCGGGGCCGGCACCAGCTTCGACGCCAGCACCCGGACCTTCGACGACATCGGCCGGCCGGTCTGGCTCAAGGCACCAGGTGACGCGGGTCTCGTCGTCGCGGACGGCGGGCTGTTCTCGTTCCGGGTCGGCAGCGGTGCGGTCGAACAGGTCACGCTGCCCGGGGTGACGGGCGAGGTGCAGTCGGTCGGGGCGGCCCCGGACGGTCACCGGATCGCGTTGGTGGTCGACGGCCGGCTGTACGTGGCCGCGCTGAGCCGGGGCGGCAAGCTCGAGGTGCTGCCACCCCGCCGGGTGCCGACCTCACTGTCCGACCTCACCCAGGTCGACTGGGTGGCCGAGACGCTGCTGGTGGCGGCCGGCACGAACCCTGACGGGCGGGTCAGCCTGTACGACGTGACAGTGGACGGCGCGATCGAGACCAGCTCGCTGCGGGACCTCGGCGGGGCGAGCGTGACCCACCTGGCCGGCTATCCGGCCAACCCGGTCGGCGGCGGCACGGTCGGTGCCCGGATGTACGTCGCCAACGGAGTGCCGTACGACCTGTTCGAGCCGAGCGAGCAGATCCGGCCGGAGGAGATCGAAGGGGTGGAGCCGAGCGAGACCGGGGAGCCGGAGAACTCGACCGCCAATCCGACCGCCCCGTTCTTCCTGTACTGACCTACGGCGGTGGTGGGCGACGTCTGGTCGGCGCTGGCCGACCTGGTGCTGCCGGCGGAGTGCGCCGGTTGCCGCCGCACCGGCGGCCGGCTGCGGTTCGGTGTGTGCGGCCGGTGCGCCGACGAGGTGCAGCGGCTGCGTCCCCGGCCGGTACGCCCCGAGCCGGCCCCGCCGGGCCTGCCGCCCTGCGTGGCGTTGGGCGAGTACGCGGGGGTGCTGCGGGAGCTGCTGCTGGCGTACAAGGAACGGGGCCGGCACGGGCTGGGTCGGCCGCTGGGCCGGCTGCTCGGCGACGCGGTCGCCGCTGCGGTCGGCACCGGTGCGGACCGGCCGGTGCTGCTGGTCCCGGTGCCGAGCACCGCTGCGGCGGTGCGGGCCCGGCACGGTGATCATCTCGCCCGGCTGACCCGGTACGCGGCGGCCCGGTTGCGGGTCGACGGCCGACGGGTCGTGGTGGCGCGGCCGCTGCGGGCGAGGACCCGCCCGGACTCGGCCGGGTTGGACAGCGCGGCGCGGCTGGCGTCCGCGCGGACGGCGTTTCGGCCCCGGCGGGTCGGACTTGACATCTCGCTGCGGGCGGATCCGCGACTGCGGGTGATCGTGGTGGACGACATCGTCACCACCGGTGCGACGCTGGCCGCCGTGCACCGGCTGCTTGTCGCGCAGGGACTGCCGGCGTACGCCGCCGTGGTGCTCGCAGCGACGCGGCGTCGTCACCTTCGGTAGTCAGTATCTAGTGTCCTTTGTCGGGGTTTGTTCATGATCTGGGAATCTTCGCGCACCGGTCTCTGTCGAACTGATGACGCGCCGCCGTCGGCGGGTTAGCGTAGGCGCATCAGGGGTATGGCCGGTGGTTGAACAACCACCTGAGGTGTCCCGGAGGGAGGTGTATTCCGCTATCCGGCCGGTCGACGCCGACCGCTCTCGGTCCGCTGACCGGTCCTGCATTCTTTCGCAGCGACATCGATCGTTCAGATCGTTTCAGGAGGTCACGCGTGGACATCGTGGTGAAAGGCCGCAACGTAGAGGTCCCCGACCACTACCGAGCCCATGTAGCCGAGAAGTTGGCCAAGGTCGAACGGTACGACCACAAGCTGATGCGCGTCGACGTCGAGTTGTTTCACGAGCGCAATCCGCGTCAGTCGGACCACTGCCAGCGGGTCGAACTCACCTGTGTCTCGCGCGGGCCGGTGATCCGGGCGGAAGCCTGCGCCAAGGATTTCTACAGCGCCCTCGACGCCGCCATCAGCAAGCTGGACACCCGGCTGCGCCGGGCCGCCGACCGGCGCCGGGTGCACCGTGGCCGGCACGCGCCGGTCTCGGTGGCCGAGGCGACCTCCGGCCTGCCCACCGCCGGGCTGAACGGCTTCGCCCCGTTGCCACCGTCCCAGCCGACCGAGGAGCCGGCGACATCGGTCGCGGTACTCGACCGCACCGCGCAGGATTTCACCGACGATGGGTACGACGACGTCGCCGACGAGTACGACGACCAGCCCTGGCACATCGTCCGGGAGAAGGAACACCCGGGCGATCCGATGACGGTTGACGACGCGTTGTTCCAGATGGAACTGGTCGGGCACGACTTCTACCTGTTCCTGGACAAGGAGTCCGGCCGGCCGAGCGTGGTCTACCGCCGCAAGGGCTACGACTACGGTGTCATGGCGCTGGCTGAACCGACCGTCACCGCCTGACTGACCACCATTTCGACAATTCGTGGTCGACCGGTCGGATACCGCCGGCCATCGCCGCCAAACGGGCGGCCGTCGACGGTATCCGACCGGCGGGCGCGGTTCACGCTTGGTCGAGGTCGGCCGGTAGCAGCGAGTACTGGACGCTGTCGTGACGGCTGGCGTCCATGCCGGGCAACAGGGCCCGGTTCCGCCCTTCGTACTGGAAGCCGGCCCGCTCCAGTACCCGCTGGGACGCGACGTTGCTGGGCAGCGCACCGGCGGCCAACCGGGCGACGGCGGTGTTGGCGAAGATCCACCGGGCGAGCAGCCGTACCGCCCGGGCGGTGTAGCCACGTCCGCGCCACTGCGGCAGCAGCGAATAGCCGATCATCGCCTCGCCGAGTTCCGGACTCAGGTAGCTGAGCCCGATCCGCCCGGCCGGCGTACCGCTGGCCGCGTCGCAGACGACCACGTCGATCCGCTGGCCGGCCAGCCACCTGCCCGGTGCCTTGGCGCACTGCGCCTCGATCAGGGCGCGGGTCGGCACCACCGGTGGGACCGAGGTCGCGGCGACGTCGGGCAGCGACTCCAGGTGGTACGCGAAGTCGGCGTCGGCCGGGCCGAGCGGGCGCAGCCGGACCACCTCGTCGGTCAACCCGTCGCCGGGCAGGTCCGGCAGGGTGCGTGGGGTCGGGCCCGGTGGGTCGCCGGCCAGCCGGGTCCAGACCACCAGGTCCTCCCGGTCGGCGGTCGGCAGTCGGCCAGGTTGGCTGGCGGCGCCTCGGCGTACCCCCTCGTAGCTGAACCCGGCGGCCAGCGCCACCCGCTGGCTGACCGCGTTGGCCGCGTCGGTGAGCAGCTCGACCCGGCCGAACCCGGACCGCACCGCGTGGCCGGTGGCGGCGATGGTGGCCGCGGTGGCCGCCCCCTTGCCCCGGGCCCGGGGGGTGATCCAGTAGCCGACCTCGATCTGGGCCCGCTCGGGTACCGCCCGGCTGAGCCCGACGCAGCCGAGCAGCTCGTCGCTGCCCGGGTCGGCGATCGCCCAGGCCGCGCCGCCGCCGGCCCAGGCGGCGGTGGATCCTTTGGTGATCCAGTGCAGTGCGTCGGCGACCGTGTACGGCCGGGGCAGGTCGGGGATGAACCGCTGGGTGATCGGATCGCCACAGGCTTCGGCGACCGCGGGGGCGTCGTCGGGCAGGAACATCCGTAGCCGGACGCCGCCCTCGGTGAGTTCGACGGGTTCCACCGGCCCATCCTGACGCAGCTTTCGCGCAGGGCATAACGCATATGCCGGACGCACCCCGCCGACATGGTCCGTTATGTCGGAATATCCGGTGCTGGATGCGGGCTGCGACTGCCGCTGTACCGATTGATGCGCCTACGATGGTGAGGCACACCGTCTAGGGGAGCGTTGATCCGTGTCGATTCTTGAGAAGGTCCTCCGCGCCGGCGAGGGTCGCATGTTGCGTCGGCTCAAGGCGGTCGCCACGGCCGTCAACTCGATCGAGGACGACTACGTCGACCTCACCGACGCGGAGCTGCGGGAGCTGACCGACCAGTACCGCCAGCGGTACGCCGACGGCGAGTCCCTCGACGACCTGCTCCCGGAGGCGTTCGCCACCGCCCGGGAGGCCGCCGCCCGGGTGCTCGGCCAGCGCCACTACGACGTGCAGATCATGGGCGGCGCGGCGCTGCACTTCGGCAACATCGCCGAGATGAAGACCGGTGAGGGCAAGACGCTCACCTCGGTACTGCCGGCGTACCTCAACGCGTTGTCCGGCAAAGGTGTGCACATCGTCACCGTCAACGACTACCTGGCCGAGCGGGACGCCGCGTGGATGGGTCGGGTGCACGAGTTCCTCGGGCTCACCGTCGGCGTGATCCTGCCCAACCGGCCCTCGGCCGACCACCGGGCCGCGTACCAGGCGGACATCACCTACGGCACCAACAACGAGTTCGGCTTCGACTACCTGCGCGACAACATGGCCTGGTCAAGGGACGACCTGGTACAGCGCGGGCACAACTTCGCCATCGTCGACGAGGTCGACTCGATCCTGATCGACGAGGCGCGGACACCGCTGATCATCTCCGGCCCGGCCGAGCATTCCGCCCGCTGGTACGGCGAGTTCGCCGCCGTGGTCAAGCGGATGCAGGCCGGTAAGGACGGCGAGGGCGACTACGAGATCGACTACGCCAAGCGCACCGTCGCGGTGACCGAGCGGGGCGTCGCCAAGGTCGAGGACCGGCTGGGCATCGAGAACCTGTACGAGTCGGTGAACACCCCGTTGGTCGGCTACCTCAACAACGCCATCAAGGCCAAGGAGCTCTACAAGCGGGACAAGGACTACATCGTCAACGACGGTGAGGTCCTGATCGTCGACGAGTTCACCGGCCGTATCCTGCACGGCCGCCGCTACAACGAGGGCATGCACCAGGCGATCGAGGCCAAGGAAGGCGTCGAGATCAAGCAGGAGAACCAGACCCTCGCCACCATCACCCTGCAGAACTACTTCCGGCTCTACAGCAAGCTGGCCGGGATGACCGGTACGGCACAGACCGAGGCCGGCGAGTTCAACAAGGTCTACGACGTCGGCGTGGTGACCATCCCGACCCACCGGGACATGGTCCGGATGGACCGGGCGGACGTCATCTACAAGACGGAGAAGGCCAAGTTCAACGCCGCCGTCGAGGACATCGCCGAGCGGCACGCGGTGGGTCAGCCGGTGCTGGTCGGCACGGTGTCGGTGGAGAACTCGGAGATCCTCTCCCAGCTGCTGCGCCGCCGGGGCATCCCGCACGCGGTGCTCAACGCGAAGTTCCACGCCAAGGAAGCCGAGATCATCGCCCAGGCCGGCCGTAAGGGCGCGGTCACCGTGGCGACAAACATGGCCGGCCGTGGCACGGACATCCTGCTCGGCGGCAACCCGGACTACCTCGCCGCGGCCCAGCTGCGCCAGCGTGGGCTGGACCCGGTCGAGCACGCCGAGGAGTACGCCAAGGCGCTGGAAGACATCATGCCGCAGGTCAAGCAGGCCTGCGCCGCCGAGGCCGAGGAGGTCTCCGCGGTCGGCGGTCTCTATGTGCTCGGCACCGAACGGCACGAGTCGCGCCGGATCGACAACCAGCTGCGCGGCCGGTCCGGCCGGCAGGGTGACCCGGGCGAGTCGCGGTTCTACCTGTCGCTGCAGGACGAGCTGATGCGGCGGTTCCGGGCCGGGGCGGTCGAAGCGGTGATGGAGCGCTTCAACATCCCCGAGGACGTGCCGATCGAGTCCAAGATGGTGACCCGGCAGATCAAGAACGCCCAGGCGCAGATCGAGGGCCAGAACGCCGAGACCCGCAAGAACGTCCTCAAGTACGACGAGGTGCTCAACAAGCAGCGCCAGGTGGTCTACGCCGAGCGGCTGCGGGTGCTCAACGGCGAGGACCTGCACGACCAGGTCACCAAGATGATCGACGACGTGGTCGGCGCGTACGTCGACGGGGCGACGGTCGAGGGCTACGCCGAGGACTGGGACTTCGACCAGCTCTGGTCCAGCCTCAAGCAGCTTTACCCGGTGGGGGTCACCGTCGACGAGCTGATCGAGGAGGCCGGCGGCGAACGCAGCGCGGTGGACGCCGACTTCCTCCGGGCGCAGGTGCTGGAGGACGCCCACGCGGCGTACCAGCGCCGCGAGGAGGAGCTCGGCACCGACGCGTTGCGGCAGCTGGAGCGGATGGTCCTGCTGCAGGTGATCGACCGCAAGTGGCGTGAGCACCTCTACGAGATGGACTACCTCAAGGAGGGCATCAGCCTGCGGGCCTACGCCCAGCGCGACCCGTTGGTCGAGTACCAGCGCGAGGGCTACGCGATGTTCGCCACCATGATGGACGGCATCAAGGAAGAGACGGTCGGCTTCCTGTTCAACGTCGAGGTGCAGGTACAGCAGCCGGGGGGCCCGGCTGACGGTGCCGGCGCGCCGGCGGGGGAGCGGCCCGGACCCCGGATTCCGGTGCCCGACGGCGGCGCCGGGGTCAAGGTGAGTGCCAAGGGCCTCGGCGCGGCACCGCGTCCGCAGGGCCTGCAGTACGTCTCGCCCACTATCGACGGTGCCGCCGGTGCCGACGGCGGGGTGCAGGTGCAGCAGGCGCCGGCGCTGGGCGTCGGCGGCGCGCCGGCCGGACGTCCGGGCCAGGGCGGCCAGGGCCAGCGTCCCGGCCAGGGCCAGCGTCCGGCGCAGGGCGGTCAGGGCCGTCCGCCCGCCGCCAGCCGACCGGCGGCCGGTCCGCCGGTGCCGGCGGCGGCTGCTGCTGGCCGTCGAGCCGCGCCCGGCCAGGCCGTCAGCAGCAACGGGCCGTCGCGCAACGCGCCCTGCCCGTGCGGGTCCGGCAAGAAGTACAAGCGCTGCCACGGCGCTCCCGGGGCCTGAGCCCGGCGGGTGCCCGGTCACACGACGTCGACCGTGGTGCTCAACCAGCCGGTGGGCCGGCGTTCCAGCCGGAAGGCGAGCGCCCAGCTGCGTTCGTCGGTGCCGAGCACCGCGACGGCCTCCGCGACGCCGCTGACCGGCTCGCAGACTCGCAGCTGACGGACCCGGAGCAGCGCGACGGGGCGCCGCCCACCCCGGGCGACCGGCGTCCGCTGCGGCGATGCCGGCCCGCGTCGGGCCCGGCCCGGGTCGTCCGGTCTCCGGGCCCGGTCGACGGCGATGGCCAGCTGCGCGCCGACCGCGAGCGCCTGCGCCGGGTCGGCGAGCCGGCGGATGTGGCCGGCCGGCCGGAACCCGTTGATGATCTCCAGGCTCGCGGCCAGGAACCGGTGCGCCGCCCGGCGGGCCTCCGATGACGCGCCGGCGAGCGCGTCCGGCGGCAGCCCGCCGTGGACACCGGCCGACCCGCTGGCCGGTGGGCCGGCGGTGGCCGCCGACCGGTCGGCGGCCACCGCGCCGGGTGCCGCCCCGGCCAGGTCGAGTGCCAGCTGTACGCCGGGATGGGGACCGGGACGCAGGTCGAACTGAGCCGGCTCGTCGGTGAACGGCGGGTCCAGCGGCGGGGCGGGTCGCAGTCGGACGGGGGGACGTCGGATCCGGGTCGCGACAGTCATCCGAGCTCCTGTTGATCTTGCGTTTGCCTTCGTTTGCTTTCGGCAGACCAATTTGAAGCCAGCATGACACCGCCCGTCAACGTCTGTCGATGACGGTGTTCGGACAACCAGTAGTCGCCGGACTACTCCGGCTCGCGCTCGATCAGCGGGTTGCTCTGCACCCACTCCGCCGTCTCGGCGTACTTGCGCTGGATGTACTCCTCCAGCTGGGCGCGTTCCACCCGCCACTGTCCGCGTCCGCCGATCTTGATCGCGGGCAACTCGCCACTGCGAACCATGTGATAGACCTGCGAGTCGGATACGTTGAGTTCGGCGGCGACGTCGGACAACTGCAGGAACCTCGGCTCCACGGTGACTCCCGGCTCGTCTACGTCGGTCGGTTCAGTGTGCCACCGTGGCCCCGCCGGGCCGCTCGGCGGCGTACATTGCATCAGCGACGACATCTGTGGGGGGCGAGCGTGTCCGACAACCTGCTCCGGGTCTACGTCCCGGCCACCCTGCCGGCGCTCGCCGGGCTCCGCGACACCGGCCAACTCGCCGCCGACGTCGCGCACACCGTGACCCCCGCGCTGCGGGAGTGGTACGTCGAGGGTGACGAAGAGGAGCTGGAGTACGTGGCGTTCACCCGCGCCGCCCAGGAGTCACTGCGCCATCTGCGCGACGATCCGGCCGCCCCGCGCCGACGGGTGGTGATCGCCGTCGACCTGCCGGCGGACGCGCTGAAACGGTCGGTCGCCGAGCTCGGCTCCAGCACCGTGACGCTGGCCGGCCCGATCGCCTTCGCCTCGGTCGCCGCGGTGCACGTCGACGGCGACGAGGCGGCCGACGACGTGTCGGCGGCGGTGGCCGCCGTGTCGCAGGCCGCCGCCGGTGACCCCGACGCCCAGTTCGTCGTGGACGGTGCCGAGGACCACGAACTGGAGTGGTACGACGTGTCCGAGCTGGAGACGCTGCTGTGACCGGGCCGGCCCGCCCGGCTCAGCCCATGTGCGGGTAGCGGTGGTCGACCGGCGGCACGAACGTCTCCTTGATCGTGCGCGGCGACGTCCAGCGCAGCAGATTGTGCTTCGAACCGGCCTTGTCGTTGGTACCGCTGCCCCGGGCGCCGCCGAACGGCTGCTGCCCGACGACCGCCCCGGTCGGCTTGTCGTTGACGTAGAAGTTGCCGGCCGCGTACCGCAGCATGGCGCCGGCCCGGTCGATCACCCGCCGGTCGGTCGCGAACACCGACCCGGTCAACGCGTACGGAGCGATCTCCTCGGCCTGGGCAACCACGTCCCAGAACTGGTCGTCGTCGTAGACCGACACCGCCAGGATCGGGCCGAAGTACTCGGTGCTGAACACCTCGTGCCCGGGATCGGTGCAGGTCAACAGGGTGGGCCGGACGAACCAGCCGACGCTGTCGTCGACCGTGCCACCGGCCAGCACCTGACACGACGGGTCGTTGCGGACCCGGTCCAGCACGGCCGCGTGCCGGGCGAACGCCCGGTCGTCGATGACCGCGCCGCCGAAGTTGGTGAAGTCGGCCACGTCGCCGTAGGGCAGTGACTCGACCGTCGCGACCAGTCGGTCCCGCAGCCCGGCCGTCCACAGCGACTTCGGCAGGTACGCCCGGGACGCCGCCGAGCACTTCTGCCCCTGGTACTCGTACGCGCCCCGGACCAGGGCGGTATGCAGCGCCGCCGGGTCGGCGCTGGAATGCGCCACGATGAAGTCCTTGCCGCCGGTCTCACCGACCAGCCGGGGGTACGAACGGTACCGGCCGATGTTCTCCCCGACGGTCCGCCACAGCTGCTGAAACACCCGGGTGGAGCCGGTGAAGTGGATGCCGGCCAGGTCCCGGTCGGCCAGCGTCACCTCGGACACCGCCAGCCCGTCCCCGGTGACCAGGTTGATCACCCCCGGCGGCAGCCCGGCGGCCTCGAACAGGCGCATCGTGAAATGGGCGGCGAACTGCTGCGTCGGAGACGGCTTCCAGACCACCGTGTTGCCCATCAGCGCCGGCGCGGACGGCAGGTTGCCGGCGATCGCGGTGAAGTTGAACGGGGTGACCGCGTAGACGAAGCCCTCCAGCGGGCGGTGGTCGAACCGGTTCCACACCCCCGGCGCGGACCGGGGCTGCTCGGCCAGCACCTGATGGCCGAAGTGCACGTTGAACCGTAGGAAGTCGATCAGTTCGCAGGCCGAGTCGATCTCCGCCTGGTACGCGGTCTTGGACTGACCGAGCATGGTGGCCGCGTTCACCGTGTCCCGCCACGGGCCGGCCAGTAGGTCGGCGGCGCGCAGGAAGACCGCGGCCCGTTCGGCGTACGGCAGGTTGCGCCAGCCCGGCGCCGCCTGCTTGGCCGCTGCCACCGCGGCTTCGGCGTCGGCCGGCTCGGCGTTGCCGGTAACCCCGAGGACGTGCCGGTGCCGGTGCGGCATCACCACCTCGATCGGCGCGCCCGCCGCCATCCGCTGTCGGCCGCCGATCGTCATCGGCAGTTCGATCCGGTCGGCCGACAACTCGGTGAGCCGGCGGCTCAGGTCGGCCCGCTCGGCACTGCCCGGCGCGTAGTCGCGGATCGGTTCGTTGCGGGGGTCGGGGGTGGCGGGAACGGCGTCCATCACAGGCTCCTGGCGTGATCTCGACAACGTCGGCGAAAGACGGACCCGTCGGGGCACCCGGTGGGGCGGCCACGGCGACGCGGTCCGGGTCCCATCGTCGCACGCCCGGCTGACCCGTACGCCGATCCGCGTACCCTGGTCGGCACCGGGCGACAGCGCGTCCGACGACCAGGAGGGCACCAGCGATGACCAGCCAACCCGCAGCCGCCCCCGACGCCGAGGTGGGCCCGGACGGCTCGGACGTCGCAATGGGCCCGGACGGCTCGGACGTCGCAATGGGCCCGGACGGCTCGGTCGGCGCGGCGGTCGTTCTCGGCCTGCTCAGCCTCGCCTGGTTGACCCTGCTGATCGTTTCCGTGCTGAGCACCCTGGGGTCGTCCACCGACGGGGTGCTCGCGGTGACCGAGACCGCGTACGGGCTCCCGGCGGTGATCTTCGCGGCGCTGATCGCCGGAGCGGGTGTCGGCCAGGCGGTCCGTCGGCTGGCGGACCGGTGGCTGGCGGACCGGTGGCTGGGCGCGGCGGCGGTGCCGAGACTGCTCGTCGCACTCGGCTGCGGAGCGTCGACGGGCGTCGGCGCCGCCGCCGCCGTCGTGTTCGGCGACGGCCGGGGCGGGTCGGCCGTCGAGATCCTCGGCTGGGCACTGTTCGCCGGTGCCACGGTCGGCGGTGCGTTGACGGGTCTGCACCGTCGTGCCGGCCTGCTGACGGCGGCGGCCGCCGCCGGCGCGCTGGCGGTCGCCGGCACGACGACCGCCCGGGAGTTGGCCAAGGGGCCGTTGCTGGAGCTGTTCGGAGCCGCTGACACCGCCGGATCCGTGCTGGCCGCGCAGTCCCGACTGGTCTGGGTCACCGCCCTGCTGGCCGGTGCCTTCGCCGGGCTGGTGACCTTCGGCTACCTGCACCGGGCGGTACGCCGGTCCGGCCGGCCGCTGCCCTGGCCGGGATACCTGGTCGCGGGGGCCGGTCCCGGCCTGCTGTTGGTGATCGCCGAGGTGGTCACCCGGGTCGGCGGTGCCCAGTTGCTCGATCTGGCCCGGTCGTTCAGCGAGAGCGACCAGGCCTTCCAGACCATGGCCGACGGGGCCCGAATCAACTCGGCGCTGATCGTCCTGTTCACTGCGGCGTTCACCGTGTTGATCTGCCTCGGCCGGACGTTGCCCAGCCGGCCGGATCCGGAGCCGGTCGCGGATTCCGAGCCGGCGGTGGGGTCGGCCGGCACCCGCTGACGTCTACGGTCGGACAACTTCCCGTCACAGTGACGCGGATCCCTCCCAGGTTCGTGCCAAGCGTCGGTTTGGCGACCGTCGCGCCTCGGCCGCACACCTACCGTCGAGCGAGTGGACGGGCAGGACGGCACGCGACAGGCGCTCGACGGGCGGTACCGGCTGGGGGTGCAGTTCTCCCGTGGGGCGGTCGGCGCGGTGCACCGTGGGCACGATCTGCATGACGACGTGCCGGTGGCGGTGAAGGTGCTCCGGTCGGACGCCGCCGAGCATCCCGATCTGGTGGAGGGCTTCCACACCGAGGCCGCTCTGCTGTCCCGGCTGGACCATCCGAACGTGATCCGGCTTCGGGCCCGGACCGCCGTGGGCGACCTGCCCGCCCTGGTTCTGGACCTGGTCGACGGCGACGACCTGCGCCACCGGGTGCGCCGGGACGGTCCGCTGCCTCCGGCTGTCGCGGTCGCCGTCGTCGCACAGGTCGCTACTGCTCTGTCGTACCTGCACGAACGGGACATCGCGCACGGCGACGTCAAACCGGCGAACCTGCTGGCGCCGGCGGACGGCGGCCGGGTGCGCCTGATCGACTTCGGCGCCGCCCGGACCGGCCACGCGTCGGCGCCGGACCGGGCCACCCTGGCCACCCCGGAGTACGCCGCGCCGGAGATCGCCAGTGGCGGTCCGCCGACCTGGTCGTCGGACGTCTATGCGCTCGGCATCGTGCTGTTCGAGCTGCTGTGCGGCCGTACGCCGTACCGTGGCGGGAGCGCCGACGAGGTCCTCGCCCGGCACCGGCGGTGTGTGCCCGTACCACCGCCGGGGCTGCCACCGGCGGTGTGGCCGGTGATCGAGCAGTGCCTGGCGGCGCGACCGACCGACCGGCCGACCGCCCGGTCGCTCGTCGCCCGGCTACGTGGTCTGGAGCCGGCGCTCGACGGCTGGCCGGCGTTGCCGGCGTTGCCGGCGGACGCGGTCACCTGGTGGCCCCGGGACGTTCCGGCCACCTCTGCGGCTGCGGTGGGAGCGCGGCCGCGACGCCGGGTGCTGCAGTTCGGCGGGTTGGCCGGTGCGGGGCTCGCGTTGTCGGCGGTGGTGACGGGTCTCACCCTGGCGGCCGGACAGGGGGACGGTCCGCAGCCGGGTCGGCTCAGTGGCCCGATCGGCCCGGTCGGTGCGTCGGCACCGCCGGCTGCGAAGTCCTCGCCGGGGTCGGTGTCGCCGGGGGATCCGGAGGGCGGGACGCCGTCGGGGAGCCCGGTTGGTCCCACCGGCCAGGTAGGTTCGAGCGGGACGGCTGGGTCTGGTGTGGCCATCGGGACGCCGCAACCGTCCGATCCGGGACAGCTACCAGACTTTCCGGAGGATATGCCCGGTGAGCTGGGGCTCCGGATCGGGGACCCGGTGCCACAGTGGCCGATGTCCGGGGTGGCCGGACCGGACACTCCGAACTAGTCAGACGAAGTAGACTTCATGCTTCAAACTTCACCAAAGGTTCCTGCACCTAGGCATGTTGCTGCAGGTAACATATTCTTTGTCCGTTTTGCTGCCTGATGGTAAATATTGATCTTCCTTACCGGACCGTCGTCCACAGACAGTGCACTTTAGAACACGGTTGGTCGCGGATCGCGCCAAATCCTGGACGTAGAGGCGACAAAGTGGCAGCGTAGAGGGCATGGCGGATGTACGAATCAATCCCACGGCGGCAGCCCTTCTCGGCCTGCTCCATGAAGGACCCATGACAGGCGGGCAGCTGATGGCTGAAGCTGACCGTCGACTCGGCGCTTACTGGTCGATGACCAGGAGCCAGGTGTACCGGGAGCTACCGGTGCTCGCCGAGCAGGGCCTGGTCCGGCTCGGCAAGCCCGGGCCGCGGTCCAGCCAGCCGTACGCGATCACTGCGGCCGGCAAGCGCGCGTTCCTCAAGTGGTTGGCCGACGCCCCGGGTCGCGACTCGGTACGTAACCCGATCGCGTTGCGGGTGGCGTTCGGCGAGCACCACACGGCCGACCAGTTGAAGACGGTCTACGCGGACGCGAGCGAACACCACACCGAGGCGCTGGCCGCGGCCCGCGAGCAGGCACGCGAGGCGAAGAAGAACGGCGACACCTTCGGGGCCGCCGCGCTCGAGTTCGCCGTCGCCTACCACAAGGCCGCACTCTCCTGGCTGAAGACCGCGCCGGTGGGCTGACCACCGGCGCCGGTCGTCGGTGGTCACGACGTATTGTTGTCGGTTGTGACCACTGCCGACTATGCCGACCAGCTAAAAGATCTTGACGCCACGCTTCGCCGGATCGAGGCGGTCATCGACATTGATCGACTGCGCCGCGACCAGGCGGAGCTGGAGGAGGCAGCCTCTGCCCCCGACCTCTGGAACGACCAGGCGAGGGCACAGCAGGTCACCTCCCGGCTGTCGTACGCGAACGCGGAGATCGTCAAGCTGGAGTCGTTGCGCACCCGGCTGGACGACGCGGCCTTGCTGCTGGAGATGGCGCAGGCGGAGGAGGACGCCGGCACGGTCGCCGAAGTCGGCACCGAGCTGGCCGGGTTGCACAAGGCGATCGAGGAGTTGGAGGTGCGCACGCTGCTCTCCGGGGAGTACGACTCCCGGGAGGCGCTGGTAGCGATCCGGGCCGGGGCCGGCGGCGTCGACGCCGCCGACTTCGCCGAGATGCTGCTGCGCATGTACCTGCGGTGGGCGGAGCGGCACGGCTACCCGACCGAGGTCTACGAGACGTCGTACGCGGAGGAGGCCGGTCTCAAGTCGGCCACCTTCACGGTCAAGGCGCCGTACGCGTTCGGCACCCTCAGCGTCGAGTCCGGAACGCACCGTTTGGTGCGAATCAGTCCGTTTGACAACCAAGGCCGGCGGCAGACCAGCTTCGCCGGCGTCGAGGTGCTACCGGTGGTCGAGCAGACCGATCACATCGACATCCCGGAGAACGAGATCCGGGTGGACGTGTACCGGTCGTCGGGGCCGGGCGGGCAGAGCGTGAACACCACCGACTCGGCCGTACGGCTCACCCATATCCCCACCGGCATCGTGGTCACCTGCCAGAACGAGAAGTCCCAGCTGCAGAACAAGGCCGCCGCGCTGCGCGTGCTGCAGGCCCGGCTGCTGGAGCGCAAACGGCAGGAGGAGCAGGCCAAGATGGCCGGGCTCAAGACCGACGCCGCCGGGTCGTGGGGCGACCAGATGCGGTCGTACGTGCTGCACCCGTACCAGATGGTGAAGGATCTGCGGACGGAGCAGGAGACCGGCAACCCGACCGCAGTGCTCGACGGCGACCTGGACGCCTTCATCGAGGCCGGCATCCGCTGGCGCAAGCAGCAGGAACTCGCCGAGGACTGATACCGGTAGCAGTTGCCTAACTACTATTCGTATTCAAGTCTCATGTACGACCTGTGACTGAGCCCATCATTTCGGGTGGTGTCGGTCCGGTCCGGACGGCTGATTTCCTGGGTTTCGCGGGGATTTGCTGGTACGAAACCTCGCGCATTACCGACATAGGAGACATCGGCCATCAGGCTGGACTTGGCGTAGCCGTTACACCGCGTAGACTCACCACCCGTGATTGCGCTCGAGCAAGTGACGAAGACGTACCCGAAGGCGTCCCGGCCCTCGCTGGACAACGTGTCGGTCGCGATCGAGAAGGGCGAGTTCGTCTTCTTCATCGGTCCGTCCGGCTCCGGCAAGTCCACGATCATCAAGCTGCTGCTGCACGAGGTGACCCCCAACCAGGGCAAGGTCATCGTCAACAGCAAGGACGTCACGACCATGCGCTCCTGGAAGATCCCCAACTTCCGGCGCTCGATCGGTTGCGTGTTCCAGGACTTCCGGCTGCTGCCCAACCGCACCGCGTACGAGAACGTCGCCTTCGCCCTCGAGGTGATCGGCAAGACCAAGGCGGTCGCCCGGCGGGTCGTCCCAGAGGTGCTGGAACTGGTCGGCCTGGGCGGCAAGGAGCACCGCTACCCGCACGAACTCTCCGGTGGCGAGCAGCAGCGCGTCGCGGTGGCCCGGGCGTTCGTCAACCGGCCGCTGGTGCTGCTCGCCGACGAGCCGACCGGAAACCTCGACCCGGACACCTCGATCGAGATCATGCGGCTGCTGGACCGGATCAACCGCACCGGCACCACGGTCGTGATGGTCACCCACGACTCGAACATCGTCAACCAGATGCGGCGGCGGGTCATCGAGATCGAGGCCGGCCGGATCGTTCGCGACCAGGCTCGCGGCGTCTACGGCTAACTAGCCACCACGGCTCCACCGGGGCCTGTGTCGGCCGGCACCGGCACGTGGCGGCCTGGTACCACCATCCAGCGGCAGATCCGGAAGAGGAACCCGATGCGCGCGAAATACGTCCTGTCCGAGGTGATGGTCGGGCTGTGGCGCAACGTGACGATGACCGTCGCCATGATCATCACCATGGCGGTGTCGCTCACCATGCTGGGCGCGAGTGGCCTGATGTACCTGCAGGTCAACTCGATGAAGGACTTCTACTACGACCAGATCGAGGTCTCGATCTTCCTGGTGTCCGACGTCTCCGACGAGCAGCGCGACAGCCTGCAGAGCTCGCTCGACGCCGACCCGTTGATCTCCACCGTGACGTACGAGTCCAAGGAGGAGGCGTACAACCGCTTCCAGACGCTCTACGCCGACGCTCCGGATCTGGTCAACGCGGTCGAGCCGGACCAGCTGCCCGAGTCGTTCCGGATCAAGCTGGTCGATCCGGAGGAGTACCAGGCGATCTTCGACAAGTACAACGGCACCGAGGGGATCGACGAGATCGTCGACCAACGCAGACTGCTCGACAAGATCTTCAACATCCTCGGCTCGGTGCAGAGCATGGCGCTGATCGCCGCGTCGATCATGGCGGTGGCGGCGTTGCTGCTGGTCGGCAACACGATCCAGGTCGCGGCGTACAGCAAGCGGCGCGAGGTCGCCGTGATGCGGCTGGTCGGCGCCTCCAACTGGTTCATCCAGGCCCCGTTCGTACTCGAAGCCGTCGTCGCCGGCCTGTTCGGCTCGCTGCTCGGCTTCGGTGCCCTGGTGCTGGGCAAGATGTTCCTGCTCGACGGCTCGCTGCGCGACCTCACCGAACTGCTGACCCCGATCGAGTGGAGCAGCGTACTGCTGATGTTCCCGGTGATGGCCGGCGTCGGTGGCCTGGTCAGCGCGATCACCGCCTGGGTGACGCTGCGCTTCTACCTGCGGGTCTGACGCTTAACCCGATCCGATTCCATCTGCCGCCGCGCGCCGGCCGGTACCGGGAAACCGGTACCGGCCGGCGCGTCGTCGCGCGATACCATGGCGCGGTTGTCCGTCGGCGCCGCGTCTGCGCAGCAGCGCCCGGGTCCGCAGAGGAGGCAGCCATGCCGCGGGAGAAAGGGCGCAAGGTCGTCGCCTCGAACCGTAAGGCCCGGCACGACTACGCCATCACCGACGTGTACGAGGCCGGTATGGCGCTGACCGGCACCGAGGTCAAGTCGCTGCGGTCCGGCCGGGCCTCGCTGGTGGACGCCTTCGCCCAGGAACGGCAGGGCGAGATCTTCCTGTACGGCATGCACATCCCGGAGTACGACCAGGGCACCTGGACCAACCACGAGCCCCGCCGGACCCGCAAGCTGCTGCTGCACCGCACCGAGATCGACCGGCTGCTCGGCAAGCTGCGGGAGGGCGGGTTGACCCTGGTCCCGCTCTCGGTGTACTTCTCCGACGGCTGGGCCAAGGTCGAGCTGGCACTCGCGCGCGGCAAGAAGTCCTACGACAAGCGACAGGATCTGGCCAAGCGGGACGCCGACCGGGAGATCCAGCGGGCAGTGGGTCGGCGCGGCAAGGGGATGGGCTGACCAGCCGTGGGTAGGCCGCAGCGGCGGGGCAGTCGTCGGAGCAGGCCCACCAGCGAGCGGGACCAGACATTTGCCGTATAAAGTCTTCTTCCTGACACTGTGTTGATCGCTGTCGTCGGCTCCTGACCGTAACCGGGATGAAGCCCGGGGCCGGAGGCGTTAGGATCGGTACGGACGCGGACCACCTCCGGGCCGCGCCGCCACACCAGGGGGTGACTGGTTTCGACTTCGTACGTTGCGGCAGGGGAAGCGAGCCGAGGAAGCCGACGTCGTCTCGTGAATCGGTCGTCGGAAACCAATAAGCGCCAACTCCAAGCGCGCTGACTTCGCTCTCGCCGCCTGAGGCGAGTAGCAAGTCTGTCGGTCTGGGACTGCCTTCGGCCCAGTAACCGGCATCAGTGAGAGGGCTGGCCTAGCGAACCCGGTCGCGGGGTTCGTGCGGCGAGATCAAACGCGGCTGGGCCCGTCACATCGACTCGCTCGCGTGATCGATGGGGCCGAGTAGAGGCACAGCGAGCTGCGCTCGGAGAAGCCCTGGCAAGACGCCGAAGGACCCGGGTTCGATTCCCGGCACCTCCACGGACGACAGCCGGCCCACCGCCACAGGCGGTGGGCCGGCTGCGTTGTACGGCCGGCTTCACTATATGTAGTCAATCGCCTAGTTGGTCCGGGAACCCGCTGCCAACCTGGTGCGTCTGACCCGACATGCGCCATTTCACCGCCCTGTTGGGCATACCACTGATCCTGATCGCAGGTTGCGCGCCGACCGACGGGACCGCACCCGGCGGTCCAGGAGGCTCCGCCGACGAACGCTGGGAGAGCTTCCAGCAGCGTGCCGACGAGGTCGCCGAGGCGTGGCGCACCGCCAGCGGACGGCAGGCGTGGCTGGCCGGCTACGCGCCACTGCAGAGCCCCACCGTGCTCCCCGTCGAGCCCGGATTCACCCCGGAGACCGAACAGGCGTTCCACGCCGGGTGGTACCGGGCCGAGTTGACCGTACCGACCGAGACGCCTGCCGACGGCACCGTCGACTTCCCCGACGGGACGCTGAGCGTACCGCTGGTCAGCGCCGCCGACGCGTACGCGGAGCTACGCCAGGGCGACCCGCCGCAGTGCGACGCGGCCCGGCCCGGCCCCGACCCGACCGGCAGCGCCACCGATCTGGGCGGCACACCCGGTCCGGACGACAGCGCCACCGACTCCGGTGAGCTCGGCTGCCAGGTGTTGACCGTCACGGCCGCCACCCTCGGCACCGTCGACCTGCTGACCAGCCGGGGCACGGCGCAGGTGCCCGCCTGGCTGTTCGACGTCGCCGAACTCGACGGGCCGGTCGCCCGGGTCGCCGTCGATGAATCGGTCGCCGTACCGGCCCCCGAACCGCAGGTGCCGGAGCCGGCCGGAATGACCACGTTCGTCACCGCGCAGAACCTCACCGGCGTCGACGGGACCGACCTGGTGTACCGGCTCGGCGTCGGCGCCTGCGACAGCGACATCACCCCGTTCGTGCAGGAGTACGCCGACTCGGTAGTGGTCGCCGGTGGCGTGACCCGCACCGGGCAGGAGTGCACCGACCAACTGCTGTTCCATCCGGTCACCGTGACCCTCGACGAGGCGCTCGGAGCCCGTACGGTGCTTGACGCGCTCACCGGTCGCCCGCTGCACGTCATCGCGGTCGGCTGAGCCATGCCGCAGCCGTACGGCCCGGGCCAGGAACCGGACGACACCGCCGCGACCATGTCCCAACTGCTCGACCCGGGTCTGCCCGGGCAACGCCCACCGGCCGGAGCCTGGAACCTTCCCGCCGGGGAGGCGGTGATCCTGGCTGGTGACGCGGCGACCGGCAACCGGATCCGGATGTGCCTCGACGTTGCCGGGATCAGCGCCGCCGTGGTGGTGCTGGCACCGTCAGGGCAGCTCGACGGGCAGGGTGATGCCGTCGAGTGACTGCGGGCACGGGCAGTCCCGCTCCATCGGCCAGGTCGCCAGCGCGGCCAGCAGCAGCCCGCGCAGCCGGGCGGTGTTCTCGCCGAACACCCGGAACACCTCTTCCTGGGTGACCGCATGCCCGCCCTCGACACCCGCGTCCAGATCGGTCACCAGGGCGATCGACGTGTAGCACAGCGCCAGCTCCCGGGCGAGGACCGCCTCCGGATGGCCGGTCATGTTGACCACCGCGCCGCCGATCGCGGTGAACCACCTGGACTCCGCCCGGGTGGAGAACCGTGGCCCCTCGACCACCACCACCGCGCCGCCGTCGCGTGGCTGCAGGCCCTGCTCGGTGCCGACCCGCAGTAGCACCGACCGCCCGGTCGGGCAGTACGGGTCGGCGAAGCTGACGTGCACCGCACCCTGGTCGTAGAAGGTCTGTACCCGTCCGTTGGTCCGGTCGATCAGCTGGTCGGGCACCACGAAGGTGCCCGGGCCGAGCTCTGGGCGCAGCCCGCCGACCGCGCACGGCGCCAGCACCTGGCGTACCCCGAGCGAGCGCAACGCCCACAGGTTGGCCCGGTACGGGATCCGGTGCGGGGGATGCCGGTGGTCACGGCCGTGTCGGGGCAGGAACGCGACCCGACGTCCGCCGACGTCGGCGACGGTGATCGGATCGGACGGTTCACCGTACGGCGTCGGCACCCGGTGCTCCGTCGCGTTGTCCAGCAACGCGTACAGCCCGGATCCGCCGATCACCGCCAGCTCTGCCTGCGCCTGCATCAGGTCCCTCCCGGTTTCGGGCAGGGTGGCCGGAAACGCCCGTGCCACGCCCGCGCGGTTAGACCTTAACCGGGCGCTGTCGAGCAAGCTATGGTGCCAGGCATGGCTTTCACAGCACCCGTGGCGGATCGTCGCCGCGCCGTCCGCGCGGACCGTGCGGGTCGTGACTGCGCCACGCGGGCAGGTACGGGAGGTCGAGGTGCACGGTGAGGGTCAGCGGATCGGGGGACGGTCGATGGCGTCGATGACCGGCCAACTGCTGGTCGCGACGCCCACGCTCAAGGATCCCAACTTCGACCGTACGGTCGTGCTGCTGGTCGCGCACGAGGCCGGGGGAGCGCTCGGGGTGGTGCTGAACCGGGCCACCGAGGTGCCGGTCGCCGAGGTGCTGGGCGGCTGGAGCAGTCTCGCCCGGGAGCCGTCTGTGCTGTTCGAAGGCGGCCCGGTGCAGCCCGAGTCGGCGATCTGTCTGGCCCGTACCCGGACCCAGACCGGACGGGTGAAGGGCTTCCACCGCATCGCCGGCCCGCTCGGCACGGTCGACCTGTCGACCGATCCGGGGCCGCTCGCCGAGTCGATCTCCGGGATCCGGGTCTTCGCCGGCTACTCGGGCTGGTCGGCCGGGCAGCTGGAGGAGGAGATCAACGCCGGCTCCTGGTTCGTGCTGGAGGGCCTGCCGGACGATCCGTTCATGGCCCGCCCGGACGATCTGTGGCCGATGGTGCTGCGCCGCCAGCGCGGCATGATGGCCGCGGTGGCCCACTTCCCGGCCGACGTCTCGATGAACTGACCCCGCGCGTCGCTGAGCCGACCCGTACGTCGGTGACCCGTACGTCGTGAACCGACCCCGCGAGATGACCGCGCGGGGCGGCGTGTGTAGTATTGCCGGGTGCCCGGGAGATCCGGGCCGACCGGGGGCCGTGGCGCAGCTGGTAGCGCACCACACTGGCAGTGTGGGGGTCAGGGGTTCGAGTCCCCTCGGCTCCACTCGAAACCGCAGGTCAGCGGCATTTTCAAGCGATGCTTGTGAATGTCGCTGGCTTCGCATATCACATCGTCTCACGACGTGGAGGCTGTTGGGCCTCTTGGAGTGGTCTGCTCCAGCGGTCGGAGCATGGTCGGGGCAGCCGTAAACCGGCCTTCTTCCCGGAGCGATGTGCCTGGTGGTAGTGGCTACGTCAGCCCGTTGACCCGCCCGGCTCGTCGAAGTTTTGCCGGGTCCGAGACCGTCAGCGAGGCACCGCACCACATCGAATCTGTGCTGGTGTGGCAACGGGCCTGGGTAGCCGTGGAGTACCTGTTCGATGCCGTCCTGTCGGGCTGCGGGCCGTGATCACTGCCGTTCGGTGTCGCGGTCTGACGGTGGGGTCGGAGGTGTCGGCGAGTGGCAGCTACCAGATCCGATGGATCGCCGAGGTCCGGAGTTGCGACGACCTCGTCGGGCCGTCCGGCTTGGACCGCTTTACGATGTAGCACGAGGATCTGGTCGCCGCTCTGCACGGCTTCGCCGAGGTCATGGGTGATGAACAGAACAGCCAGGCCGACGCCCTGTCGGCGAGGGGCGCAGGGTGATGGCGACGCCGGCCCGGGTGGAGACGTCCAGTATGGATGTCGCCTCGTCGGCGATCAGCAGCCCGGCTCACGACGAGAGTGTCGGCGATCGCGGCCTGTTGCCATTGCCCGCCAGATAGTTGGTCGGGGCGGATGCGGGCCAGGCCGGTGGGGAACCCGGCCAGGTCGAGGGACCGGCTGACCTGGGCCGGGTGGTGTCGGCGTACAGGTCCGAGCGCAGAGGTAGGTACGGCTGCGAGTGCACACCGGCGCTGAGTTTCGGTCTACGTCCGGCGACACGCCGCCTGGTCTGGTGGCGATCCGAGTCGGTGACGTTGCGTGATGCTGTTGCTAAGCCAAGCCGTTTCCTCAGCGTGCGGATCTGCCGAGAGGCTTATTCACAGGCGATCCTGTAGAACTGCAGACCGATGACACAGGAGATAGTTTCTCTGAAGGTTCCGAGGGGTCTGCGGTAGTCGGTGTGCAGGATCCGCCAGGTCTTCAGATTCGCGATGACCTGCTCGACGACCCAGCGGATCTTGTTGACCTGCCGGTTGTATTCCTTCTGCCACTCCGTGAGTTCGCCGCCCTTGGGCTTTTTGTACGGGGTGATCATGCCGTTTCCGACGTAACCCTTGTCACCGATCCAGTCTCCAGGGTTGAGGGTGACGAGGACCTCGGCGTCGTTGATCGCGTACGAGTCGTGGCGGTTGCCGGCGACTGGGTCGGAGATCCAGGCGAGTGCACCGTCGAGAGTGCATGCGACCTGAACGCTCATGCCCGTGGTCTTGTGTTTGCCGGAGAACAGACAGCGGTCCGTGCGCCATGACCAGCAAGGGAGCAGCGTGCCGTCGACGAGGTACTGGACGCTGGGGCTGAGCTCGTCGGCGGTCGGCACGAATCCTGTGAGCACGCGCTTAAGTACGGGAGTGACGCCGGTGATCGCTCGGGAGATTGTCGCCTGCGAGACGCTGTGCGCCTCGGCGATTTCCGCTTGGACGCGGTTTCGGCGCAGGTACGTCAACGCGACGACGACCGCGCGGTAGAGACCGAGGATCGGCGGCCAGGGTTCCACTTCCAGGTCCTGGCATTCGGTGCGGATGAGCGCGCAGAGGTCGCGGATCTGGTCGGTAGTAAAGCCGGTGGTATGATACATGTTCGGCGGTCCGTTTTTCTACTTGGGTGTTGTGTGGTAACTCCATCCTATAGAGAGGCGGACCGTCACTTTCCGTTGGGGTCCACTGTGGCTTACTGAAGCTTTGCTGAATAAGCCTCCGAGATGAGGGAGGCGTTCGTATGGTGAGTCACCGCAGTGCCGCTGCGAGTTCGGCGGCGTTGTCGAAGGCGGGTGCCGTCCTTTCGGATTCGTCTTCCGTGAGCGTGACGGACTGGACACGGGCCAGCATCTCGGCCGCAGTTCTTAAATCGTGCAGCACCATCGCCAGTTCGGCGCGGTAGACCAGGACCTCTACCTGCTCGACCGGATCGTCGTCAGCTTGTGGGCGGGCCAACGCGCTGTCGAGAATCCGAACGGCCTGTCCGACGCTTCCCCTGGAATCGGCCTGCACGACAGCATTCGCCAGGGCCTTGGCCAGCCGCCCGGCAGGCGTGGCGGCCAGAATGGGCGCGGTGGCGACGTCCCGAAAGACGCGGATCCAGTTGCCGCCCGGGTCGATGACGCTGAACCCGCCCAACCCGTCGGCGTTCTTCCGCGCCCTGGGCCGGGTCATCCGCGGCGTTCCGGACACCAGCACCTTGCCGTATGCGATGCGCATGCCTGCTGCGAATGCTCGGTGTAGTCCCTCGATGTCCGCCGTGATGACGAGACAGGAGCCATAGGACTGCTCCGGGTCAAATCCGGCGATCTCGAAGAACTGTAGATGCAGGTCTTCCCGCTGCACCGACACACACGGGTTGGGCTTGCGTTGCTTGTACGTCGTGTGGAAACCGAGAACTTCGTAGAAGGTTTCGATGTCGTCGATGGATGCGCACGGCAGCAGGGGAACGGTCCGCTCGTTGGTCATGCCTCCTTCCTAGACGTCGTAGGGTGTCTGCCGCCCATGGAAATAGCCGATCACCGCCTTCGGTCGTCCGATCGGCTGATGACCCAGAACGCAGCCGCCCAGCCGAGCCATCGGCGGTGCCTTACTGCCTGCCAGACGGCTCGCCAAGATCAGGCACCCGGATCTGCCGCGATCCGAGCGTCACGGTGCGTAACAGACGCGCTGCAACGAAGCGCCCGTATCGATGTTCCTCGACAAGAGGGTGGTGGCGGCGAAGAGTCTCGGTTCCAGGCTTCCGGCAGGGGGCGCCGGTCGTGATAACGCCTGGTAACTCCTCGCTCGCACAGTCGGTCTGGAATGGGGGTGTCAAGTTGGCCCTGGCTTGCATCCCCACCGGAATCGTCGTCGCCCTTTACCGCCGGCTGCACGACCTCGCGACGGCGCTACCTGGGAACTGCAATTGATCGTTGCCGACAACGAGCTGCCCGACGCTGTCGAGCGGGACTTCGTTGAGTTGGACTTCGACTACGAACACCCGACCGTAGCCACCGTCAGCCACCCGGGGCCCAACGCTGTGCAGACCCTCGGGCAGAACACCGACCAGTAGGTTGACGCTGAGTTGTTCGTGCCGCTCGACGGATGCGGTATGCCGCTGATGCCCGTGTTGATCCAGTCGGGCATCCTACTGGTGTGTTTCCTCGTCGCGGCCGGCGGGCACCGTCGTGGTGACGAGGCAGCCGGTCGGTGGGGTTGGGGAACACCATCGGTGCGACGGACGCGACGTTTGTCCGTGGCGCGGCGGCCGGCTCTGGCAGCACCAGCTCTGGCTCATCGGACGGTCTCTGCCGGCCGGCAGTTGGTCGACCCGTACCGGCCGCCCGTCACGTCCCGCCTCGGCGGCTGGGACCGGCTGAGGTATTCCGGCCGGTCGGCGGGGACAGGTCACCCCGCAGCCCCGCAGGGGACCAGACCATTGGCTGCCCTCTTGCCGGCCGAGGTCAACCAGGCGCGGCCGTGCTCGGTGCCGACGGCGCGTCCTCGGCCGGGCGCAAGGCGTACCGGATCTACGCCGACCGGCTGGACGCCACAGGCATCCCCCGGCCGATGTAGGATGCTGGTCACGGACGCGGGTGCTGACCGATCGCCTGCAGCCGTGCGACGGAGGCCGGCGGTTCCGCCAATTCGGGCAACTGGTCGACGCCGTCCAACAGCCGCCCCAGATGCGGGTACAGGTGCGCCAGCTGCCGGACGTTGCGCATCTTCCCGGTGGCCTGCAGCGCGTACAGACCGCGGTGCGCCATGCTCAACGCCCCGTAGTCCAAGGGCTCGCGGTACTGCGCGATCCAGCCGTCGAAGACACTGGTGTAGTGGGGAAGTGCTAGGTAAGCCAGCTGGTACGGGGCGCGGATCGCGCCGATTGCGCCCTGCATCAGCACGTCGCGTTCGCCGACCGGGAGTACGAGCGGAGCGCTCTGGTTCAGGCTGCCCTGATGGACGGCCCGGTTGAGCTCGGGGTGCTGGGCAACGGTCGCGTCGACGAGCCGGTTGAAGCTGTCGGCCCACACAACCATGTGCCCGTTGGTGGTCCCGTCCGGGTAGACGGTGGCCTTGCCGTTCACGCCGATGCCGCCGTAGGGCTGGCCGGCGCTGGCGACTTCTACGTACGCGGCCATCATCTCGGCGGCGAAGCCGAGGTGCCGCAGCGCTCCGACGATCTGGTAGCAGACGGGCAGGCAGGCGTTGACGGCTTTGCCGCTGAGTTCGAGGTGGACGGCCGTCAGGACGGCGTACAGCGGCAACGCCTCGATCGGGCCGTTCACCAGCGAGCCGAGCATAGGGCTGCCCGCGTCCAAGGGCAGCACAGGCGAGTCAGGATCGAACGGGGGCCGTGGTGGTGGCGCGGTCAGCCTGGCCTAAGGGATGGGCCGGCGGACAGGCTCACGCCGCTGCCGTTTTGTGTTCCGCTTTCTCACCGCACTACTCCGATCAGGACGCACGATCCCGGCGGCAGGCCGGAAGGCCAACCTGTCGCACGCTACGTCATCGGCGCAACACTCTTCGATGTCATTGCTGGCTGATCTTTGTCGCCGGTCATAAGTTCACGGGAGCCGCAAGCCGGGTTGGCGCTCCACCTCAGCTCATAGCAAGTTGTTGAGGCGGTTAGTGGTCTATTTCTTGCGTTAAGATTTTAATCTGCTACTCTAGAAGCAGACGAGCTAGTTAAACCGCTAAGGAGCCCCAGGTGTCCGTGCCCACCGGCTACGACCCGAACATCCGCTTCTACGCCACCCGCTACCAGCAGGGTGGGCGCACCGTCTTTTCCCTCGATCTGTCCCTGACCCAGATCGCCGACCTGCTGCCGGCGCCGGACCCAAACAACCCGACCGAGGGCAACCGCAAGGTGAAGGAAACCCACGCTCGCGACTTCGGCGACTACATCCGGGCGACCCCCGACTGGGTGGCGCCGGCGCTCGTACTGCGGGCGCCCGACATCTTTGAGTTCGAGGTGAAGGAGGAGGTCGCCGGCACCCAGTTCGGGATCATCTCCTTCCCGACCGACGCCCGAACCGACCTGCGGATTCTCGACGGGCAGCACCGCACCCTCGGCATCCACCTTGCGATCCGCGGCATCGCCGCCGACCTGGAGAAGTCCCGCAGCATGCTCGCCACAGCCAAGAAGAACGGCGAGGTCCAGGCCGTCCTCGACAACTTCCAGACCAAGATCGACAAGCTCACCGACCAGCGCGCCCGGCTGTCTCGAGACCGCACCTCGCTGCAAATCTTCATCGAGGATGACCAGACCGCCTACAAGCAGATGTTCTTCGACATCGCAGAGAACGCCCTGGGCATCACCTCCTCGGTCAAGGCCCGCTTCGACAGCCGCAAGGTCGTCAACCGCGCCTTGGACGGGGTCATGAAGCACGCGCTGTTCAAGGACCGCGTCGACCTCGAACAGGACCGCATGGGCGGCGGCAACCCCAACATCGTCGGCGCCAAGCAGGTCGCCGAGATCATCCGCACCATCGCCGTCGGCATCGACGGCCGCGTCGGCCGCCGCCTTGAGGATGAACTCGACGAGGGCGAACTGGTGGAGAAGACCAACAACTTCCTCGACGTATTGCTCGGCGCCTTTCCCGTGCTGGAGGCCGTCGCCGACGGCACTGTTCTCCCGCAGGATCTGCGCACGAGCAACCTGCTCGGCTCTACCGTCATGCTGCGGATGCTCGCTGGGGTCTACGCCGAACTCACCGACCGCCAGGCATTCGAGGACGAGGATGTCACCGAGTTCTTCGCGCAGCTCGCCCCGTCGATGGCTGGCCCGCTCACAGCCGCCAGCATCTGGGTCGAGCACGTCCCCGACAACGTCTTCACCGTTGGGTCCCTCTCGCCCCGCAGCCGCCGCCAGGACCTCAAGACCCTCCGCGACACTATGGTCAAGTGGGCCCTCGACAAGCCCGTCTGGCTAACCAGCTGACACCCGTACGGATCATCCAGAAAGAGCCCTCGCCGCGTGCACCGGCGAGGGCTCTCGACGTGCGTGAAGGCCGAACCGTGGGCCTCCGCCCACACCCGAGAAGGAGTACAGGCCCAGCACTGGCTACCGGAATGCGGGCCAGTGCTCCGGCCTTCAGGCCGGGGGTGAAGGCCCGCGCTGGGAGGGCCGCCAGGCCCGAGCAGTGCCTTGACCGGGACGGTTCTGCTGCTCGATGTACTGCTTGATGACGCTCAAGGGTGCGCCGCCGACAGACCCGGCGAAGTACGAGCCGGACCAGAGTTTGTTGGCCCGGTAGTAGTGGCGCACCAGGTCGGGGAACTCCTGCCGGAGGCGGCGCGAGGAGACCCCTTTGAGGCTGTTGACCAGCCTGGCCACGGCGACCTTGGGCGGGAAGTTGACCAGCAGGTGGACGTGGTTGTTCTCGCCGTTGAACTCGACCAGTTCGGCCTCGAAGTCGGCGCACACGTCTCGCATGATCGCCTCCATCCGGGTCAGGTGCCGGTCGGCGAACACGTTGTGTCGGAACTTCGTCACGAAAACCAAGTGGACATGCATCGCGAAGGTGCAGTGCCTGCCGGTGCGGACGCCTTGAAGTTCGACCATAAACCAACATGATACAGTGATGGCCGTGCAGCTCCGTTACAACTACCGGATCACCCCGGACGCCGCCCAGCGCACCGCGCTGGCGCAGGCGTTCGGGTGTGCCCGGGTGGTTTTCAACGACGGACTCAGGCTGCGTCAGCAGGCCCGCGAGGCGGGCGAGAAGTACATCTCCGACGGCGACCTGTCGAAGTTGGTCATCACAGCGGCCAAGGCCAGCGAGGACCGGGCCTGGCTGGGTGAGGTGTCGGCCGTGGTGTTGCAGCAGGCCCTCGCCGATCTGAACACCGCGTACCGCAACTTGTTCAACTCGCTGTCCGGCAAACGCCGGGGCCGCAAGGTGGCCCCGCCCCGGTACCGGTCCCGTAAGGACAACCGGCAGGCGATCCGGTTCACGGAGAACTCCCGGTTCAAGGTCTGTGACAACGGCCGCCTGCGGCTGCCGAGGATCGGCGACGTTCCGGTGCGCTGGTCGCGCGGCCTGCCGTCGGATCCCACCTCGGTCACCGTGATCAAGGACACAGCGGGCCGGTACTTCGCCTCGTTCGTCGTGCGGATCGGCGAGGACGAGACGCTGCCGCCGGTCGACTCCGAGATCGGCATCGATCTGGGCCTGACCCACTTCGCGGTCATGTCCGACGGCACGAAGGTGACCGCACCGAAGTTCCTGCGCCGCGCGGCCCGCAAGCTCAAGCGGTTGCAGCAGGCACTCTCACGCAAGCAGAGGGGCAGCAACCGCCGCAAGAAGGCCGTGATCGAGGTGGCCCGCGCTCACGCGCGGGTAGCCGACACCCGGCGGGACTGGCAGCACAAGCTGTCCACGGCGATCATCCGCGAGAACCAAGCGGTGTACGTCGAGGACCTGTGCGTTGTTGGTCTCGGCCGGACTCGGCTGGCGAAGTCCGTGCACGATGCGGGCTGGGCCGCCTTCACCGGCATGCTGGAGTACAAGGGGAAGCGGTACGGGCGCGCGTTCGCCCGGGTGGACCGGTGGCTCCCGTCCACCCGGATGTGCTGCGACTGCGGCCGGATCAACGAGAAGATCGCGTTGAACGTCCGGGAGTGGGACTGCCCGTGCGGCAGTCACCACGACCGGGACATCAACGCCGCCATCAACATCAAGGCCGCCGGACAGGCGGACTTCAACGACCGTCGAGCGCACGTAAGACCGGGACTTGTCCCGGCGGCGCGCAGTGAAGCGGTAACCCACCCGGACGCTGCGTGTTCCACGCGCAGCGTGGAGGGAATCTCCGTCCTTCAGCTTCAGGGCGGAGAGGATGTCAAAGCGGTTCCAGTTCGTCGTCAGGGCCCTCGGTCTCCGCGCGGTGGTGCAGGGCCTCGCACAGCCAGCCCAGCTCGTCCGGGTGAGTGACCACGGTGCTCCGCTGTTCTCTCCGACTGTGGGTTGGGCGCCGCAGAGCTGTTCCGCGTTCCGTTCACATCGATGTTCCTCGACGGGGGTGGTGCAGGCGAGAGGCGCTTTGGTCCAGCTTCAGCCAGGGAACGTCGGTCACGGTAACGGCCGGTAACGCCCTGGAAACCCCTGCCCGTACAGCGTGATGGAACGGTGCGACCAGCTGGTACGGCAGGGCGGTGGGTGTTTAGCTTCCTTGAGGAGGCGCTGCGACCGTGCGTACAGCTCGTCCCGGCGGTGTGCCGGCGGGCTGAACCCGTTCGCCTGCGACCATTGATACGCGCGGGAGTGGTCAGCAGTTCGATGGTGATCGATAACCTGGGCGCGCTGCGCCTGAGTCAGGACCTCAGCCCGGTCGCAAGCTCGCGAATTGCGTCCAAGCGGACCCAGTCGTGGGTATCGGGCGGCACCGAGACCCCGGCTACCCGCTGCCGGGCACTCATCTTGGCGGCCGGGTGGCGGCCCGGAGCTCCGGCATGGCCAGCAGCCTGTTCGCCAACTCGTCGGCAACCCGTGCCCGTTCCACATCGCTGAGTCGCTCCGGGCCGTCGTCGAGGTTGCCGCGTGGGGCCCCGGGAACCGCGAGCATGCGCTGTTCTCTCCGTCCCGCCCCTCGCGGTACCAGGGCGCTTCCTGTTCCCGGAGGTGAACAATGCCGTTCGCGGTGAACGCGACGGAGACACGAGCGACGGTGCTGCGGTGCTGCGGTGCTGCGGTGCCTGAGTGGATGCTCCGGCGGGTTCGCGGTGCGTTGTCGTGTTCCGGCTCGAAGAGCTTGAGGTACAGCACGAGACTGCCGAGCTTCTCTGCGAGCGAGAGGAAGTCGGGGTAGATCCAAGGTCTCTGGCTGGATGGAGGGGTGCTGGTTGTTGATCTCCAGCGCCCCTCCCGGTTCGGATGGCCGTGATATCTCACGACCGTCTCACGGACGGTCTGGCAAGCCCCAGTGCAGGCCGGCGCGATGCGGACTCTGACCTTGCCGCTGACCTGCACGCCCGGCACAATTCGGCACCGCTAGACAGACCTCAACAGGCCGTCTAGTTCACTGGCAGTGTGGGGGTCAGGGGTTCGAGTCCCCTCGGCTCCACCCGAAACCGCAGGTCAGCGGCATTTTCAAGTAGTCTTGACTATGTCGTGAGCCTTGTGTCTGACGTCGTCTGGCTACATGGGAATTCTCTGGTGGGTGCGGCTGCAAGCCCGTCCACGCGGTCTGACGGCGTCCGCTGCAGGCCTGCCCGTAGGCGGGTCGGAACCTGACTCTGTTCGCTCCTGACTGGCACAGGGCTTGCGTCGTCACGCGGCGGAAGGGTAGAGTTCGGATACTCATTCCCGTAGATGCAACGGGTGCCTGCCTTGGCCGCCACAAGCGGACTCACTCTGCTTTGACGAGAAGTCAGAGTTCCCTCGGAGCTGTCGGACGCGCTGTCGCCACCCGACGCTGCAGGGAAGTGCGGATAATCTGTAGCGCTTTCTAGGCACACAGCCTGGACAAAGCCCTACATCCCGCACGCCGGCCCGGATTCGGCGAGTGGGCGGGGCCGCCTGCCGCGCTGGATCACGGCGGCAGACAAACCCAGCCACCGAACCCAGTCAACGGGAACGAGTAATGACCGAGCAGATGACAGGTGCTCAAGCCCTCGTCAGGGCGTTGGAGCAGGTCGGCGTCGACACAGTTTTCGGAATTCCGGGTGGTCAGATCCTCCCTGCCTACGATCCACTTTTCGACTCGGCCAAGGTCCGGCACGTCCTGGTACGGCACGAGCAGGGTGCCGGCCACGCCGCTGAAGGGTACGCCCAGGCCACCGGCAAGGTCGGTGTCTGCATGGCGACCAGTGGACCCGGCGCCACCAACCTGGTCACCCCGATCGCCGACGCGTACATGGACTCGGTCCCGATGGTGGCAATCACCGGTCAGGTGTCAAGCGGCGTGATCGGGACGGACGCCTTCCAGGAAGCCGACATTTGCGGCATCACCCTGCCGATCACCAAGCACAGTTTTCTGGTTACCGACTCGGACGACATCCCGCGCACGATCGCGGAAGCCTTCTACATCGCAGCCAGCGGCCGCCCCGGTCCGGTGCTGGTCGACATCTCGAAGGACGCGCTGCAGGCCGAGACCGGGTTCCACTGGCCGCCGACAATGCGCCTGCCGGGCTACCGGCCGGCCCTGCACTCGCACGGCAAGCAGATCCGGGAGGCAGCCCGGCTGATGGCAGAGGCGAAGCGTCCGGTGCTCTATGTCGGTGGCGGTGTACACCGGGCCGGTGCCTCGGCAGAACTGCTCCAACTGGCGGAGCTGACCGGTATTCCGGTGGTCACCACACTGATGGCCAGGGGTACCTTTCCCGACAGTCATCGGTTGCACGTGGGGATGCCGGGCATGCATGGCAGCGTCTCGGCGGTAGGCGCAATGCAGAAGTCCGACCTGCTCATCGGCTTGGGTGTGCGGTTCGACGACCGGGTCACCGGGCAACTGTCGTCGTTCGCGCCGTATGCCAAGGTCATCCATGTGGACATCGACCCGGCGGAGATCTCGAAGAACCGGCGGGCGGATGTGCCCATCGTGGGCGACTGCAAGAAGATCATCGAAGACTTGATCCACACGATCGACCGCAAGGGCGACTACGCGGAGTGGCGGGAGCTACTGAACGGGCTCAAGAAGACCTACCCGTTGGGCTACGAGGAGTTCTCGGACGACTCGCTAGCTCCGCAGTACGTCCTGGAGAGGCTGAGTTCCCTTGTGGGGCCGGACGCCCTCTATGTGGCCGGCGTCGGCCAGCACCAGATGTGGGCGTCGCAGTTCATCGGCTACGAGAACCCCGGCACTTTCATCAACTCCGGTGGCCTGGGCACGATGGGTTTCGCCGTGCCCGCCGCGATGGGTGCCAAGATGGGCCGACCGGACGCCACGGTCTGGGCTATCGACGGCGACGGATGCTTCCAGATGACCAACCAGGAGCTCGCCACCTGCACGCTCGAGGGCGTGCCGATCAAGGTCGCGGTCATCAACAACGGCAACCTCGGCATGGTTCGTCAGTGGCAGAAGCTCTTCTACGACCAGCGGTACTCCAACACAGACCTGAAGACGGCCCAGCGCATCCCCGACTTCGTGAAGCTGGCCGAGGCGTACGGATGTGTAGGCCTGCGGTGCGACCTGCGTGAGGACGTGGACGCCACGATCACCAAGGCGATGGAGATCAACGACCTGCCGGTGGTGGTCGACTTCGTCGTCCACCAGGACGCCATGGTCTGGCCGATGGTAGCCGCTGGGACCAGTAACGACGACATCAAGATCGCCCGGGACATGGCCCCGAGGTGGGATGGCGACGGCCACGACTGAGCAGATCGAATGCTCCTCGTCCCAGCCGGCAGAGCCACCGACCCGCGGTGGACCGGTGAGGTCCATCGCGGACCGACCACCGGTGGATCAACTGGCCGGCCTATCGGCGGGTAGGACACAGTGGTCTGATGGAGCGAGATCCCAGGACCAACGACACCGGGCAGACGGGAGGCGATCCTCTGGCGAGCCGTTGCGTTTCCGAGCCGAGCACGCGTCATGGCAGTAGCCTCTGGCGGCACCGAGACTTCATGCTGCTCTGGGCCGGGCAGTCTGTCGGTGAGATTGGGTCGGCCGTCGCGCAACTGGCGCTACCGCTCATCGCCGTCGTCGTGCTCGACGCAAGCGCCTTCGAGGTCGGACTGCTGACCGCAGCGACTTCGCTCGCGTTCGCGGTGATTGCTCTGCCTGCGGGTGCGCTGGCGGACCGGCACCCTAAACGTAGGATCATGATCGTCTGCGGCATCGCGCGGCTCGTGATCATTGCTTCGGTCCCCGCCGCCTGGTACGTCGGAAGCTTGACGATGGGTCAGCTCTACCTCGTGGCGATCATGGCTGGCGTCTGCACCGTGTTCTTCGATGTGGCCTACCAGAGCTATCTACCGGTCCTCCTCGAGCCGAAGCACCTGATCGACGGCAACGGGAAGATCGCGGCGACCCAGAGTCTCGCCCGGCTCGCGGGACCCAGCCTGGGTGGCGCCCTGGTGGGCTTCTTCGGTGCGGTGTGGACGATGACCGCTGATGCTCTGTCCTACGCGGTCTCCGCCGCGTTGCTGCTCGGCATCCGCCACCGGGAGAAGCACGACCGGTCACCGGTTGAGGCGACCATGCGGCCGAGCCTGTGGGCTGAGACCGCCGCAGGGATCAGGTTCGTGCTGGGGCACAAGATCATCCGCAAGACGGTCGCCTGCAGCGGGACGGTGAATCTGTTCGGCTCTGTGGCCGGTGCGGTGCAGGTCATCTTCCTCGTGCGGGTGCTGAACGTCGAGCCCGCCTACACCGGGTTGATCTTTGCACTGGCAGCACTCGGCGGCATCTCCGGGGCTGTGCTGTCGGGCCGGACGACCCGATGGATCGGCTCAGCGCGTGTGATGTGGTTCTCGTTGCTCGTATTCGGCCTGCCGCAGATCCTGGCCGCGCTGGCACAGCCGGGCTGGTGGGTGGCGCTGTTCCCGATCGGCTTCGGGATCTCGTACTTTGCCATCGTGACGTACAACATCGCGGTGGTCACCTACCGACAGGTGATCTGCCCGCCCCGGCTGCTGGGCCGGATGACCGCAGCCGTTCGATGGATAACGTGGGGCACGATTCCGATCGGCGGCGTGATCGGCGGCGCGCTCGGTACCGTGATAGGCATCCGTCCGACGCTATGGATCGCATGCGTCGGTACCTGGGCCGCAGGCTTCTGGATGTACTTCTCTCCACTGCGCCGCAGCCGGGACATACCGTCCGGCCCGAAAGCCGACTGAGTCGACGGCGCCGAATGATCCGGCGGGACCCGACTTCCTCACCCGGTGTGGACCATGGCCGTAGCGGATGCTCGCCGACGATCCCTCCAGAGTAGGGTTCGTATCTCCGCCGTGAGGGTTCCGTCCTTGGTTCGCAGCCACAGATGCTCCGGGTCAGGCTGCGCTTCGGTCAGCACCACACTCTGTGCCGGCCGTAGACAGCGCTGGAAGTTGCTGACCGACAGGACCGATGAAAAGTCGATGAACATGGGCTTGCGTTCGGTATCGAGCCAGAAGTATGCCCGCCTGGGTAGACCGTGCTCATGACGCCAGACTTGGAGGGCGAGCCACTCGCGGTCGGTGGGCACTCGGCTGCTGCCGCTGGGGATCTCCGCCGTACTGACCTCCCACCGCCGACGCTGAACGATGACCCCGTCGATCACTATTCGGGGGGTATGGGGGCCAAGTGTGAAGGCCGACAGTGATAGCGCGGGAGTGGCACAGTTGATCAACCCGCCGGCGTCGACTCCGTTGTCGTCGTAGTCCGGCAGCAGCCACAGATCACGCTGGCTGGCCGGGTCATGCAGGCCGATGAAGCCGTTCTGCCAGCGCCGGACAACTATACGGTCGGCCGGTACCGTCACCGCGTCGGGTAGAGGGAGCCCGGTGTCGAGGCAGAGAACGGTGTGCCCGTATGGCGAGGAGTCGGTCGCCTTCCCCTTTCGGACGATCTCCTGCATGGTGGGGACCGCAGGTGCCAGCTCGGCGGCTACCGTCTGCCAGAGCTCCTGGTTCCCGAGTTCGCGATCATCGTAGAGGGCACGCACCCATGAGGCGAGTGGCGGCCAGATATGGTGTAGTTCACTCAAAATCATGGATGCTCCCCCCGCTGATTCGCCGCCACCCGGGCCGGTCAGCATCAGATCCGCCGCTCCGAAGATCGGCCAATCGTCGAGGTCTTCCCGTATCAGCCCGGCATCGGCGAGGTCCGCCCGGCTGAGGTCGACACATGAGGCGGACGGATCGACCAGGCCCAGGAAGCGCTGCCTCATCGTCGTATGTTCGGGTACCAGGGGGGCTTTGGCCGCCATGTCTCGGACTTCGGCGGCGGTCAGCTCAGACACGTTCCGGCTGGCCAGCTCTCTCGCCAGAAGCAACTGCCCTGCGGCCCGCTCCTCGACCGCCAGTGACGCGAGGAAGTCCAATGCGGTGGAGAGACGCTCACTCAGTTGGCGAGCACCGGCGGAGCCGATCCGAGCATCCCGGATGTTGCCCCTCGCCTCCTCATAGAACACGGCACGATCCCCCTTGAGCCGGCCTGGCCCGCGCCAAGCTGGCTTGCCGGTCAAGCGAGAGAAGTCATGGGTGATCGCTGACATCAGCGCGGGCCGGTCCTCCAACTTCGCCTGCGCAAAACTCCTCACGTCAGCAATGAACTGGCAAACGTCTCGAGCCTCGGGCGTGTCGATCCCTGCGGCGTATATTCGCAGATCTTCGCCGGCATCCCTGGTGAAGTAGGGTGCCCGCCAGTTGTCCTCTACCAGCGCAAGATCTGTCAGCCGGGAGACCGAGGTGGTCACCGTCTCGACCGGTAGGTCCAGCTCTGCCGCCAGTGTCCTGATGCTCCTTCGACCGTCAATCCGGTCCAGGACGCGCGCGTCCACGGCTGCCAGTTCAGGCGTCGGTGCACCGAAGAGCCGGAACGGCCGGCGGTGCTCGGGTGCACCAACAGCGCTCGACCCGAGTAGCCGTCCGAGCTCGCGAGCTGCCCAGTAGCTGATGAAGGTTCGCCGTTCGGCGGACCTGCCGTCTCCTGCCGCCGCATACTCGATCCGCCCGAGCACCGGGTCGTCTACCCGCAGGTACTCGTCGGAACTTGTGACGATGTCAGCCCGCGCGACCCCAACACTGATCAGGTTGAGCGGGCCGGCCGCGCCGCCGGTCTCGTTCTTGGCACAGAAGCGCTGCAGGAACCGGTACGCGGCCAGCTCGCGCTGGCTGCCCCGGAAGCCCCGCCCGTCGGAGGCCCGGCAGCATGCTTCATACATCGACGGACTACTCAGCAGGACGGCGTCCTTGAAGTAGTTGGAGGTGAAGTGCTTCAACAGCAGTCCTGCTGCGCGCTCGTATTCCGCCACCAGGATCATGCTCAGCTCAGTCGAGTGGGACAGGGAGTCAAAGTGGGTGACGGCATCGTTCCACCGAAGGGTCGCCTCGATGATTGCTGTATGGGACTCCGCGACGACCTGTCCCTTGCCAACTCTCCTGACTGCTCTGTTGAGCGCGGTCAGATCTGTGGGATGTGGGTCCCCGCGCATCGCCCACAGGGCGTCCAGTGCCTCGTCGCGCGCACGCTCGCGCTGTGCGTGTGCGGCCACTAGTCGCGTGCTGCGATCCTCCAGCTCGCTACTCGACAGATCCTTGAGCCAATCGAACGGAAAGCCCGCTGAACGAAGAAGCGCTGTACGGAATGCGCTCCAGGAAACACCTAGGTCAGTCATGCAAGTCTCCTGCCACCTGTACTGCGCTCGTGTGCGGACCAACCTCGACCGCGCCCCCTGAGGTCGAGTGAAAACAACACCCGACGAACGCCCCTTGAGCGATGTTCACCACGGCGTCCCCAGCTTGCGCCGGGACGGCGCGGACGAGCGTTCCCGCGTAACCCCGTCGCATCGTGAACACCCCCCATGCGACTCTCCAGGCGACCGGCCCGCCCGCAGATGTGGAAGGGAACATCTCGGGTGCGGGACGGACCAGTCGCTGAACCACGTAGGAGCCGTTTATCGCCTGGGCCAGCGCCTCTCGCCACATCGCGGGTGTGATGCTCGGGTCGGCGCCGACCATCACACCGCTTCCGCCGTACGAGGAACTCGGCTTCAGAACAAGATCATTCTGATGCTGCAGCGTGTAGGCGATCAGATCCACGGTGGCGCCGTCTTCCAGCGTGACCTCGCCGGCAGCAACTCGTCTGGTCCACGGAAGCAGCCGGGCACAAGCGTCCCGTTCCTCGTCCGACAGACCGATCTGGCCGGTTGGATCGGACAGCAGAGCGAGAGCCCCCTTGCTCCCGTACAGCTCCGCTTCCAGCGGCGTGAACATCGCCACCTCACCGCACTCGGCAGCGGCCAGCAAGGGCTCGAGCACACCATCAGTGAGGTGGATCAGCACGTCCTCGAACGTGAATACACGAAACACCACGTCAATCGGCTCGCCTCGTAGTCGCAGCCGCCCACCCGAACGTGTCAGCTCGCCCAGATGGCCAATCCTAACTGACAGCCCGTGGTCCAGCCATCGTGCGGCGATGGTACGCAGCAACGCCTCGACCTTGGGAAAGATGCCGGGTGTATCCACCATGGCCACGACCGGATCCGTTCCTACCGGGTAACCCGTCTCAGACCGCAACGTGGCCAGCATCGCTTCGTCCGTCTTCGCATAGGCCAGCCGTTCCTTCGCGAGGAACTGTGCCACCTCAGGGACGCTGATCAGGGCCCGGCACATGTCCGCACACTCGGCTCCACCTGCCGTGCTGCCAAGGTTCCACTCCAGGAGCCGGAATCCGGTAGCATCCCGGTAGAGATCCGCCCGCGCCATGTCCGTGACGGCGTCGGATGACGGGTAGGCGCTCCGCACTATGCACTCTGCCTGAATTGCCGTCATGCCAACGGCCCGAGCAAAAAGCTCGAGGCTTCCCCCGAACAGCCGTCGAGGCAAGGAGCAAAGAGCCGCACGCGTCAGGGTGAGATCCTGCTCCAGGTTGCAAAGCTCCTCGGCTTCCAGGAACACCGGCCGTGACAGGTACCGCCCTTCGTACTTGATCTTCGCATAAGGGGTCTCCGGCAGCGGCAACATTGGGCGGTCAAACTCCTCGAGGTACCTTGCGGCGATCGAATCAGCGGACAATGTGACCTTCCTCGTAGACTTTGCTGCAAACCTACCTCGAGAGTCCTGATACCGGCGTTGACCCGACCCCACTGCTGACGGCGGTCGAAGCCCGCCGGGGATCCATCGGGATTCGTCCGTAACCGGGATAGCACCTACCTGCAGTGCGATCGGCCCCGGGCCGGTGTCAGCGGTGCGCGTCGAGTCGGCGGCCACACAGACCGTGCCGTGTTACTCGAGCGCCACCAGGTCGCCGATGTCCCGTCGGGTGTGAAGTCCTCGGAACCGCATCCGATCGACATTGCGGTAAACACGTTCTCTGGCCTCCTGGAAGGATGCTCCACGTGCGACGAGAGTCAGGACCCGGCCGTTAGAAACGGTCGGCTCGGGGTCGGCAAACATGTGCTCGACGAGGGGCCAAACGTCGTCGTCTAAGTCATCTAGGCCGGATATCGATTCGCCGAATCCGAGAGATGAAAACGGATATCCGGGCGCAGTCAACGTGACAGCTACGGAGTAGGGCTCATCGTTCTCCCACTCGATGTCCAGCGACCCGAACTTGCCGTCCTGTGCAGCGGTGAACATCTCCAGCCCGCTTGTCTTCGCCACCGCTAACAGCGCCGGGAACTCGGGCGTCCCCGGACGAACGTTGTACTCCAGCGCGATTGGACCATCCCGGGTCACCATGGCGCCTATGTAAAGGATGAAGTGGTAGTCGATGTCCTCTTTCAGTAGCCCGTCGATCGTCGGTTCTATGATCCGTGACCGTAGCCCGGAGATCAAGTCCCGATCCCAGTCGATCGCCGCCGCGACGGCGCCGATTCCGGCCGTGTTGGGTCCCTTGTCGCCCTCTAGGAGCCGCTTGTAGTCTCGCACCATGGGAAGGATCTTGTAGTTGGCCCCGTCGATCAAAACGTGAACTGAAAATTCGCGACCTTCTGCCCTCTCCTCGAGAACCATGGCCCGGGGAGCGTCGATCGACCCGAGGTGGTCGGCGAGGCCGCGGACGTCGTCGATCGCCTCCTCCAGGGTGTCTGGAACGCTGCAGCTGAATCTTACGTCAGACAAATAGCAGCTTGCCTTTACGACGAATCTCCTGGTCGCCCAGTTCTCTATCAGGAACTTCTCTGCCGTGCCGGCATCGCAAAATGAGGTGCTGTACGCGGATGCCACTGCGTGTCGTCGCATAAATGATTTTGCCCGTGCTTTGTTGTTCTCCAGAAATGCGGCTGATGTAGGTACGCCCACTACTCGGAACCCAGCGCTCCGAAAGGCCTCAACACGTCCGGCCTCGAACTGTTCGAGCGCCAGCATGAGGACCGTCTCCACGCCCGTCGCTCGGCCCAGCGAGATCGCTTCGTCGAGGCCTTCCACACGCACCGTTCGTGAACTGCGTTCGAGGTAGTAGTTCCTTCCATACATGCAGCACAACAGATCGTCGGCGCGAGGGCCGGTGCGCCAGCTCTGTTCGCAGAACGCCTGTTCCTTCGCGTTGCCCTCACCGAACAGCATGAATTTCGGCATCCTGGTCTGAATCCTCCTTGGCCAGCTGCCGTCTTCAGGCAGTCTCGCGGACCGCACGGGCGAGGATCCCCAGGCCCTCGTCCAGTTCCTCGGATGTGACAGTCAGCGCCGGCATCAGCTTGACTACCTCGCTCTCCGCGCCCGACGTCTCGACGAGTAGTCCGAGCTCGAAGGCACGACGGGCGACCCGCCCGGCACGGGTCCGGTCGTGGAATTCCAGGCCCCAGGCGAGACCACGGCCCCGGTGCCCTCTGACGTCGGCGACATTCTCCTCGGCGACGGCGATGAGCTGCAGCTCGACCTGCTCGCCCCGCTGTCGGGTCTGCTTCTCCATGGCAAGGCCGTCGGTCCAGAAGATCTCCAGGGCGGCCCTGGCGGTGACGAAGGCGGGATTGTTGCCGCGGAAGGTGCCGTTGTGCTCGCCCGGCTCCCAGATGTCCAACTCGGGTTTGAACAGGCACAGCGACATTGGTAGGCCGTAGCCACTGATCGACTTCGAGACGGTGACGATGTCCGGCGAGATCCCGGCCTCCTCGAAGGAGAAGAACGCGCCGGTGCGGCCGCACCCCATCTGGATGTCGTCGACGATCAGCAGCATGTCGTGCCGGCCGCACAGCTGAGCGAGGGCGCGTAGCCACTCGCTGCGGGCGATGTTGATCCCGCCCTCGCCCTGCACGGTTTCCACGATGACGGCGGCCGGGTGGCTGAGCCCGGATCCCCTGTCCTCCAGCAGGCGCTCGAACCACCGGAAGTCGCCGCCGGCGCCCAAGTAGTTGTCGAACGGCAGCAGCATGCCGTGCATCAGCGAGACGCCCGCGCCGGCGCGCTTCGAGACGTTGCCGCTGACAGCCAGGGCACCCAGCGACATGCCATGGAAGGAATTGGTGAACGATGCGATGGCCTCGCGTCCCTTCACCTTCCGTGCCAGCTTCAGCGCCGACTCCACCGCGTTGGTGCCGGTCGGACCGGGGAACATCACTTTATAGGGCAGCCGGCGTGGCCGTAGCACGATGTCCTGAAAGGCCTGGAGGAACGTGCGCTTGGCGGTTGTAGACATGTCCAGGCCATGTGTGACGCCGTCCCGTTCCAGGTAGTCGATGAGAACGCGTTTCAGCGCCGGGTGGTTGTGTCCGTAGTTGAGCGAACCGGCCCCGGCAAAGAAGTCCAGAAACTCATGTCCGTCCTCGTCGTACAGTTTGCTGCCCTGAGCCCAGTCGAACACCACAGGCCAACCACGGCAGTAGCTCCGTACCGCGGACTCCAGAGTCTCGAAGATGCTCGGGTCAGGCTGGGTGGTGGTCACACCGGAACCTGGGTGCGCAGGGTCGGCTCGACGAGCCGTACGCCACCGTGACGGTCCATCAGCATTCCTCCTGGAGGGATTTCGTGTCCAGCCTCTTCACAGGTTGAGAAGGACGTTTTTCCGTTGCACGTAGCCCATGAGGGCCTCTCGGCCCTTGAGGCTGCCATAGCCAGCACGACCGAAACCACCGAAGGGAACCTCCGCGCCTCCAATTATCGACTGGTTTGCGACGATGTGTCCTGCTCGGACCTTGCTTGCGGCTCGTAACATCCGTCCGAGGTCGCGAGTGAACACGCTGCACATCAGGCCGCTGTGGCCGGCGCTGTTGGCAAGCTCGATTGCTTCGCCCTCCGTGCGGAATTTCATCACCGCCATGACAGGACCGAACACTTCTTCCTGGGCGACCCGCATCGATGGATCGACGTCTCGGATCACCGTCGGCCTGAGGAAGGAGCCCACCCCCGGAAGTCGTGTGCCACCGGCAACGCACTTGGCCCCGGCCCGCGTTGCGTCTTCCACGATGCCGAGCACCCGGGCGAGCTGTTTCTCGCTGTCCACTGGCCCCATGTAGGGCTTGAACTCACCATCTCCGCTTTCGATGCCGGGGCCGACAGCTAAACTATCTGCCAGGGAAATTGAACGGTCGAGAAGCTCCTCGTAGCGGGACTCATGCACGATGATCCGATACATTCCGCAGCAGAATTGGCCCGCGTTCAGGTACGACCCCATGCGTGCCTCGGCAACGAATTCGTCGAGGTCTGCGTCCTCGAAGACGATCGTCGGGGACGTCCCGCCGACCTCCACGATACTGGGGACAAGACCTTTGGCGGCGGCACCGGTGACTGCTGCGGCCGCTTGCGCTTGTCCGATGAATACCAGATGGTCAATCCCTGGGTGGCCGGCGAGGGCGACGCCCGCCTCGGATCGCCGCCCGCAGAATATGTTGATTGAGCCGGATGGAAAGCCGACGTCCTGTGCGGCATGCGCAAGCCAGCCTGCGGAAATCGGAGACAGTTCGGATGTCTTCATGACGCAGGAGTTCCCGGCTGCCAAGGCCACCGCCAGCGTGCGCGAGGGGATGTAGATCGGGTAGTGCGAGGGCATGAACTGTGCCGAAACGCCAAACGGCTTGTATACCGTGAAGTCGAAACGAGTGCTGTCGCAGGGCACGGAGCGCCCTTCCATCGACTCTGTCATAGAGCCGAAGTAGTCGAAGAGACGGATGGCCATCTTGACTTCGGCTTCAGCCTCGAAAAGCGGTTTCCCCTGCTCTAGAGTGATTGTGCGTTTGACGTCGTCGATGTGGTCGGCGAGGTACCCGCCAATCGCTCGGACCATGCGGCCTCGGTCCATCGGATGCAGGTCGGCGAGCACTCCGGATCGATGAACACGCTGTGCGGCGGTGACGGCGCGGTTGACATCGTCCGCATCGGCGAGAGCGTGTTCCGCCAGGGCGTCGCCCGAACTCGGGTCCGTAACCTTGATTCTGCCAGCCCCGCCGTGGCAGAAATCTCCGTCGATGTAGTTCGGCCAATACTGTCGGATCATGTCGATCTACGCATCCGATCACTCGAAGTAGTTTTCCATACTGCCTTTGCGCTTGGTGTCCAGAGTCGAGCAGTGGAAACCGCCGGCAAGCATCCGCGAGTGGCGGATCTTGAGCGGAACCACGGTGATCCCCTGCTCTTCAAGAAGCTTGATCAGCGGCAGTTGGTCGCGGTCAACGAGAACGAGATCCGGCTTCAGGCTGAAGAGGTTCATATCGATCCACCGGCTCCCGATTGCTCGCGACAGGTAGGTGCTGTCAAAACGGTCGGCACCAACCATCGGGGGACTGTAGATGATTTTCCACTTGTCGAAGATCGGCGGAAGCATTTCCCGGGTCACCCACTCCGGGTTACACAGCAGCAATCCGGGTCGAAGAGCGACCACCGATGTATCGATGTGACTGCCGGTATAGTTGATCCGGCAGGTATGGACCCTGAAGTCATCGCCGAGCGCAATCTGCAGCCACTGTGCGCCCAGGTCATTTCCGGTCGCGCTGATCAAGTAGAGGAGATCCCGGCCGAAACGGAGCACGTTGGCAGCGTCGAACACTGGCTCATCGTTCCTGGGGACAAGATCTTCCTGCTCTGCGGTAAACAGGCTGTCCAGTAGCATGGGCTTCGGCGCGCTGTACCATTTCGCTCCGGCTTTGAGGTACTCGACGAGGATTTTGCGGTAACTGTACGCTTCCAACATGCGGCCGCGGATGACGTTGGGTGTCTCTATAATTTGGTTGCCGACGACCAGAAATATGTCTCGCGGGCAGTAGTTGTAGAAGCCTTTCGTCGACCACAAAGGAGTGGTAATCGTTTGGTCATGCGGCCAGGTGTCGGGTCTCTTTACAACGATGTCGAGCTTCTCCAGGCACTCGATCATCGCGGCCAGATCTTCCTCGGTTTCTTCGACGATGCCCGGCGGGAATGCGCCCGTCGGGATCCGATCGACTGGGGTGTTGGGGAACTCGGCGAAACGTGTACTCGGGTCGGGGTGCGGGTATCTTGCGTTGAGTGGGTTCCCGACGACGACCTCCACTAGGGGGTCCCACTCGTTGCAGCTCCAGACTCCAGCGATCGTGTCTTCCTGGGTGCTCAATGGAAACCCGACCCGGGAGTCGGACTGTGGGTTGTGCTTTTCACCGGGATGGCTCCTATGGGTGAGGCTTCTGTTGACATGTCAAACCTGCGAGGCGGTCGAGGCCTCTTCTGGCCCGAGCGGTCGGTGTCGCGGGGTGCCGGGGCGGTTGCTCAACTGGATGCCGCCGCCGGACTGACCGCACGACGTGGGTCAGGTCCGGACGACAACGTGTCCCGGTGCTTCGCCTCCGGTAGGAGAGCGATGCCGAGGTGGCGTTGGATATCTGCTTTGACCGCAGCGCAGGTCTCGTACGCCTGCGCCGGGCCGGTGCCGACCGTGCGGATCATTCCGAACCGGTCGAAGTTGCCGCGCATGGCGCCGACGCGGGTACCTGGCTGCAGACGCTCCCACCCGGAGTGCAGCCTGGCCCGGAACGGGTCGAACCAGTTGGGCGCCAGATCGTGCCGCACGGTCGTGGCCTCGGCGGCGCCGAGCAGGGAGTGGGACACCGCGCCGCTGAGTCTGAGCGGGGCGGTCGGAGCGTCCCGGCCGAGGAACAGGTCGACCAGGATCGCGAACATGCTCTGGTCGGCGACGGCGTTGACCGTCTCGGGCAGCGCGCCGCCGGCCATCCGCGGGTTGGCTTCGACCAGCCGGAAACCCCGGGTAGTGCGGATCATCTCGACATGGAATACGCCCAGGGTGAGGCCGAGTGTCCTACACACCTGAGCGGCGTACACACCGAGCTCGCGTTCCGTGGCCTCGTCGAGTGCGGAGGGGATGGTGCACCCCAGCTCCACGACCGAGTTGTGCAGTCCGGTCTTCTGCAGCGTGGAGACGAGAGGTGTGACGGATCGACCGTCCGCAGCGACTTCGACGGAATACAGGTCACCGACGGCCAGTTCCTCGACGACGAAGCGCTCATCGAAGTGGGTCGACATGCCAGCCGGGAGGTGTTCCCGTTCCCCGGTCAGACCAGCGAAGTGGGCCCGTACCTGCGCGGGCTCGCGGGCGATGGTCGTCAGCCCTTTCCCGATGCCCAGGACCGGCTTGATGATGACCGGGTACCCGGTGCCCTCGGCGGCGGCCAGTGCTTCGTCTTCGGACCCGACTACCGAGTAGGCGAGGCTCGGGACGCCGGCTTCGTCGAGGGCCTGCCGACACCGGCCCTTGTCGCGAGCGGTGGCGACACCCTCCGCGGGGGTGCCCCGCGCTCCGATCAGGCTGGCGAGCGATGCGGCCAGAGGTGCGCAGAAGGCCAGCGTCGAGAGGACCGCGTCGACCTCGTCGGGCCGGGTGCCGGCCGCCCGCAGGGTGGCCAACAGATCCTCCGGGGTACGGACGTTGCGCATCTCGGCGGTGCGGTCCGCCAGCTTTCTCGCGAGCTGACGTTGTCCGGAAGAAGCTGTGAAGTCGTACCGGGGAGAATACAGGTATGTTACGGTGTGACCGGCCTGCTTCGCGTGATTAATCGCGTTTACGCCTGACCCCGAGGTCTCCACGAAGACAATGTGGCTCATGAAACTCCTGGTTCAATGTTGTTGATTTCCCGTGCTGCCCCGGGCGGCATGGAACTCCTCGGCCTGGTAGAAGTCGTATTCGTTGGACGTGCCGTTATCGAGTCCGGTCACCCACTCGATGAACTCGGCGGAGAACTCGGGGGAAACGGTACGCATATGGTCCCGGGGTGAGACGTCGTGCCATTCACCTTCCCGATAGGGAGGTAGCCTGGCGGTCTTCATTTTGAATGCTGGGTCCATTTGCGGATGTCTGCGTAGGTCGCGTTGGAGGTCGGTGTCGACGATCCCGGGGTGAGCACGGATGACGGTGATGTGGGGTGCCGTGAGCTCGAATTCGCGGCTCTGGATGAGGGCCATCCTGTTTAGCGCGGCCTTTGTCATGCTGTACAGCCCGAGACAGGCAAAGGAAAGCTCGGGCACCGGACGCGCGAGGGACGAGGTGACGTAGACCACGCGGGCGCCGTCCATCGCGAAGCGCCCGATTCGCTGTAGTGACGCCGTGATGGCGAGCGGTGCGTAGACGTTGACCCGGAATGCCTGCTCGACCTCGGCGTCCGAGAGTTCGTGGAGCCAGCCCAAGGGCGAGACAGCTGCGTTGTGGATGAGCGTCGTGACCCGGTGGTCGGGATGGTCCTTGAGCCATGTCGTCAGGAGTGACTCGACGCGTGCCGTGTTCGCCAGGTCAATGCTCAGGTGGTGAAGCTGATACCGCTTGTGCCCGGCGGAGCCCTCGTCGTCCCGGGCGGGCGTCCTGGACACATTGAGTACGTCTGTGTGCGCGAGAAACGACTGCACCAGGCAGCGTCCGATGCCGCGGCTGCCCCCGGTGATGAGAGTGAGCTGCTTGTATCCCATGTCGTGACGCAATCTGTCATCGGGCGGCGGCGGACTCCGGGTCGAGGTTCGATGGGATGTCGACGCACTTCGGGAACAGTTCGATCGAGCGCTGGCTCCACCAAGGGTTGCCCGCCGCGATGGAGATGAGGTCGCGGCCCGCCACGTCGGCGCGGAGGCCGAGGTAGTAGGCGATGTAGACTGTAAAAAAGTGGCCAAAGAAGAACTTTTTGAAAAAGTCTTCCTGGTCGAGGTCGATGATGACGAACTCGATATTTTTGTTCTGTGGGATGCTCTGGTCTCCGAACAGCTCTTCCAAGGTCCGGATCTTGTTCTGTGTGTAGTCGTCCGCGTTTGCGTCGCGGAACACGACCATGGCCTGCTTGGCTGACGGATCGGAATAGGCTGCGACCTCGGTGTGGCTGAACTCGTGGAGCAGGTTGCGGTGGGTCGGGACCATCGCGATCTCGTTGAAGAACATTGTGGTCTGCTTGAGCAGGGTCACGTACCAGTCGGCGGTGCCGAGCAGGGCGATCCGGCTGTCCCGCAGCCTGACGGCGATGGCCTCCGCTTTCTCGAGGGTACCTCCGTGAAACGCGTCCTTGAGGAAGGCGACCGACGCCTCCAGTTCCTCCCGGTATGAACGCTGCGTGATGCCTAGCCGGTGGAAGAGGTCGAGGAATATCGCGAAGAATTGCTGTACGTGGTAGAGAGGGTATTCTCGGTCTGCGTGGCGGAGCTTGTACTGGATCAGTGAGGTACCGTCCTCCCGGCACATCCCGGCGATCTTGCCGCCGCCGGTGAGAACGAGCAGGTTCCGGCCGGCGTTCATCTCGTGCATGGCATCGTAGAACAGACACGGCTCGACCGACCATCCGCTGTAGCACACGATGATCGTCAGCGTGCAAGGATCATTCACGACCTCCCGGTTGACGAACCAGTCCAGGTCGTAGTCGTTGACGACTTGGACGTGCACCGGAATGCCTTCGGACAAGAAGAAGCCCTTCACGATGTCCGACACGACAGAGGAGCAGCCCATCCCGTAGAACACGATCCGCTTGAACTGCCCGGACCCGATGCGCTCTTGCAGGTCCGGGTCAAGACCGCTGAGGTCGTACTCATGTCCCCAGAGGAGACTCTCGAAGAGGGGGGTTCCCAGCATTGGCTCAAGTCGTTCCAAACGCGGTTGCACCTAACAGCTCCTTGTGTTGGCTATTTCCGTGGAGAAGTGCTGGAGTCGCGACAGCGGCTCGAGCCGTCCAGGCCGGTGGTCCGACCGACGGGATCGCTGTCAGCAACGCGACGCCGGTGGCGATTGTGATCGCGTCGCCCGGCTCAGTCGTTCCCGCGTTGACCCGTGCCACTCCCAGCGCGCCGATTCATCGGTCTGTCGGTGGTCCGATCGGGCGCTATGTGCACCCCGATGCCACACGGTTGGCGGGTGCCGCGTGGTCCACCGACGGTGCCGAGCATAAGGAACTGGGCAGCCAAGAATTGCGACTGGGTTTGATTGGATCGCCATAGGCAGGGCTGGAGATTTGCCAGGTCATCAATGGATCAAGTAGTGCGGTGAGATGATCAAGAGTGACCGGCCCTGACCGGCTATCTTAGGTCTGGCGCAGGACGGCTGCGACTGACTAGCGGTCTTTCCGGTGCTGGACTGGCGTAATCGGCGACAGCGAGAAATGGCCAGTCCGATTTAAGATCATCGCGGTCCCCCTGATGGATGATTTAGATAAAAAGCTACCGGTCGCCAGTTGGTCAGTCAAGGGGTAGCCGTCAATGTCTCTTGTTGATCTACCGGGGGAGTTTCATCCTCACCTGATCGTTTCGGTCTGGGCATCTCGCGCCTCCAGGGCGAGCGTTGGGTGATGGTCATCGCGTTGCGAGATAACTGCTGGTCATGGTGGTCCTGTCGGCTACGGTGAGGTCCGGGTGGGCTTCCGTGTGGACAGTCGGACTCGGACGAGTCGGCGGAGCCGAACAGGACCCGGTGGCCCCGCCGAGCGAGCCGGTGGCGGCGATCGCTGGCGGCCTGTTGGTCTCCTGCCAGGCCCCCCGAGGGGCATCCGCTGCGGGTACCGTCGGTCATCGCCCGGCTCGCCGAGTGCGCCGCCCTTGGCGGTGCCGCCGCCGTACGGGTCAACCACCCCGACGACGTACGGGCGGTGAAGTCCGCCGTGGACCTTCCGGTGATCGCGCTGCACAGGGAGCGGGCCGCCGACCGCGACCTGATCACCCCACGCTGGGAGCTGGTCGAGGCGCTCACCGCCGTCGGGGTCCGGACCGTCGCCGAGGGCCGGTTCGCCACCCCCGACCAGGTGCGTGCCGCGTTCGCCGCAGGCGCGCACGCGGCGGTCGTCGGAACCGCGATCACCGACCCGGCCGCGTTGACCCGGTGCCTCGCCGCGGCCGTTCCACGCCTGACCGGCCCGGCCGCTCCACGCCTGACCGGCCCGGCCGCTCCACGCCTGACCGGCCCGGCCGCTCCACGCCCGACCGGCCCGACCGGTGCCGCCAGCGCCGGCAGTTCGGCGAGCCTGGCTGGGCAGCACTGATGGAGGCAACCATGGCCGGCACCGGCGACCCGGTCACCATCGGTGTCGACATCGGAGGTACGAAGATCGCCGCCGCGCTCGTCGTCGCCGCCGGCACCGGTACCGGCGGCGCCATCGTGGTCGGCGGCGACGTGGTGGTGGGCCGGCACGGCTTCGCCGGCAGCGTCGGGCACCTGCCGGCCGCCCGGCGCCTCGGCCGCCGCTGTGGTTGCGGCGCGGTCGACCACGTCGAGGCGTACGCGGCCGGCCCGGCGATCGCCGCCGAGTACGCGGCCCGGACCGGTCGCGGTGCGGCACCGCCCCTGGAGGAGGTCGCGGCGGCGGCCGCCAACGGCGATCCGGTCGCGCTGGAGGTGACCGACCTGGCGGCCCGGGTGCTGGGCACCGGGCTGGCCACCGCCGCCAACCTGCTCGATCCCGAGGTGGTCGTCCTCGGCGGTGGTGTGGTCGGGCTCGGCGACCGGTTCGTCGCGGGCGTACGCGCCGCGCTGCACGCGGCGGCGCTGCCCGGGATCGACCGGCTGCCGGTGCGTACCGCCCGGCTCGGCAACGCCGCCGTGCTGGCCGGCGCCGCGCTGCTTGCCGGCCAGCTCAGCGCTGGCCGGTTCAGCGCTGGCCGAGGTCGATGACGGTCTCGGCACCCGCCGCCGCGCCGCCACCTTGTCTGCCGGTCGCCGGGTCGCCACCTCGTCCGCCCGTACCGCCGCCGCTGGCAGCGGCGGGCCGGGCCGATTGTCGGTCCGGATAGAGCCACAACGATCCGATTGCCAGGGCCACCAGCAGGTGTACGGCGGACTCGCCGCCCCCTTTGTGGATCCAGCCCCGCCAGCCCGGCATGACGCCCAGCAGCAGTTCGCGCCCCGCGTCGATGTCCGCCGGTGCGATGACGAACGAAAGGGCAATCAGCGCCACGGTCGACGCGCCGAAGCCGACGACCAGGCCCACCCGGCACAGTCGGGGCCGTCGCCGGGGCCCGGCGGTCAGCGCCCATGCGGCCAGGCTGCTCACCGCCGCGATTCCGAGCATCGCCAGGTACGGGGTGCGTGGCGAGGTGACACCGGCGAGGGTGTTGTTCAGGTCGAAGACCGCACCGGCCCGCAGCCCGGTCGCCTGGATGCTGAGCGCCCCGACGACGCCGACGAGCAGGGTACCGAGCACCGCCCCGTACAGACCCCATAGCACGCTTCTCACCCGACGGACCCTCCTCCCCGGACCCGGTGCGACCCGACGCCGCGACACGCCGAACACAGTATCTGGTGTTGTGTCTTCTGGCTCGCTCCCATATATGGTGTATCCCGCAGCTGGTTCGGCCACCCCTCGGCGGTGGTCGAGGCAAGAGGGAACCCGGTGGGAGTCCGGGACTGCCCCGCAGCGGTGAGTGGGAACGACCGCCGTCACCGAGCACTGGACCCGTGGCGGGTCCGGGAAGCGACGGCCAGTAGGCACCGGCACGACGCCCACGAGTCCGAAGACCTGCCAGCGTGCCGCACGCGTCGCGTGCGGTGGTCGAAGGCCGCGCGGGACGGCCGACGCCGACGACCGGTCCACGCCGGCGGAGCAGACCGCCAGGTGAGTGACCGGTGGCGTCCTCCCCGCGTGTCCGTCGACCGGTGGACAGGCACGACAAGGGGAACCGATGCAGGTACGCAAGCGCAACGGCGACACCGAACCGGTGGACGTCAACAAGATCGTCAAGGCGGTCGAACACTGGGTCGCCGACCTGGACGAGGTCGACCCGCTGCGGGTGGCGACCCGGACGATCAGCGGACTGTACGACGGGGCGACAACCGCCGAGCTGGACAAACTGTCGATCCAGACGGCGGCGGAGCTGATCGGCGAGGAACCGCAGTACTCGAAACTGGCGGCCCGGCTGCTCGCCGCCTACGTGGACAAGGAGGTCCGCGGCCAGCAGGTGGCCAGCTTCAGCCAGTCGATCCGATACGCCCACGGCCTCGGGCTGATCGGCGACGACACCGCCGCCTTCGTCGCCCGCAACGCCCGCAAACTCGACGACGCCGTCGACGTCGACGGCGACCTGCGCTTCGAGTACTTCGGGCTGCGAACGGTGGCCGACCGCTACCTGCTGCGGCATCCGCAGACCCGGCTGGTGGTGGAGACGCCTCAGTACTGGCTGCTGCGGGTGGCGTGCGGGCTGTCCCAGACGCCGGCCGAGGCGATCGACTTCTACCGGCTGATCTCCAGCCTGGCCTATCTGCCCAGCTCACCGACGTTGTTCAACTCAGGCACCCGGCACACCCAGATGTCGTCGTGCTTCCTGGTCGACTCGCCGCGCGACGAGCTCGACTCGATCTACGAGCGTTACCACCAGGTGGCGAAGCTGTCGAAGTTCTCCGGCGGGATCGGCATCTCCTGGTCGCGGATCCGTGGCCGGGGCGCGCTGATCCGGGGCACCAACGGCAGGTCGAACGGCATCGTGCCGTTCCTCAAGACCCTCGACGCCGGGGTCGCGGCGGTCAACCAGGGCGGCCGCCGCAAGGGCGCCGCCTGCGTCTACCTGGAGCCGTGGCACCCGGACGTCGAGGAGTTCCTGGAGCTGCGGGACAACACCGGTGAGGACGCCCGGCGCACCCACAACCTGAACCTGGCCAACTGGATCCCGGACGAGTTCATGCGCCGGGTCGAGGCGGACGCCGACTGGTCGCTGATCGACCCGTCCGACGCGCCGGAGCTGCCCGACCTGTACGGCGAGGCGTTCGACGAGGCGTACCGGGCGGCGGAGAAGAAGGCGGTCCGGACGGTCAAGGCCCGCGACCTGTACGGGCGGATGATGCGCACCCTGGCGCAGACCGGCAACGGGTGGATGACGTTCAAGGACGCCGCGAACCGGCTGTCCAACCAGACCGGCGAGCCGGGCAACACGATCCACCTGTCCAATCTGTGCACCGAGATCCTCGAGGTCAACAGCGACACCGAGACCGCCGTGTGCAACCTCGGGTCGATCAACCTCGGCGCGCACGTCACCGCCGACGGCGTCGACTGGGACAAGCTGCGCGCCACGGTCCGTACCGCCGTGGTGTTCCTCGACCGGGTAATCGACATCAACTACTACCCGGCGGCGCAGGCGGCGGCGTCGAACCCGCGCTGGCGTCCGGTCGGGCTGGGGCTGATGGGCCTGCAGGACGCGTTCTTCACGCTGCGGCTGCCGTTCGACTCGGTACCGGCCCGGGAGTTGTCCACCCGCGTACAGGAGGAAATCTTCCTGACCGCGCTGGAAACCTCCGCCGGGCTCGCCGAACGGTTCGGCCCGCATCCGGCGTACGCCGAGACCCGGGCCGCCCGGGGCGAGCTGCACCAGGACCTGTGCGGCGCCGAGCCGGGCCAGCCCGAGCGGTGGGCCCGACTCCGGTCGACGATCGCCGCACACGGCCTGCGGAACTCGCTGCTGGTCGCGATCGCGCCGACCGCCACGATCGCGTCGATCGCCGGCTGCTACGAATGCATCGAGCCGCAGGTGTCCAACCTGTTCAAGCGCGAAACCATGTCCGGGGAGTTCCTGCAGATCAACACGTACCTGGTCGGCGAGCTGAAGGCGCGCGGGCTGTGGACGGCACCGGTCCGGGAGCAGATCAAGCGGGCCGAGGGGTCGGTGCAGGGCCTCACGGACCTGCCCGCCGACGTGCGGGAGCTGTTCCGTACCGCGTGGGAGCTGCCGCAGCGGGCGCTGATCGACCTGGCCGCCGCCCGCGCCCCGTACGTCGACCAGTCGCAGTCGTTGAACCTGTTCCTCAGTGCGCCGACCATCGGCAAGCTGTCCTCGATGTACCTGTACGCCTGGAAGTCCGGGCTGAAGACCACCTACTACCTGCGGTCGCGTCCGGCGACCCGGATCCAGCAGGCCACCGTCGGCATCGCGCCGACCGCCGGGCCGGTCGCCGGGCCGGTCGTCGGGCCGGTCGTCGGGCCGGTCGTCGGGCCGGTCGTCGCGGCCGGCGCCGACGAGGCGTCGGCCTGTTACCTGGAAAACCCCGAAACCTGTGAGGCCTGCCAGTGACCGTCTCCGAAACCAGCACCGTCTCCGCGACCACTAGCGCCGCCACCAGTAACGCTGCTGGCGCGGGCCGACGGCAGTTGCTGCTCGACCCCGGCATGGACCTGACCCTGCGGCCGATGCGCTACCCACAGTTCTTCGACCGGTTCCGGGACGCGATCAAGAACACCTGGACGGTGGAGGAGGTCGACCTGCACTCCGACCTGCCGGACCTGGCCAAGCTGTCGCCGGCCGAGCAGCACCTGGTGTCCCGGCTGGTCGCGTTCTTCGCCACCGGCGACACCATCGTCGCGAACAACCTGGTGCTCAACCTCTACCAGCACGTCAACTCTCCGGAAGGCCGGCTCTACCTGTCCCGGCAGCTGTTCGAGGAGGCGGTGCACGTCCAGTTCTACCTGAACCTGCTGGACACCTACGTGCCGGACGAGCGGGAGCGGTTCGCGGCGTTCGCGGCGGTGGAGAACATCCCGTCGATTGCCCGTAAGGCCGAGTTCTGCTTCAGGTGGATCGATTCCATCTTCGAGCTGCGGGAGCTGCGTACCCGCGCCGACCGGCGGGCCTTCCTGCTCAACCTGATCTGCTTCGCCGCCTGCATCGAAGGGTTGTTCTTCTACGGCGCCTTCGCGTACGTGTACTTCCTGCGGTCCCGGGGGCTGCTGCACGGTCTCGCCTCGGGCACCAACTGGGTGTTCCGCGACGAGTCGATGCACATGGCGTTCGCCTTCGACGTGGTGGACACGGTCCGCGCCGAGGAACCGGACCTGTTCGACTCCGAAATGGAGCAGCAGGTCAGGCAGATGCTGGCCGAGGCGGTGGAGTGCGAGGTGCAGTTCGCCGCGGACCTGCTCGACCAGGGCGTGTCCGGGATGTCGTTGGCCGACATGCGGGAATACCTGCAGCACGTCGCCGACCGGCGGCTCGCGGTGCTCGGCATCGAGCCGATGTACGGGTCGAAGAATCCGTTCGCCTTCATGGAGCTGCAGGACGTGCAGGAGCTGTCCAACTTCTTCGAGCGGCGGGTGTCGGCGTACCAGGTCGGGGTGACCGGCTCGGTGACCTTCGACGACGACTTCTGACCCGCGTCCCCGCCCGGCCCGCCGCGACCGGCTACCCCGCTGCGGCCGGCTCGGTGACGGCGCGGATCGCCGCCGCCGTGCCGACCGCGATCTCCTCGACCTCGTCGGCGGAGACGACCAGCGGCGGGCCGAGCAGGATCACGTCCCCGTCGACGCCGTCGGCGCAGCCGGTGCCGCTGTAGAGCAGCAGACCGGCGTGCCGGGCGGCGGCGACCACTCGTTCGGCGACCCGGGCGGTACGGCGGAACGGCCGCGCGGTCTGCCGGTCGGCGACCAGTTCGACGCCGACCAGCAGACCGCGCCCGCGGACGTCCCCGACGTACGGCGAGTCGGCCAGCTCCCGGCGCAGGGCCCGGCGCAGCGACTCGCCGGCCCGGCGGCCGGCCGCGACGAGGTCCCGCTCGCGCAGCACCCGCAGCACCGCCCGGCCGGTGGCCGCGCCGACCAGATGGTGCGAGTAGGTGAAGCCGTGGGTGAACCCGGTGCGCGCGATCGCGTCGTGCACCGGGCCGGAAGCGACGGCCAGCCCCAGCGGCCAGTAGCCCGAACTGGCGCCCTTCGCCGCGACCAGGATGTCCGGGCGTACCCCCCAGTGGTCGACGCCGAACCAGGTGCCGGTACGGCCGAAGCCGGTCATCACCTCGTCGGCGACGAGCAGCACCCCGTACCGGCGGCAGACCTCGGCGACGGCCGGCCAGTAGTCGTCCGGCGGGACGCAGGCGCCCAGCCCGGCCCCGGCGATCGGCTCGGCGATGAACGCCGCCACCGGCCGGGCCCGGCACAGTTCGGCCAGCGCCGCCGCGTGCCGCGCCCCGCAGCCGACCGGATGGGTGTCCGGGAACGGGCAGCGGTACTCGTACGGGGTCGAGGTGTGCGCCGCCTGCCCCAGCCACGGCAGGTACGGCGCGCGCAGCCCGGCCCGGCCGGAGGCGTCCAACGCGCCCCGGGAGTTGCCGTGGTAGGAGCCGACCCGGCCGACGATCAGGTGCCGGTCCTCGCCCCGGGCCAGGTGGTAGGCGCGAACCATCTTCAGCGCGGTCTCCACCGCCTCGCTGCCGCCGGAGACCGGGAAGACCAACGGATCGTCCATCGGCAGTACGGCCGCGAGCTCGGCGGCGTACTCCTCCAGCACGTCGGCGCGGAACATCGAGCCGTGCGCGTACGCGACCGCGCCGGCCTGCTCGGCCTGCGCCCGGACCACCTCGGTGACGCCGTGGCCGATGCCGACGACGATCGCCCCGGCGGCGGCGTCGAGGTAGCGCTTGCCGGTGGTGTCCCACAGCTGCGCACCGGACGCCGAGGCGATCCGTGGCGCGTCGTCGGACACCCGACCGAAGACGTGGCTCATCCCGGTACGGCGACGGACCCGCCAGCTTCGACGGCCCCGCCGGCTTCGACCTTTCCGTTGCCGGTGGCCTGCAGGTCGGCGGCGACCTCGGCGACGGCCGCGCCGAACAGCCGCAGACCGGTCTGCGCCTGGGCCCGGGTGATCACCAGCGGCGGTGACATCCGTACCGCGTTGACGCCGGCCTCCAGCACCAGCAGGCCGCGAGTGAAGGCCGCCTGCTGCACCTGGCCGGCGATCTCACCGGTGGGGAACTCGACGCCGATCATCAGGCCGACCCCGCGTACGTCGACGAGCAGCCGGGGGTACGCCTGCTGCAGCTCGCGCAGCCCGGCGAGCAGGAACTCGCCCTGCGCGGTGGCGTTGTCCAGCAGGCCCTCGTCCTGGATGACCCGCAGGGTGGCGAGGCCGGCGGCGCACGGCACCGGGCTGCCGCCGTAGGTGGAGCCGTGCGCGCCCGGACCCCATCTCTCCATCAGTTCGGACCGGGCCAGGAACGCGCCCAGCGGCAGGCCGGAGGCGATGCCCTTCGCGCTGATCAGGATGTCCGGCTGTACGCCGGTGTGCTCGATCGCCCACATCCGGCCGGTGCGGCCCATGCCGCACTGCACCTCGTCGGCGACGAGCAGGATCCCGTGCTGGTCGCAGATCCGCCGTAGCCGGGCGAGCCAGCCGGCCGGCGGCACGATGAAGCCGCCCTCACCCTGGATCGGTTCGACGAAGATTGCCGCGACCTCGCTCGGATCCACCTGGTGCTCGAAGAGCACCTCCTCGATGAAGTCCAGCGACGCCGGGGCGTAGGGCGCGTGCAGCACGCCGGGCAGCAGCGGGCCGAACCCCTTGTGATACTTGGACTTCGACCCGGTCAGCGTCATCGCCCCGTAGGTGCGGCCGTGGAACGAGCCGTAGAAGCTGATCACGTACTGGCGGCCGGTGGCGTACCGGGACAGCTTCAACGCGCCCTCGACGGCCTCGGCTCCGGAGTTGGTCAGGAAGACCCGTACCGGCCCGTCCATCGGGGCGGTCTCGGCCAGCGCCTGGCACATCTGGCCGTACAGCGGCAGGTAGAAGTCGCTGGCCGAGTAGTGCAGCAGGGTCGCGGCCTGCTGCTGCACCGCCTCGACGACGCTCGGGTGGCAGTGGCCGGTGGAGGTGACCGCGATCCCGGCGTTGAAGTCGAGAAACAGGTTGCCGTCGACGTCTTCGACGACGGCGCCGTGGCCGCGCCGGGGCGCGATCGCGTAGGCGCGGGGCAGCGACGGGCTGGTCACCGCCCGGTCGCGGGCCAGCACTTCGCGGGCCTGCGGGCCGGGCAGTTCGGTGACCAGGTGCGGTTGCGGTCGGTCCGGGTCGAACCAGTCGGGGGTCGTCGTCATGAGGCCACCACCGTCTGCGACTGCTCGCGGAGGAACTGCTGGAGGTAGTACGGTCCGCCGCCGGCTTTGCCGGTGCTGCCGGAGCCCTTCCAGCCGCCGAACGGCTGCACCCCGGGCCAGGCGCCGGTGGTGGCGCCGGCCGGCCGGTTGACGTAGACGACGCCGGCTTCGATCCGGTCGAGGAAGTGGTCGATCTCGCCCTGGTCGGTGGAGAAGAACCCGGCGGTCAGGCCCAGCGGCACGCTGTTGGCCCGGTCCAGGCCCTCGTCGACCGAGTCGACCGGGCTGACCGCCACGAACGGCACGAACAGCTCCCGCTGGAAGAGGTCGTCGTCGGACGGTACGTCGGCGACGACGGCCGGTGCCAGGTAGTAGCCGTCGGGGCGGCCGTCGACCCCGGCGAGCACCTGGCCGCCGGTGACCACCCGGCCGACGGTCGCGGCGTGCGCGACCGCCTCGCCGTAGCGGCGTACGGCGGCGGCGTCGATGACCGGACCGAGGTACGTGTCGCGGGCCAGCGGGTCGCCGACGACCAGTGACTCGGCCCGTTCGGCGAGCCGGGCGACGAACTCGTCGTGGAGTTCGCGCGCCACGTACACCCGGGAGCAGGCCGAACACTTCTGGCCGGAGAAGCCGAACGCGGAGCGGGCGACGCCGGAGACGGCCCGGTCCAGGTCGGCCCGGGCCGAGACGATCGCGGCGTTCTTGCCGCCCATCTCGCAGATCACCGGCCTCGGGTAGGCGCCGGTGAACGCCCGGATGATCGACATGCCGGTCTCGTACGACCCGGTGAAGGTGAGGCCGCCGACGCCGGGGTGCGCCACCAGCGCCCGGCCCGGGTCGTCGCCGCCGGGGAGGAAGTGCGCGACGCCGGTCGGCAGCCCGGCGTCGATCAGACATTCGAAGAACTTCCAGGCCGAGAAGGTGCCCTGCAGGCTGGGCTTGAGCACGAGGGTGTTGCCGGCGACCAGTGCCGCGCCGGCCGGCCCGGCGGTCAACGCCATCGGGAAGTTGAACGGGCTGATCACGGCCCAGACCCCGTACGGCTTGAGCACGCTGCGGGTGGACTCGTTGGCGGCGATGGTCGCCATCGGTTGGTCGAAACCGTGATGCTTGTCGTACATGTCGCAGTAGTAGCGGATCAGGTCGGCCGACTCCTCGACGTCGCCGAGCGCCTCCAGCCGGTTCTTGCCGACCTCCATGCTCATCAGCGCGGCGTACTCGTTGGAGCGGTCGCTGATCAGGTCGGCCGCCCGGCGCAGCACCGCGACCCGGTCCGGCCACGGTGTCGCGGCCCAGCCGGGCGCGGCGGCGTGCGCGGCGGTGACCGCCGCGTCGACGTCCTGGTCGGTGGCGGCGGTGACGGTGGCCAGTTTGAGTGTCACGTCGCCGGGGCTGACCAGCTCGGCTGGGTCGACCCCGGGCCGGGCGGTGCCGTCGACCACCGGGGTCAGGCGTTGGCCCAGCCAGGCGCGCGCCCGGTCCGCGCCGTCCTCGTACGCCGTGTGCAGGTCCTCGTTGTCAGCGGACAGGGTCGCGTAGGTGACCCGGAAACGATCGGCCACGGAAGAACTCCTCTCGGCGGGGCGGCACCCGGTGAAGGGGTGGCAAAAATTCCAGACATCATCGCGTCATGCAGGAAAATCTACTGCGCAACGCGGATCAGAAGCAAGAACTTCGCTGCCGTATCGAGCTCGGGTAGGGCTGCCGACAGACGGGACCGGGGTGCCCGGACCGGCCGTCAGGCCAGCCCGGACACCCCGGTCCGCGGTGCTTCGGTCAGTCAGTCCGGTGTCAGGAGACACCCAGGGTGGACAGGTAGTCCGGGTTTTCCGACAGCCACGCCTCGACGGCGGCCGGCTCGTCACCCTCGTGCACGTTGAACATCAGGTCCTCCAGCGAACCGAGCTGCTGGTCGTCCATCTGGAACTTCTCCAGCATCGCGGTCACCTCGGGGAAGTCCGCGCTGAACCCGGTCCGGGCCAGCGTGGTGATCTCCTCGGCGGTACCCAGGGTGCCCTCCGGGTCGGCCAGGTCCTTCAGCTCGTAGTTCGAGTAGGCCCAGTGCGGGTGCCACAGGGTCACCACGATCGGCTCCTCGTCGCCGATCGCGCTCTGCAGCGCGGCGAGCATCGCCGGGGTGGACGAGGTCCGCAGCTCGTAGTCGTCCAGCCCGTAGGTCGGCATGACGTTGTCCTGGGTGGCGGCGGTCAGACCGGCGCCCGGCTCGATGCCGATGATCTCGTTGTTGAACAGTTCGGCGTTGTCGGCCAGGTCCGCCAGCGAGTCGACCCCGTCCACGTAGGCGGGGACGGCGATGCTCAGGCTGGCGTTGTCGTACCAGACCCCGATCGTCTCCAGGTCGTCGCTGTACTCCTCCATGTAGGAGGCGTGCGTCTGCGGCAGCCAGCCGTCCAGGAACAGGTCGATGTCACCGGAGGCCAGACCGGAGTAGACCACGCCGGCCTCGACGTTGGTCAGCTCGACCTCGTACCCCTCGGCCTCAAGGATGTTCTGCCACAGGTAGGAGGCGGCGATCGCCTCGTCCCAGGCCATGTAGCCGATGGTGATGCTCTTGTCGACGGTGCCGGTACCGGTGTCGCTGTCGCTGTCGGCGTCGCTGCCGCAGGCGGCGAGCCCCAGGGCCAGGGCGGCGGTGGCCGCCACTGCGGCCCGGCGTAGCGGATTGTTGCGGAACATTCGTTGTCGTCCTTCCATCGTGTTGCCATACACCGGCGGACTCGCGGCAGCGAGGCAGGGCGCCGGCACCGGTGACCCTCCCTGCGGGATCTCGGTTCGGTTACGGTGCAGCTCTGGTTCGGTCTTCGGGTCGGTCCGGTCGGACTTGCGGGTCAGGCTTCCTGTAGCGCCCGCTGCGCCTTCGCCGACCGGGTACGGGCCCCGATCGAGTCGGTCAGCCGGTCGAGCACGACGGCCAGGATCACCACGGCTATGCCGCCTTCGAAGCCCTGGCCGACACGGATCCGGGCGAGTGCGGTGTTGATCACTTCGCCGAGGCCGCCGGCCCCGACCATCCCGGCGATGACGACCATCGACAACGCCAGCATGATCACCTGGTTGACCCCTTGCATGATGGTCGGCAGGGCGAGTGGCAGTTTGGTACGGAGCAGGATCGCCCAAGGCGACGCGCCGAACGCCTCACCGGCCTCGATCACCTCGCGGTCGATCTGTCGCAGGCCCAGCTGGGTCAGCCGGACCCCCGGCGGCATACTGAACACCACCGTAGCGATTACCCCGGGGACGGCGCCAATGCCGAAGTAGAAGATCGCCGGGATCAGGTAGACGAACGCAGGCAACGTCTGCATCAGGTCGAGCACCGGGCGGGTCAACGCCGCCATCCGCTGGTTCTCCGCGATCAGGATTCCGAGAGGGACCGCTATCGCCAGCGACAGACCGCTCGCCACCAGCACCAACGCCAGCGTACTCATGGTCTCTTCCCAGTAGGGCATGCCGGCGACGATGCCGAGCCCGACGGCGGTGCCGATGCCGAACTTCCACCCGCGCAGCCACCAGCCGAGCGCCGCGAAGATCAGCACCACGACGATCGCCGGCGGCGCGGTCAGTACGTCGACCAGGGGATCCACCAGCGACTCGACGAAAGTCGAGATCCCGTCGAAGAGCGCACCCAGGTGCTCGGTCGTCCAGTCGACGATGACCTCGAACACCGAACCGATCCTGAGGTACGGCAGGAAGCTGTCAATGCCGTCGGCGGCGTTCATGAGCGGTCTCCCTCCGGGCTCAGCACTGCGTCAGCCGGGGTTGCCTGGTCGGGGACTGTCGCGGTGATGGTGTCCACCTCGCTGGCGCTGGTCGGCTCGGCGTCGTCGCTGGTCCCGTTGCTGCCGGTGTCGCTGCCGATGCTGCCGAGCGCGGTGAGCAGGGTGATCCGGGGGATCACTCCGGTGAGCCGGCCGGTGGTGTCGGTCACAGCGAGCGGATGCGAACTTTCCGCACAGGGGCTGAACAACTCGGCGACCGGGGTGTCTTCCCCGGCGACCCGGACGTGGTCGGTGGTCACCACGTCCTGCAGGTTCGGCCGACCGTCGCGGACCGCCTGGTCGATGACGTCGTCGGAGACCGTACCGAGGAACTGCTTGTTCTTGCCTGTGACATAGATCGCAGAGGTCTGCGTCTCCCGGAGGATCCGGGCGGCGACCCGGGGGCCGGAGTTGACGTCGACGACGCCGAGTGGTCGTTCCATCACCGATGAGGCGGTGAGGATGCGGGTACGGTCGACGTCCGCCACGAACTGCGCGACGTAGTCGTTCGACGGGTCGGTGAGGATCTCCTCGGCGGTGCCGAGCTGGACGATCCGGCCGGAGCGCATCACGGCGATCCGGTCACCGAGGCGCATCGCCTCGTTGAGGTCGTGGGTGATGAAGACGATCGTCTTGCCGAGTTGGGCCTGCAGGTCCAGCAACTGGTCCTGGACCTCGCGGCGGATCAGCGGGTCGAGGGCGGAGAACGCCTCGTCCATCAGCATGATGTCGGTGCCGGCCGCCAACGCTCGGGCCAGGCCGACCCGCTGGCGCATCCCGCCGGACAGCTCCTGGGGCAGTTTGTCCGCCCAGCGGTCCAGACCGACCAGGCGCAGTGCCTCCATCGCCCGCTCCCGCCGTTCGGCGCGGGGCAGCCCGGCTGCCTCCAGCGCGTAGCCGGCGTTCTCCAGCACCGAGCGGTGCGGCAGCAGCGCGAAGTGCTGGAAGACCATGCTGATCTTCTCGCGGCGCAGCTTGCGCAGCGCGGCCGGCTTGAGCTTGGTGAGGTCGACGCCGTCGATCTCGACCGAGCCGCCGGTCGGGGTGAGCAGGCCGTTCAGCATCCGGATCAGGGTGGACTTCCCGGACCCGGAGAGCCCCATCACGACGAAGATCTCGCCGGGCCGGACCTCGAAGTTGGCGTCGACGACGGCGGCGGTGGCACCGCCCAGGTCCGCCGGAGCGTCGGGTTGGCTGGTCTTGAGGCGCTCGAGCGCCTTGTCAGCACGTTTGCCGAAAATTTTGTACAACGATTTCACGACGATTGCGGACACGATCTCCATTCCAACGAATGTCGTGACGCTGGTCCCAATCGACGCACACGGGAGGTGTTCATCGACCGAAATCGAGTCGTCGGACGGTCGGTGGGCAAGTCAAACCAGGTCTGTGGTGGGGGTTTGCACTCGACCATACCCGACGGTCTCCCACGAACGAAAAACATCCCCGTATGGGATGTTTCGGACATCTCGTGCGGAGGGCGGTGCGGATCGGTCCTGCCATTCCAAGGTGTTCCATTGTCGACGGTATCGTCATCGAATCAGGTATGTCGCGACCGGCGCGGCAAAGCCTCTACCGCGCTCACCAGCCCGAGATGCGAGGTATGACGGAAACCTCCGGGTATCCCGGGACAGGCTCGCTGACCTGCGCCGGCCGGCCCGGGGAGTGCTCCGGTGGATGGCCCGTGCCGCAGTCGCCGTCTCTCGTCTCGCCACCTGGATAAAACATTCTCTTCGGTAATTCGGCAAGACCGCTGCTACCTGCTTTCCTGCAGTAGCGGATGGATAGTTCGCGCATAATGCTTACCTCCTTCCGGTAAATCGGATGTTGTAACCCGCAGAATTTGACAACAGGCACGGGAAAGTATCGCGCCAGGTCCGCACCGAATTCGCTTGGAAGGTCTTGCCGGCTTCCGGGCGTCCTCCAGATGTCCGGCAACGTGATGCCACAGGTGCATCATGATTCACCTCCGGCATCAGACTCAACCGGTACCCCGCCCCGTAGCGGTGACGCTACGTAGGGCCAGCCAGCGCGTACCGTCGCCCCGCGTCCCCGCTGGCCTCGCCGGGTTGCACACGCGTCCGGAGGTACTCCGGAAGACCGGCGCCTGTTTACCTGATCATCGGGAAGTCGCATGATCAATGCCGGATCGCCCCCGGCAGGAAGGAAAGCTTTCGGTTCGGCCCTGCGTGGATCATGAAGGCGTCGCGATCCCGATCTGCCGGGTGATCGTCACGTCGGTGATCTCGGTGTCCCTGGCCAGCAGCATCGCCTTGCTGAGGATCACGGCCAGCACATTGTCTCCCTCGAACGGCAGAAACCCGTCGTGGCCGCCGCCCGACCGCGTCGACGACCGGTCCGGCACGATGCACAGGTAGCTGTCGTTCGGGCTCATCAGAATGTTGCCCGACCCCAGATGGATCTTGTAGGTGCGCAGCTCACCCCGGACCACCAGAAACCGGCCGTCGATGCTGGCCTGGCTGCCCACCGCCAGCCGGGGCAGCAGCCGGGCGAGCAGATCCCGGCGGGTCTGCGCCGTCGCCGACAACTCCCCGAAACTGTAGGAAGACCAGTAGTCCCGGAATCGCCCCTGTGGGCCGCCGTCGGACCAGGTCGGGTCGTTGCCGACGCTGGCCACCCCGACGAACAGGTCGACGTCGCGCAGCACCTCGCTGAACACCACCGGTGGCACCTCGTCCAGCGGCAGCGGCTCCGCCGGTGCCCGCTGCTCCCGCGCACCCCACCGGCCGGCGGTGTACCCGCCGCCGGTGGCGTGCGCCACGTTGCCGGGAGCGTCGACCGGGTAGAACCGCACCTGGTCGGTGACCAGCCGCAGGTACGACCCGCTGTCGGTGGTGTCGACGCCGTAGTCGTCGCCGACCCCCTCCACCCAGTACTCTGCCCGCAACCCCCACTGGGGCAACACTCGCGTCGTCGGCGGACAGGTGTCGTCGACCATCAACCGCAGCTTGTCGGCCCACCCCCGGGCGGCGGCGAGCGCGTGGTACTGGTGCTGGCGCAGAACGTGCCCGGCGAACCGGTTCGAGTAGATGCCGGTCGACTCCTCCGCCGGGGTCAGCAGATACACCTCCCGGTGGGCCTGCTTGAACGGCTGCACCACCCGGTGCCGCTCCAGCCACTCCCGCCAGGCGACCACCTCCGGCACCGGCCGCCCGATCGGATGCCACAGCTGTACCACCGCGTCGGCGTCGGCGGACACCGGAGTGTCGTCGACGGTCCGCAGTGCGCCGTCCGCCCAGCCGCACGCCACCCCGTCGACCAGCCAGACCAGCCGCCGGGCCAGGGCGCCGACCAGCGGATGGTCCAGGTACCGCTCCCGCCACACCGACAGGCTCCAACTACGTCGGGCCAGAAAGAGCCGGTCCAGCCGGGCCGACTGCGCCGCCAGCATCCCGGTGACGTCCTTGGCCAGCGCCTTGACGTCGGCCACGACCTGCGGATGGTCGCGCCGTACCGTCGCCGGCGGCGACTTCACCACCCGGCCGGCGTCGTTGTGCCAGGTCACCGCAGCGGCGCCGACGCCGGCCAGCAGCTCGACCCGGCAGCCACCGACCGTCACCTCGTGCCGACCGACGTCGGTCAGGCCGTAGTCGGGGACCGCCAACTCCTCGATTTCGTCGCGGCCGATTCCGAGCGCGGCGGCCCGCGCATCGAGCGCCTTGTCGACCTCGTTGCGGGTGCCCTTGTACGTCAGCCGCGCCGACAACCGGGCCAGTTGGGCCAGCGCGGCGTCACCGTCGAGGCGCCCCAGCACTCCGACCGCCGCGTTGGCGATCTTCGGGCCGGCCGGCCCGATCCCGGGCAGCCGTCGCAGCATCACCTCGACCAGTACGCCGACCTGGCGTACCTGGTCCGCGGTCGGCCCGGTCAGCTCCACCGAGCCAGATCTCGGTGGCGTCGACCCGGCGCGTGGTCAGCGGCACCGTCCCGGTCAGCGCGCTGCTGGCGGGCGAACCCGCAGCAAGTCGGGCCACCACGTCCGCCACGTCGTCGAGCGTGGTCGGCGTCCTGGACACCGGCGCGTCGGCGGCCGGCGACTACACCGCCACCCCGCTGCTCTCCTCCGGATCCTGGGCCGCCGGTTCCTCCTCCGGTGCGTTCACCTACGGCTACCAGGTGCAGGTGCCGGAGACCTCCGGCGGGCTGATGCCGCAGGTCAACCTGTCGTACTCGTCGCAGTCGGTGGACGGGCGGACCTCGGCCACCAACAACCAGGCCTCCTGGATCGGCGATGGCTGGGACTACGCCGCCGGGTCGATCACCCGCAGCTACGCCAACTGCCGGCAGGACTCGAAGAAGGCCGGCTCCAACAACGCCAGCCACCGCACCGGTGACCTGTGCTGGGGGTCGAACAACGCCACCCTGTCGCTGGGCGGAACGACCACCGAACTTGTCTTCGACGACGACGAGCAGACCTGGATCACCGCCAACGGCGACGGCTCCAAGGTGCAGCTACTCAAGGACTCCGGGCTGGCCAACGGCGACGCCGACGGCGAGTACTGGGTGGTCACCACCCGCGACGGCACCCGGCACCACTTCGGTCGGCACCGGCTGCCCGGCTGGTCGTCCGGCGACCCGGTGACCAACTCGGTGCTCACCGCCCCCGTCTACGGCAACCACCCGGGTGAACCCTGCTACCAGGCCGGCAACTGGGCCGGGTCGGCCTGCACCCAGGCGTGGCGCTGGTCCCTCGACTACGTCGAGGACGTCCACGGCAACGCGATGAGCCTGTGGTGGGCGAAGGAGACCAACTACTACGCCCGCAACTTCAACTTCAAGGACCCGGTCCGCTACGACCGGGGCGGCTACCTGACCCGGATCGACTACGGCCAGCGCGCCGACAGCGTCTACTCGGCCGCGCCGCTGGCCCGGGTCTCCTTCACCGTCGCCGAACGCTGCTTCGCTGAAGGCTCGCTGACCTGCACCGAAGCCAACTTCACCAGCACCGACCCGAGCAACTACCGGATCTGGTACGACACCCCGGCCGACCTGCACTGCACCGCTGGGCAGAAGTGCTGGAACGCCTCCCCGGCGTTCTTCACCCGCAAACGCCTCGACCGGATCACCACCTCAGCGCAGCGGCAGCCCGGCTCCACCGCGCTGCAGACCGTCGACGAATACCGGCTCAAGCAGTCCTTCCCGATCCTGCGGACCGGGCTCAACACGGCACTGTGGCTGGAGTCGGTCACCCGTACCGGCTACGGCCGCAGCGGGAACCCCGACGACAAGATCGCCCTCAACGCGGTGCGGTTCGAAGCCAACCCCGACGACATGCCCAACCGGGTACGCCGCGACGACCGGCCCAACTTCTCCCGGCTGCGCATCGGCCGGGTCATCAACGAGTACGGCGGCGAAACCATCGTCACGTACAAGCAGCCGACCGGGGCCTGCGCCACCGGCACCGGCCTGCCCGGCAAGAACGACACCGCCGCGCTGAAGGCCAACACCCGGCTCTGCTATCCGTCCTATTGGCACCCCGACCCGGCAGTCGAGGACATCGACTGGTTCCACAAGTACGTCGTCGACACCGTCGAGGAACTGCCCGCCGTCGACGGTGCCTACCCCACCGTCACCCGGTACTCCTACGCCGACGCCGGCTGGAAACTCGCGGAGCAGGAGTTCACCAAGAAGTCCACCCGCACCTACTCGCGGTTCGCCGGCTTCGGCCAGGTCACCGTGATCACCGGCGACGACGACCCGGCCATCGGCAGCCGCCGGAGCAAGTCCGTCACCCGGTACTTCCGCGGCCTGGGCGACGCCGTCGACGTCCACGACATCGACGGCGTGTTGATCGCCTCCGACGCCGAGCCGTTCGCCGGCCGGATCGCCGAGGAACTCACCTACACCAGCGCCGACGACGCCGACGCGGCGTGGCTGACCCGCAGCGTCACCGTGCCGGCCGCCACCGAACTCGCCCGGCGGGACCGCGACGACGGACTCAGCCCGCTACGCGCCTGGCGGGTCACCGAACCCCGGCAGATCACGTACACCCGATCCTCCGGGACCGGCGACGACACCCGCACTCAACGGGTCGTCGAAGCCCGCACCACCTACGAGACGACGTACGGGCTGCCCACGCACGTCGAGTCCCGAGGCGACACCGGCCGCCCCGGCGACGAGTCCTGCACGTACGTCGACTACCTGCACCGGGCCGACCAGCACATCATCGGGATGACCCGCCAGCTGCGGACCAGCCCGACGCTGTGCGCGGACGCCGACTTCGACGACCTGACCACCCTCAGCTCGGCCAGCCGGGTCGGCTACGACGGCCAGCCGTACGGCACCGCTCTCGCCGCGTCGGCCCGGGCCCTGGTCACCGGCTCCTGGTCGTTGAAGGCCGACGGGTCCGGTTTCCAGAGCGACGGCACCGTCGCCTTCGACACGATCGGCCGGGTGGTGTCCCGCACCGATCCGGACGGTAGGACCTCGACGACCACATTCGAACCGGCCACCGGGCAGGCCTACGAGGTCGTCGAACGCAACTCGCTCGGCCACGAACAGACCGTCGAGGTCGACCCGGGTCGCGGTGTCGCCGTACGCAGCACCGACCCGAACGGGCACGTCAGCCAGTCGACCTACGACCCGCTCGGCCGGCTCGTCGAAGTCTGGGCGCCCGGACGGACCCCGACCGCCGGCGCGGTCCCGGACTTCAGCGCCGAATACCACCTGCCGGCCGGCAAACCGCCGTACGTGGTCACCCGCAGCCGCGGCCACGAGAACCGGGTCGAAACCGCCGTCACCCTCTACGACGGGGTCGGCCGGGAACGGCAGAGCCAACAGGAAGCCGTCGGCGGCGGCCGGCTGATCAGCGACACGCTCTACAACACCTCCGGTGAGGTGTGGCAGACCAACAACGCCTACTACGCCGAGGGCGCACCGAGCGGTGGGCTGTTCACCCCGCTCGCCGACACCGCCGTGCCGAACGCCACCCGCTACACCTACGACGGTCTCGGCCGGGTCGTCACCGAGATGCCGGTGCTGCGCGGCACGGAAGCACCGGAGCGGGCAACCCGCTACGAGTACGGTACCGACCACTCCACCGTGATCAACCCGGCTGGCTCGCCGTCGTACCGGACCTACTCGGACGCCATCGGCCGCACCGTCCGGGTCGACACGTTCACCGACGCCGCGCGCACCGAGTTCACCACCATGCGGTACGGCTACCACCCGCGCGGCCAGCTGGCGTCGGCCACCCACTCCGCCGACCCGGACCACCCGTGGACCTGGAGCTACGACCAGCGCGGCCGGCTCGTCACCGCCAACGACCCGGACTCCGGCAGCACAACGCTGACGTACGACCACCGGGACCGGCCGCTGACCTCGACGAACGCGCGTGGCGTGACGGTGTGGAACGGTTACGACGAACTGTCCCGGCCGACGCAGCAGCGGCTCGACGGGCCGGGCGGGACGTTGCTGGCCGAGTACGGCTACGACACCGCGCCGGGTGGCATCGGGCTGCCGGCGGCCGCGACCCGCTACACCGACGGGTTGGCGTACACGCAGCAGGTCGGTGGTTACACCGACGACTACCAGCCGACGACGTTGACGTTGCCGCAGTCGGTCGCCGACATGTGGGGTCTGGCGGAGTCCTACACGTACGGCTACGCGTACACCGACACCGGGCTGCCGGCGTCGGTCGATCTGCCGGCGGTGGGTCGGATGCCGGCAGAGCAGGTGCTGGTCCGGTACACGGCCGACGGGTTGCCGCTGTCGGTGTCCGGGCAGGACTGGTACGGCGCGGAGACGGTCTACTCGCCGTACGGGCAGGTGCTGCGGTCGACGTTGGGCGCGCAGCCGCACCGGGTGTGGACGACGGCGTCGTACGACGACGCCAGTGGCGCGTTGACCGATCAGCGGGTGTTCCGGGAGCAGACCGGTGATCAGGCGATCGTCGGCGGGAACCTGGTGTCGCACCGGTCGTACGGCTACGACGCGGCCGGTAACGTCACCGCGATCCGGGAGCACGCGGCCGGCATTCAGGAGCGGCAGTGTTTCGGCTATGACCCGCTGGGCCGGTTGACCGAGGCGTGGACGGCGGCTGATCAGACTTCGTGCGCGGTGGCGCCGGCTGCCGCGTCGGTGGCGGCGGGTGCGGACGGGGCCGGGTACTGGCAGCGGTACTCCTATGACCTGCTCGGTAACCGGTCGGAGTTGGTGGAGAAGGACCTGGGTGGTGACACCGGGAAGGACGCGACGACGACGTACGGCTACGGCGGCGCGGACGGGGCGCAGCCGCGCACGTTGACGTCGGTCCGTAAGGATTATGTGACGCCGGCGGGTGCGCAGGTGACCGCCGAGGCCGAGCGGTTGTACGAGGCGACCGGTGAGACGCGGTCGGTGCGGTCGGTGTCTTCCGGTGACGTGCAGGAGCTGACCTGGACCTACGACGGTCAGGTGGAGCGGATCGCCGGTCAGGGCGGTGGTGGCGGGACCGCCTATGTGGGTGTGGTGGGTAAGTGTCTGGATCTGCAGGCGGGGTTCGCGGTCTCCGGTCAGCAGGTGCAGTTGTACGAGTGCAACGGCACGACGGCGCAGCGGTGGTCGTTCACGGTGGTGGACGGGCAGCCGGATTCCGATCTGGGCACGTTGCGGGTGTACGACGACTGGTGTGTCCAGCCGGACGGGGACACGGCGGGTTCGCTGGTGCAGTTGCAACGCTGTGACGGCACGGCCGTTCAGCGGTTGACCCGTACGGTGGCCGGGCAGTTGCGGCACACCGGGTCCGGTCTGTGTCTGGCGGTCGATGGTGGTGCGACCGCGAACTCGACGCCGGTCGTGTTGGCCGTGTGTGATGCTGCCGCGACCGGTCAGGTGTGGTCGGCGCAGGACGAGACCCGGCACGTCTACGGTCCGGACGGGGCGCGGTTGCTGACCGTGCAGGACCGGCGGGCGACGCTGCACCTGGGTGACGCGGTGGTCACGGTGGCCGCTGGTGGGGTGAACGTCAACAGTCAGCGCAGCTACGCGGTGCCGGGTGGCAGCATGCTGCGGTACGCCTACGGATCCGCGTCGGTCCAGTTGGCGGCGGTCGCGACCGATCATCAGGGCAGCCCGTACGCGGAGGTCGGTTCGACCCTGGCGGGGATGCCGGTACGGATCCTGAAGCGGGATCCGTTCGGTAACCCCCGCGCGGTCGACGTGTTGGCCACGAATCTGAAGACCCGGGCCGGGTTCCTGGGCGCGACCCCGGACGAGGCGTCCGGCTACACCCCGTTGGGTGCCCGCCTGTACGACCCGGTGGTGGGCCGGTTCCTGTCGGCTGACCCGGTGCTGGATCTGGCGGACCCGTTGCAGTCCAACGGGTACGCGTACGCGCACAACAATCCGGTCACCCACGCCGACCCGTCGGGTCTGTCGATCAGCCTGACCGCGTCGGAGCGGGCGGCGGCGTTGGCCGGGGTGGGTCTGTCCACCGCCCAGGTTGCCCAGGCCCAGTCGGCCGCCGGCCGGACCATGACCTCGGTCATCCTGTCGGTGGCCTGGGACGTGCTCAAGGAGTTCATCGGCCTCAACGCAGCGCTGGGCTGCTTCGGCGGCGACGTGTGGTCCTGCGTCGACCTGATCACCGAGTTCGTACCCGCCATCAAACTGTTCAAAGCGTTCGGCCGGATCGTCAAGGCCGTCGAACGTACCTTCTCCGCGATCAGGGCCTGGCAGAAAGCGAAAACGGCAGCCCAGGCGGTGCTGCGGGCGGCCCGCGCCGCCGAGACCGTGGCGTTGAACGCGAAGAAGGCGGCTGCCGAGCGGGCGAAACGCGCCGCGCAGGCCGCCGCGAAGAAAGCCGCCGACAAGGCCAACACCACCAGCAACCGCGCGGTCAACGCGTCCAAGAAGACCGGCAACCCCGTCCAGAAACAAGCCCAGGCCAAAACCAACCCCAAAGCCTCCACCAGCAGCGGAGGCGGCGGCCGGGCCAGCTCAAAACCCGGCGGCAACACCGGCGCCAGCTCACGCTCCAACGGCGGATCCAGCGGCGGCGGCGGTAAGCTAGGGAGTGAAGAAGGTGGGACCAAACTATATCGAGCGCCACACCGGGGAAATAAGGACGCTGAGGCAAATGGACTTGATCCCGCCAACCATCCGGATAATGGCAGACATCCCGGAACAGCCTATCTCGGCGACACCGAGGAGGTGGCTCAGCAGTACGCCGTACAAGGAATTTACGAAGATGGCTACTGGGAGTACAGCATGAAACCAGAATTCGAAACACACTTTCCCGCATCCCAGTATCGACGCACCCACGACAATAAGTCGGGCGAGTATCAGTGGCTTATTCCTAGAAGTAAGATAGCAATGTTCAATCAGCTAATAGATGGCCGTAGGTGGATAAACTTCTATCAGGGGTACAAATGGTAGATGAATATCGACAATGGCGGGAGGCCAACCTCCGCAAGTTCCAGATCGTACAGTGTGTCGTGACGGGACATCGGGAACACTTCGGTGTCGAGGTATCTCTGACATCCCCTCCCTCGGGACTCCGCGCATTCATCGATTTCGTCATGCTCGCCGAGGCGGGGATGCGGGTGACGCCCTCCGATTTTCCACCGGTTGGCAGCGTGATCGAAGCAGTGGCGATCGACTTTATGCCGTGGGGCGAACTGCGGCTATCTGCCCGCCAGTCCTCAATCTCGAGGCAGCGAGAATTGGAATAGGTGCGCGGTCGATAGACGAGACATTCATCAGGTGGCGATGAGGTGTTTGGTGTCGTTGCAGAATCGGCGGACGGCGGGGGTGCGTCGGTAGGGGCCGAGTGCGCCGACGAGGTTGCGTACGTGTTTGATGCACCTGGCGGAGGTGACCTGTCCGGTGAGGGTCTGGACGGCGTGGTCGCCGAGGGCGAGTGCCTTGTCCAGTTCGGGTTGGTCCTGTCGGACGTAGGTGGTGGCGAGCAGGGCGTTGCGGAGTGCGCCTTCGCGGCTGTACTCGTCGTCCTGGAGTCGTAGCGCGGCTCGGAGGTGTTCGCGGGCGCGGGTCCAGTCTTCGAGTTTGACGTAGCAGTAGCCGGCCTGGGCGTGGGCCTGGGCTTCGTTGATCCAGTACGCCCAGTCGAGGTCGCCGTGTTCCGGACGTTCGTCGGTGAGCCGGTCGAAGGCGCTGTCGAGCGCACGGCGGGTGTCGGTGACGGCGTGGTTGTTGGCGTACGCCTCGGCGGCGCGCAGGTCGAGGATCGTGCCGACTTTCGGGCTGGTGGCGGGGTAGCTGGCCCGCGCGGTTTCGGCGAGGGTGATCGACTGCCGGAGTTGGCCGAGGTCCTTGGCCTGGCAGGACATGAAGCCGAGGATGTTCGCGCCGAGGCCGCGGTCACCGGCGGCGTGGGCCTGGTAGAGGCCGGCGATCCAGAACCGTTGGGCCTGGCTGTGGTTGCCGTCGTCGAACGACAGCCAGCCGGCGAGGCGCATCAGTTCACCGGCGGTGCCGTGCAGTCGCCGCCCGACCGAGTCGGTGTAGCGGCGCTCGCGTAGCACCTCGACCACGGTTGCCAGGTGCTGACGGACCAGGCCGAGCGTCTGCCCGCTGCCGAGGTGGTCGTCCATCCGCCGCAGGCTCGCGGTGACGGCGTCCAGGTGGTCGACGACCTCACCGGACAGCGGCCGGCCGGTCGTCGAGGAGACGTCCGTCGGCTGCTGGGCGATGATCCACTCGTGTGCCGGTGACGTCAGCGCGGAACCGAGCAGGGTCAGGTAGATCCGTCGGCGCATGCCGCCTCCCGACTCGGCAACCATCATTGGCCGTGACTGACGCAGTTGGTGCGCTCGCGGCGGCCCGTGTTGAAAGCCGCCACGAGCAGGGGGGAGCCAGGGATTACGGGCGGGCGCCGTCGGACTTGAGGGTGGTCGTGAAGGTGGTCCAGGCGGCGGGGGCGAAGGTCAGCGTGCCGGCGGCGGGGGCTTTGGAGTCGCGTACGTCGATCTGGGTGCCCCGGTCGCGGACCTCGACGCACTGGCCGTTGCTACCGGACCGGCTCGACGTGCGCCAGGTGTTACGTTCCATCCTTGCTCAGCTCCTTGATCAGCTTGACCGACTCGGCGGGCGACATCGCCAGCATCCTCAGATTGTCGTACGCCGCCGAGATCCGCGCCAGGTCGCGGGTCGACTCGAGGAACAGCTCACCGGCCAGGGTCTCGATGTAGCCGAGCGGTGGATCGTCTCGCTCGAAGCTGAGTAGAGCGAAGCCGCTGCTGTCTGCCAGGTGCGCGCCGGCTTCGAAGCGCAGCACCTGGATCGTGACGTTGGGCAGTTCGTTGAGGGTGACGAGGTGGGCGAGTTGGTCACGCAGCACGTCCGGGCCGCCGACCTCGGTGCGCAGCGCCGCCTCGGACAGGACGGCGTGCAGCCGCAGCGGCGTCGGTTGCCGGTGCAGCACTTCCTGTCGGGTCATCCGGGTGGTGACGCGTTGGTTGACCGTGTCCGGGTCGACCTCCCGACCGATGATGTTGACCTCGCGGGCGTAGCGTTCGGTCTGGAGTAGACCAGGTACCAGCGTCGGCTCGTAGTTCTTCAGCTCGACGGCTTCGGTCTCGTAGGCGATGTACGTCGCGTACTTGCCGCCGACCCGTTGCCACCAGCCGTCCTCGCGCAGGTCGCGGGCCTGGGCCAGCAGCGACGAGCCGGGCTCGGCGTCGAGCGGGACGCCGTAGGCGACCAGCAGCTCCATGACATCACCGGCACGCGGCTTGATCTCGCCGGACTCGATCCGGCTGATCCGCGACGACGAGCAGCGGACCGACTTCGCGACTTCCTCGCCGGTCAGTCCCTTGGCTTCGCGGAGCTTGCGTAGATCGCGGCCGAGTCGCCGGGAGCGTGGAGTGGCTGGGGCAAATCGAGGCATGGCCATGATTCTGCACGACAGCTGCTCATCTGTCTGCCCCTAAGGACATGCTTCTATTCATTGATCATGAACGTAGTCTTGCCAAGCATCAAGTGATGCAGCAATCTGTAGTCGACACGCCACGAATCAGCCCCGCAGGGTGTGTCGCTGCGGCAACGCGGCGACCCGTCGGGGTCGGGGCGTGGCAATGCTCCGACCCGCCGGCCCCGCCAGAAGGTGAGAGTGCTCGTGATCGCCAGACTGCTACCGATCGTCTTCGCCGGACTGATGCCCGGCTTCCTGCTCGGCCTGTTCGCGTTCCGGGTCAAGTCCCGGTGGTGCCCGCGCTGCGGCGCGACCACCGACGAGATCCACCGGAGCATGCACCGATGACCGCACCCGGCCGCCACCGCATCGCCGACCAACCGATCGGCCGGCGGATCGCCCAACTGCGCGCCCGACGCGGCCTCACCCAACAGGTATTCGCCGACCGGATCGGCAAATCCCACTCCTGGGTCGACAAGGTCGAACGCGGCATCCGCTCCCTCGACCGCATCTCCGTCGTCCACACCGTCGCCGCCGTCCTCGGCGTCACCCCCGAAACCATCCTCGGCCCCACCACCAGCCGGCCCGAACCCGCCACCGACACCACCACGGCCGCCGTCGAACACCTCCGCGCCGCCCTCGCCCGCTACGACACCCCCACCCCCGACCAACCCGCACCGCCCGTCGAGGACCTGCACCGCCGCATCCAGTACGCGTGGACCGCCTACCAGCACGCCCACTACCCGCAACTACTCCGCATGCTGCCCGACCTGCTCACCCACACCCGGCACGCCACTACCAGCGACGCACCACGATCCGACGCCGTCGGGTATCTACTCACCAGCGTCTACCGACTCACCGCACACCTGCTGACCAAACTCGACGAACCCCACCTCGCCTGGCTCGCCGCCGACCGCGCCATCGCCACCGCCGCCGGCCACCCCCGGCACACCGCCGCAGCCGCCATCGCCCTCACCCAGGCGTTACGCGCCCTGCACCGACCCACCCTCGCCACGCGAGCCGCGCTCACCGCCGTACCGCTGATCGACCCGGCCACGACCAACGACGCCGCACCGGACGACCACGCCCTCGCCGGCACCCTGCTGATCGAAGCCGCCCTCGCCGCCGCCACCGGCAACGACCCGGCCACCGCCCACGACCTGAGCGAACGCGCCGACAGACACGCAGCCAGCATCAGCCACCACCAGCGGCGCCCCGACCACGGCGACACCACCACCGCCTTCGGGCCGACCGCGGTCGCGCTCGCCCGCGCACACCTCGCCGCCGCCCTCGGCGACCCGCACCAGGCCATCACCCACCACCAGCACACCACCGCCAGCCACGGCTGGCGCGAGCTACCCGCCGAACACCGCGCCGCCCACCTGATCGACATCACCCGCGCCTACCTCGACACCGGCAACCCCACCGCCGCCGCCGCCCGCGCCATCATCACCGCCGACCAGATCGCCCCCGCCGAAACCCGCACCCGACCCACCGCCCACACCGTCGTCGCCACGCTCCTACGGACCGCACCCACCCCCGACCTGACCCGCCTCGCCACCACCATCGGCCTCACCCCACGACCCTGACCAGCCGGCTGCCGGACCGCGACTCCCTGTGAAGTGCTCGAAATTTGGCACATCGGTTGCTCAAATTTTGGTATCCGCACTTCTCGAATAGTGGTAGTTTCACCTCCTGGGATTCGGTACTTCGTTGCTACGGAGGGGGCCAGGGTGCTGGAACCACTCGCCGGAATCGCGCAGCGGCGAGTCTCTGCGCTGCTCGATGACCTGCTCCGGGTGGAGCCGGTCATCGCCCTGCACGGCCCTCGCTCCGTTGGCAAGTCCACGGTCCTGCGCGCGCTCGCCGACCGGCACGGGGTCCCCGTTCTGGACCTGGACGAGTTGGGCATTCGCGACGCCGTGGTGGCCAACCCGCAGACAGCCGTCACTACGCCGGGCCTGCTCTGCGTGGACGAGTATCAGCATGCCCCGCAGATCCTCGACGCGTTGAAGGCTCGACTCAACCGCGAAGGCAGCCGGCCGGGTACCGCCGCGTTGACCGGGTCGACCCGCCAGGACGCGCTGCCCCGCACCGCGCAGGCACTCACCGGACGCCTGCACACCATGACGATCTGGCCCATGTCACAAGGAGAGATACGCGGCGTCCATGAAGATTTCCTGCCGGCGCTTCGCGCAGCGCCCGGCGCGACCGTCGCAGCCAGGCCAGCGTCGACGACCACCCGGACGGAGTACGTTGATCGACTCTGCGCTGGAGGGTTCCCCCTGGCCCTGCGCCGCACAGGCCCCGCGCGCGACCGTTGGTTCGACGACTACGTCCGCCAGTCGCTGGAGCGCGATGCCATCGAGCTTGTCCGGGTACGTCAGCGCAGCATGCTGCGCGAGCTGCTGGGTCGACTGGCTGGAAGAACCGGGCAGGTACTCAACCTCACCAGCGCGTCCCAGGGCCTCGCAGGTGAGCGCAAGACCATCGAAGGCTACGTCCGCCTCCTCGAAGACCTCTTCCTCGTCGACCGACTTCCTGCTTGGGGTACGACGCTACGCGCGCGAGCCGCAGCATCACCGAAGGTGCATGTCGTCGACACCGGGGTGGCCGCCCGGCTGATGCGAGTCTCTCCCGCCAAACTCGCCACACTCGACCCGACCGCCTTGACGGAGTTCGGGCACCTCCTCGAGAGCTTCGTCGTCGGCGAGCTCCGCAAGCAGGCCTCCTGGCTTGACGAAAACGTAACTACGGGGCACTGGCGCACCTACGACGGCGACGAGGTCGACTACGTCATTGAGTTCGACGACGGCAGGGTCCTCGCGTTCGAAGTCAAGGCGAACGAACGCGTCGCGGGCGCCGACCTCAAAGGCCTCCGAGCGCTACGAGACGCACTCGGCGACAGGTTCATCGCCGGCGTGGCGTTCAGCACCGGACAACGCTCGTTCACCTACGAAGACCGCATTCACATCATGCCCGTCGACCGACTCTGGACACCTATCAGCGGCTACCTCACGCTGACGCGGTGATGGGGTGCAGGTCAGGCGATCGCGGCGATGTCGCCGTCGTCGAAGTAGATGGCCTGGTGAAGCCGGCCACCGAGCGCGGCGGCGTAGCGGGCGACGACATCCTGTCCAGAGATTTTGCCCTGTTCGATCTGGGAAACCCTGCCCTTGGTGACGCCCATCCGGTCGGCGACCTGTTGCTGGGTCAGGCCCCGGGCCTTGCGTACCTCGGCGAGGCGGTGCCCGACGACGGCGGCCAGCAGTTCCCGCTTGCCGGCCTCGACCGCCTCCTCACCACCGGCCCGCTCGACATAGACACTCCGGACGTCGCTCCAGCGCGTGTAGCTCGTCATAACCTCACCTCCCGCATGGCACCTTCTCCTCGATCGATCTCGCAGCTGGGCAGACTCCACCACTGATCTGCTGTCAGCCTCGTCAGGCAGCGGCGTCGCGGGGCTCGAAGCCGACCTTCAGGCTCACTCCCAGCGCCGCTGCCAGTCGCTCCAGCACCACGAGTGTCGGCACGGTCCCGCCAGCCTCGAACCGGGCCACCGCAGACTGCGTCATCCCCGACGCCGTGGCCAGCTGCGTCTGACTCCAACCGCGACGCTCGCGCAGCTCACGCACCGAACGACCGAGCTCGAACGCCAACCGCGCCGCCTCGTACGCCTCAGCTGCGCCGGGCTCAGCCAACCGCCGCTCCCGCAGCGCAGCCCAACCGCCACCCTCACCCATGGCTAGACCCAACGCCGCTCGGTTAGGGCGTTGTGGCGGCTGTCAAGGGCGTGTCGCTCGGGCAAACGGAAGCGGAGTTCCGGTATTGAGGTGAGTCACTCCAAGACCGCCTCGAGACCAGGAACTCCGCTTGATCGACCAGACTGCCATAACCCGGACGGTGAGGGTAGCCGCAGGTGTGTTCGCGCCCGGCCATCTCGGTGAGTTGACCCAGTTCATACCCTTCGAGATGGTCGACGAGATCCTCGCCGCGACCCGTCGTACCCAGCAAAGGATCCGGCTGCTCCCGGCCCGGGTGACGGTGTACCTGGTCCTGGCGGGTTGCCTGTTCGCCGAACTCGGCTACCCGCAGGTGTGGCGGAAACTGACCGCCGGTCTGACCGGGCTGGACCTGGCCGCCCCGTCCTCGGGCACGCTACGGGAAGCCAGGCGGCGACTCGGGTCCGCGCCGCTACAGGCGTTGTTCGACCCGCTGCGTGGCCCGGCCGTGACCACGGCGAAACACGCCGTGCGATGGCGGGGTCTGCTGCTGACCGCGATCGACGGGACCACGATGTCCGTCGCCGACGCCGGGAAGGTCCGGACCCGCTACCGCAAACAACGGGGTAACCACGGCGGCGCCGGCTACCCGGCACTACGGCTCAGTGTCCTGCTGACCTGCGGTACCCGCTCGATCATCGACGCCGCGTTCGACCCGACCGGCACCGGCGAACTCGACCAGGCCCGCACCCTGGCCCGTAGCCTACGGGCCGGGATGCTGTTGCCGGCCGACCGTAACCACGCCGCCGCCGACCTCATCGCCACCCTCGTCGCGACCAGGGCCGACCTGCTGATCCGCTGCAAGAACGGCCGCCGCCTGCCCGTGATCACCCGTTACCGCGACGGGTCCTGGCTATCGACCATCGGCACTGTACGCGTGCGGGTCATCGACGCCCAGATCAGCGTCACCACCAGCGACGGCACCCACACCAGCGGCTACCGGCTGGTCACCACCCTGCTCGACGCGCACCGCTACCCCGCCGGCGACCTGATCCGGCTGTATCACCGCAGGTGGGAGATCGAAACCGCCTACCTGGAGATCAAATCCAGCATCCTCGGCGGTCGGGTCCTGCGCGCCCGTACCCCCGACGGCATCGACCAGGAGATCTACGCCCTACTCACCGTCTATCAGGTACTGCGCACCGCCATGACCGACGCCACCGACAGCCAGCCCGCCACCAGCCCCGACCGGGCCAGCTTCACCACCGCCCTGAACGCCGCCCGCGACCAGATCACCAACGCCGCCGGCGTCCTCGCCGACACCGTCATCGACCTGGTCGGCGCCATCGGCCGCGCGGTCCTGGCCCACCTGCTACCCGACCGCCGGATCCGGGTGAAGACCCGGATGATCAAACGCTCGAACTCCAAGTACCAGGCTCGCGGACCCAGCATAGACCGGCGCAGCTACAAAGCGACTATAGCAGTCGATATCATCACAAACCATTGCGAAGCATCCGCCGGACCTTAACCGAGCGGCGTTGTGGCTAGACCTCCTCTTCGCCCTCAACCTGGTGTGCCTCGTCGAGGCACCGCGCCAGCGCCTGCCGTTCCCCGGTGCCGGGCCCTGCCTGTTCGACGGCGTGGACGTGGCCCCGGTCGCGCCGGAGTTGATCCGTTCGGAGGCGTCGGCGCGTAGTTCGGCCGGCTGGCTGCTAGAATATCTAGTGCGGGACGATCTCGATCTCCCGCACAGCCTTAGGGCCCGCCTCGCGGGCCCTTTGTGCATCTACCGAAAGTCTCGGGCCCAGAGCTGGCTCTGTCCCCGATCCCCGCTCGACGGAAACCAGCACAGCTCATGGTGTACTCGCGGCTGCAACCGCTTCCACATGGAGACTTTCGCCTTCCGTGACCGCTCGTCTGCTTCTTCGTGGGTGAACACACGGCGGTACAGAAAGGTGATTACGTCTGCGGCCTGCACCAGCCGGCTGGCATGACTGGGAGCAAAGTGCAAGGTGTCGACAATCCTCGTCAGTTTCCGACGGCGGTACCCGTTGGTGCCGACCTCTCGGTAAACCGACAGATCAGTCCGGTGTTTCGCTTGACCGTCGACTTCGTCAGCGATCACCAACGCATAGTCGCCATGCTCGATGGCACACTCGTCGACCCGCTCCAACAGGTGTTGAAGCACTACCGTATGCGGCGGGTCAGGGTGGGGGTAGCGGGCACGTTGCCCGACTACATCCATGGCTCGGGCGATGACCTTGACGTCTTGCGCGGCGACCGCTTCGATCACGTCATCGAACACACCGACCCGTGCTCGGACCGGAACTCCCGCCCAGTCGCCACCCGCGTGAAAGATCTCGTGCCCATGGAGTTCGACCTTTGCATCCAACTGATACGCCGCTGCCGCAGCGGCAGCAACCCGCTCCAGCTCGTCCGATAACGCAACTGCCGCAGGCCCGTCGACGAGCAGTCCTGCCATGGCGAACCAGCGATCAGTGTACGACTCGTCAACATACGTCAGCAGCACCAGCCCCAACCTCCGCCCCGTTGCCCTCGATGCATGTCGCGACCTTCGCGTTGACGATGTTTACTACAGGTGCCCGCGACGCAGAGGCGAGAATACGACAACCAGACAGAGATCGCCAATGCGATCAGAAATACTCTCACAATTGCCGAGCAACTCTCGGTTCCGATCCGGTTCCTCATCGACTCGCAAGATCCTTCACTGCCCGCGCCACGCTCGCCCTCGCGGACTCAGGGGCACAGGGCGGCGCCGAGGTGACTGTGCGGTAACCCCGTACGCCGGTACGCTCCGGCGTTGGGTCCGGCCGGGAAACCGGGCCCGGTGCGGGATGGCGGCATGGCGATCCACCAGGAGATGCCCACCGGTCTTCGCGGGATCTCGTCGCCGAACGTGGCGTGCCGAAGTCCGATGTCGTGTTCGTCGGGCATTGGAAGCACGGCTACGTCAGCCTCTGATCGCGGGCCCGCGCCGTCGGTACCACCACCAACATCGCCGACGCACGTCCCGCGCCCGCCGAGTATTAGCCACTGTGGAGCTTGCGGGGCACGTAGCCATCCGCGAGGGACCATGTGCCATCGGGTTGCGGTGCGCCATCGCATATGGCTAATGTGCGCTGTCCTCTGTAACCCTCTCAGCTGATCCGCTGCTTCGACAATCCATCGGGGGAAACCGCAGCATGCCCAGAATGACAGTTTTCGGCCGGCTCGCCGCCGGCTGCGCGGCCACCAGCCTGGCCGCTCTTTCGATCGCCACCCCGGCGCAGGCCGTGGAGTCCGACGAGATCGCCTGGGTCTCGCCGTTCATTGAAGTTATCTCAACAAGATCTGTAACCATGTTCAAAGTGAAGTAGCACGAGGGCGGCTTTCGCTATGTCGCCGATCTTCGTCGGCGGAGTCGTGACACCTTGCAGGACGCGCCACCTCTGGCTCAATAGCGCGAATCCGCGTTCGCCGAGGCACCGCATCGCACGCAGGAGCATGTTGTAGGTCCGGTTGTCGACGTGGAGCCGGTGTCCACTGGTCGGCTTCTTCACGGGGGTGTGTACGCCCTGACCTGCACCTTCGTACCCGGAATCCGCCAAGGTGGGTAGTCCGCGAGCGGCGGCCGCGTAGAGCGCGCCGAGGACCTCTTCCTGGGCGATACGTAGGTCATGGACTGAGCCGGGAGCGACACCGGAGACCCATACCGGGAACCCGTCGGGGCGCATCAGCGCCTGGACGTTGCCGCCGAAGTCGTGGGTCTTTCCGGAGTAGTAGGCGTCGATGGTCTCGCCCTTCCTGTTGGCTGTCTTCTCCGCGTACCGGTCGCTGTCCACGACCTTGCCGTCGAGGATCAGGTGTGACCAGCCCTCGGCTTCGACCCGGTCGAGGGCCTCGGACAGATCCGGCGCCTGCGCGGACAGCACCGCCAAGACCTCGTCGTGGTAGCGGTAGGAGGTGGCCCGGGACAGCCCGAACCCGGCGCCGAGCTGGGGGATGTCCACGCCGCGGTTACGGAACCAGACAAGGCCGAACACCGCCTGCCGCCAGCAGGTGAGCAGTCGGGTCTTCCTGCGTGTGCCCAGCGACCGCCGGTGGGCGCGTAGCAGACTCGCCACGTAGGAGACGAGTTCCCTCGGGACGTCGAGTGTGGCACGATAAGTGATCACGTGGGGTCCTCTTGGTGACGGATTCTTGTGGTGAGACCGGTTTATCGGAGGACCTCACGTCCCACAAGAATCGTCGCTATTGCCCCTTATGTGCGTGTCGCACCATTCAACGAACCATTCGTTGTTGAGAAAACTTCATTGAGTACGTGACCAACATCGGGATGGACGCGACCACACCGAAGCCGATCGAGATCACCATCAGCAACAGTTCGCCGACCTCGGCCGTCGACGTGTCGGTGACGATCGACGCGTCCGACGTGTCGGACGCGTTCCGGCTCGACCTGCCCGGCGCAAGCCAGGGTTGTACGGTCGCCGGCAAGGTGGCCACCTGCATGCTCGACGAACTCGCCGGCGACGCGACGCACGTCTACCGGGTCGACGCCCTGCCGGGTGACCTGGACGTCGTGCGGTACTGGGGCGTCATCGAGGTCACCACCTCGGCCGCGAACATGCCCGAGGAGCAGCAGACCACCGGCAGGGTCCAGCTCACCGGGCCCGGGGTCGATCTCGTGGTCGGCGAGATCGACGACGTGACGCTGCAGCCGGGGGAGACCACGAACGTGCCAGTTCAGGCCACGAACGTCGGCACGGTGGCGGCCGCCGGCGTACAGGTCGTGCTGAGCACCGGACTGGACCTCGAGCTGCCGGACCGGTACGACAACTGTGAGTACAACCCTGACTTCCTGGAGCTGACCTGTCAGATCCTCGGCGAGGTCGGCCCAGGTGAGGTGTTCTCCCTACACGAGGAGACCCCGCTGCGGGTCAAGGTCGGCGAGACCGCACCCGGCCCATCCGAGCGGATCGTGGTGGTGGCGGTGCTGCCGCTGGGCGACGACGAGGTCGCGGCCCTCGGGGCGATGTCTGCCCGATCCGCCGGCAACGAGCTCCGTCTGGCCGCCCTGGATCCGCTGCCGGACATCAACGAGAGCGACAACTGGACCGACTTCCTGGTCACTATTCCGAAGCAGCCGGCCGACTCGGTGGCGATCGGTGCGACGGTGCAGGGGGCGGTCGGCGACGTGGTCGACATCGAGGTCGGCATGCGCAACGACGGCCCGGCCGACCTGATCCTGCCCGGCGAGGCGTGGGCCCCGTCCGCAGTGGTGACGTTGCCGGCCGGAGTCGAAGCGGTCGCCG